>JANXOE010000014.1 GCA_025353745.1 Hymenobacter sp.
GTCACGCTGTACCCGAACCCGGCCGCGGGCAGCACCCAGCTCGATCTGAGCCAGCTGCCGGCCGGTACGTACCAGGTCAGCGTGGTGGACATGACCGGCCGCACCGTGCTGGGCCTGCGCCTTTCGGCCGGCACCGCCCACACCCTCGACCTGGCCCCGGTGGCCAGCGGCACCTACGTGGTGCGGGTGAGCGGTACGGCCCCCGACGGCGCGGCGGTGAACCTGGCCCAGCGCCTCGTGAAACGGTAAGCCCGGCCCCGGCCGAGGTCGCGTACAAGGCCCTTCCCTAGCCCGGGGAAGGGCCTTTTTGCGTTTGGGCGGAGGGGTGGCCGGGCCCATACTTAACCTGTTTTCTGCCGTATGAGGTGCCATGCCTACTGCCCACATTCCCGCCGTTCTGGCCCTGCACTACTGGGCCGGGGCCGGCCACGAGTTCGATGCCCTGCGCCCGTTGCTGCCAGCGGGCACCCAACTGCTCGCGCCCGACTTGCCCGGCTTCGGCGGGCAGGCCGCGCCGGTGGGGTTCGACTACTCGGTGGGGGCCTACGCCGCGTGGGTGGCCAAATTTGTTCAACAAAACGGCTTGGACGATTACGTGCTCGTCGGCCACAGCATGGGCGGCAAGGCGGCCCTGGCGCTGGCCGCTACCCGCCCGCCCGGCTTGCGCCGCCTGGTGCTACTCTCGCCTTCGCCGCCCACGCCCGAGCCTATTTCTGACGCCGACCGGGCCGCCGCTATGGCCGCTTACGGCCAAGCCGCCGAAGCCGAAAAAACCTTCCATAAAATCACCCAAGCGCCCCTGCCCGACGCCGTGCGCCGGCAGGTGGTGGCCGACAACCTGCGCACTACCCAAGCCGCCTGGGATGCCTGGATGCTCGGCGGCACGCGCGAAAATATTGCCGCTCTAATGCGCGGGATTGCCGTGCCCTGCCACCTGCTGGTGGGGGCCGCCGACCGGGCCATCACCCCCGCTACCCAAAGCGGGCAAACCCTGCCGCTGCTGCCTCCCGGCACCCCCCTGACGGTGGTGCCCGGGGCCGGCCACCTGCTGCCCTACGAGGCCCCCGGAATCGTCGCGGCGGCGGTAGCCGGGTAGCCCCGCACGTCAAAAAAGCCGATCCTTACGGTCAAATTGTTTATCGTGTCTCGCCTGTCAGACCAGCAGGCCCTCGCACATGGCGAAGCGGACGAGGGTGGCCGTGTTCTTCGTACGGGTTTTGGCGAAGATGTTCTGGCGGTAGGTTTCGACGGTGCGCTTGCTGGTAGAAAGCCTGTTGGCGATTTCCTGGTTGGTAAAGCCTTCGGCGATGAACTGGAGCACTTCGGTTTCGCGCCGGGAGAGGTCGCTCCGTCGCCTGGGGGCGGGAGGCGGGCCCGCCGGCGCGCCGCGCAGCTTGTGCAGGGCGGCCAGGCCCAGCTCGGAGCACATAAACGGCCGCCCCGCCGCCACGGTCCGAATGCCGTGCACGATTTCGTCGAGCCCGGCCTTTTTTAGGATGTAGCCCCTGGCGCCCGCGTTCAGTAGCTGAAAAATGTACTCTTCGTTTGATATCATGCTCAGCACCAGTACATTCACGGCAGGGTAATGCTCGGCTAACTGGTGGGTAATTTCGGCACTGTCTATACCGGGCATGTTGACGTCGAGCAGTACCACGTCGGCGGGCGTGGTGGGAAGCTGTTCCAACAGCTCCAGTCCGTTGCTGGCTTCGCCCACGACGCTCAGGCCGGGTTGGCTGGACAGCAACGGCTTCAGGCCAGTGCGGAGCACGGCGTGGTCGTCGACTAAAAAAATATGAATCATGAGTGGAGACGAAGGAATTGGATGGGAAGCCGCTGGTTAGTTTGGTCTTAACAAGAGGTAGCCTGCTAAGACAAGGCGGTGTAATAAGGCGGTGTAAAGGCCGGAGGGCCCCGGGCCGGGGCCCTCCGGCTGCTACAAGTTAACGGGTATCGGCCCCTGCCCGGCCGCCGGCAGGCCAGGAAGCGGCAAAGCGGTTTTCCCGCACCGAGCGGTTTTTGGGTGGCTAATCCGGGGGCTTGGCCGCGCCTACTGGCGCAGTAAAATCCTGTTTAATCCTGATTTTGTGAAACTTATTAGCAATGGTGCTCAGCGGTGCCACGCCTTGGCGTTCTCCGCCGCTGGGGTTGAGATGCCGTTGCATCATTCTGAAAATTAAGTGTTTATACGGGTATTTTTATTTGGATTTAAACGTGGGTCAGCGTTTGGGTGGGGCCCTTGCCCGATTGGGCGAGGGCCCCGGGAGCACGGGCCGTCTAAAGTAAAATTTCGCCTGTATCGTGCAAGCGGCGTTCCGCCGGCTACTCCAGGGCCCGGCCCCGGAACAGCAGGTAGCCCAGGTGGGCGTACACGCCAAAGTGCTCGTTGGGGTCGTCGTAGTAGCGGGCGTGCAAGGCCAGGGGCCCCACGGGCGTCATGAAAATAAAGCCCGTGCTGGCCGTCAGGCGGGGCCGGTCGAAGCCGCTGGTGCGCACGGCGGTCTGGTCGGCGGCCTGCTCGAAGGGCTGGAAGTTGAGGTGCACGTACACCTCCGAGCGCCACTGCAGGCTGCCGAACACCGGCTGGCTGTAGCGCGCGCCCACGGCCCCGTAGCGGCCCGAGCGGTACTTGTCCAGGAACAGCGTGCGCGAATCGGCCAAGGGCGCAAACACCGGCGCGATGGCCTGCGACGCCCGAAAATTGCTGAACGTGCCCTGCCCCGTGGCCATCAGCTCGCCGAAGTAGCCCCAGGCGCGGCGGTCGCCCTTCAGGCTGAAGTAGCGCTCCACCGTGGCCCGAAACTGGAGCCATTGGTGGTGGCGCTCGTCGGCTTCGAGCAGCGACGTGGAGCCCGGCGTGTACACCGACGAGCCCGTTACGCCGCGCAGCGTGTAGGAGTAGCGGTGGCCCCGGATGGAGTACTGCTTCTCGTTCAGGGTGTTGCGGTTCAGGCGCAGGGCCCCCGTGAAGCCGTGGAACACGGTTTTGTCGAGCACGTCGCTGCTGTTGATTTCCGTGCGGTTCGTGTAGTCGTCGCGCGTTGTGAACAGGCCCGCGTCGAGCAGCAGCCGGCTGCGGTAGTTCGGCGAGACGCCCGCCTGGAAGCCCACCTTGGTGTCTTGCTGCCGAATTTGGGTGCCCAGCGCGTTGCGCCCCAGCAGGCCGCCCGTGCTTTGGTAGTCCCACTGGTTGTAGGTGACGCCCGGCTCCACGTAAAACGGCACGTTGCCCGGCACGCTGACGCGGAACGCGCCGTGGGCCCCGTTGTAGAAACGGCCCAGGCTCACGTCGGCCGACGTGGTGTAGAGCCACCGCCGCAGGGCCCGGTACTCCAGGCCCAGGTAAAAATTGTCGACCGGCCGCGTGCTCAGCACGAAGCCCACCTCGGCGGTCACGTTGTTGTTGCGCGCCGCGTCGAGGCTGAAAACGTAGCCCTTGCGCGCCGTCTCGTAGCGGATGCGCGGGTACACGTTCTTAAAATAGTCGTCCGACGCCAGCCGGTAGTAGCCTTCTTCGATGTCGTCGAGGCCGTACTCGCGGCCCTTGTGCTGAAAGAACTTGGCCGCGTACTCGTTCTGGGCCGGGCGCAGGCCGTGCACCTGCACTTCGAGGAAGCGCGGCGTGGGGGCCCCCTCCTGAAACGCCCGCCGCCGCGCCTGCAGGGCCGTCGAGTCCTGGCGGCGCCCGATGCGCTGCTTGATCAGGGCCATCTTGAGCTGCGTGGCCGTGTCGCCCTCGGCGATCAAATCCTTCACCCGGGCAAAGTCGCCCACGCCCAGCCCGGTCAGGGTGGGCTGGATAAAAATGCCGTTCGGGCCCACGCTGGACGTGTCCGCCACGCTCGTGCCCAGAAACAGCACCGTGCTGGCCAGCAGCGCGTCGTCGCTCTTGAAGGGGTATTTCTTGAACGCCACGTCGCCCACGTTCACCCCGATGATGACGTCGGGCGCGAACTCCGTTTTCATGGCCGCCGTGGGAAAGTTGTCGAACACGGCCCCGTCGTAGTAGTACTTGCCGTCGAGGTTGCGGATGGGCCGGAACGCCAGCGGGAAGGTCATCGAGTTGCGCACGGCGTCGCTCAGCAAGCCCTTGCGCTGCACCACTTCCTGCCGCGTGAACACCTCCGACGTCATGCACCGGAACGGCACAAACAGCTTGTCGAAGTCGTAGCCCGCCTCGGCCCCGGCCGGGGCCATGAGCCGGGCCAGGGCCAGGTTCAGGTTCAGGTCGTTCACCAGGTTCGAGCTGATGCGCGCCTTCAGCGTCGAGTCGAGGGCCACGCCCAGGCGCAGGGCCGCCGGCGACGGCTCGCTCGTGGCGTAATTAAACGTCTTGGCTTCCAGAGTTTTGCCCGACGTCCAGTTCTGAAAGTCCGGGCTCAGCACGATCTGCTCAATCTCGGCCGGCGAGTACCCCGCCGCGTACATGCCCCCGATGACGGCCCCCATGCTGGTGCCCACGATGTAGTCGATGGGGATGTGGTTCTTTTCCAGCTGCTTGAGCACCCCCACGTGGGCGAGGCCCTTGGCGCCGCCGCCGCTCAGCACGAGGCCCACTTTCTGGGCGTGCGCGGGGCCGGCCAGCAGCGCCAGCGCGACCGGCAGCACGCCCGCGCGCAGTAGTTTTTTCATCATGTAATAATGTAAAAATCAGACCGTGTCCGGCCCGGGTAATGCCAGCAGTACGCCGCCCCCCGGCCGAAGTTATGGCGGCTGCGCCGCGCCACGGGCGTTTCACCACTTCTTGAAGATGACGTACACCGCGGCCACCAGCAGCGCAAAGCCCGCGACGTGGTTCCAGCCCAGCTTATCGGTTTTGAAAACGAACACGGCGCTCAGCGTAAACACGGTGAGCGTGATGACTTCCTGGATGACTTTGAGCTGAAACAACCCGAACGGTCCGCCGTTTTCCTCGAAGCCCAGCCGGTTGGCCGGCACCTGAAAAATGTACTCGAACAGGGCCAGCCCCCAACTCACCAAAATGACGCCGAACAGCCCCAATTTGGCAAACCAGGTCATTTTTTTGAACAAATGCAGGTGCCCGTACCACGCGAAGGTCATGAACAGGTTGGAGATGGTGAGGAGCAGGATGGCGTAGACACCGCGCATGGGCCGGGGGGGTTAAGGGCGGAAAAGGCCGCCGGGCTTCTGCCAAAGCCGGGCCGTACCGTGGTATGTGGCAGACGGGGAACAAAGGTGGCCGTAATCCCGAGCGGACCCAAACGCCGGTACCGTTGCCGGCGCGGCGCTCCTGCTGCATTCGGAACGGCCGTTTTCGGATAAGTCCATAGTATTTTTCGCTTTTCCTTCGCGTCTCACCCCACCGCATGGCCTCGCTCGACCCCGGCATTGGCGAAAAATTTTCGCACCGCACCCAGCGGGCCATCAACCACGACGGCACCTTCAACGTGCGGCGGCGCAGCAAGCGCATCCGCCACGACCCCTACCAACGGCTCATTCTGATGACCTGGACCCGTTTTTTTGCGGAGCTGGGCCTGTTGCTCGTCGTCATCAACGCCACCTTCGCCTTGTCCTACATGGCGCTGGGCCTCCAAAACCTGCCCGGTGTGGTGGCGTCCCGCAATTGGGGGCAGAATTTCCTGAGCGCGCTGTTTTTTTCGGTTCAAACCTTCACCAGCGTGGGCTACGGGCACGTGTACCCGGGCAGCAACGGCGCCGGGGCCCTGTCGAGCGTGGAGGCGCTGGTGGGCGTGCTCACCTTTGCCCTGGCCACGGGCCTGCTCTACGGGCGGTTTTCGCGGCCCGTGGCCCGCATCCAGTTCAGCCGCATCGCCATCATCAGCCGGCGGCCGGGCACGGGGGGGCCGTGCCTGCAGTTTCGGGTGGCCAACCGGCGCGACAACACCTTGGTCGACGTCTCGGCGCGGGTCATCGTCAAGTTTGTGGACCCGGTTACCCTGAATTTCTCCTACGCCGCCCTCTCCCTCGAGCGCGAGGCCGTGAGCCTGCTGCCCCTCACCTGGACGCTGGTGCACGACCTCACCCCCGGCAGCCCCCTGCACGGCCTCGGCCCCGCCGACTACGAAGCCCGCAACGTGGAAATCATCGTCCTGCTCAAAAGCTATGACGACACGTTCGCGCAAGATGTTCATGCCCGCAACTCCTACATTCACAGCGAAATACTCTGGAACCGCCGCTTCATTCGCGCCTACGAGGTGGAGGACGACGGCATCACCGTGGTCGACCTCGACGCCCTCGACGCCACCGACCCGCTGGACGAAGCGAACGAGCGGTGAGCCGTTATCAGTGAACGAACCGTGCTCGGTGAGCAACTCTGTCTTGCTGCCAACTGCCGGTCAGCTTTCAGTCTTCGTGCCCGGGCACGGCCCCGGGGGCGGGCGCAACGGCGGCGGCGGCTTCGCGGGCCAGGCGCAGCTCCTCCACGGCCGAGGCGGTGCGGGGCAGCTTGCTCAGGTCGGGGGCCCCGGCATCGACCCAGCACGTGTACCAGAAGGCCCCCACGAGGCGGCTGGCGTAGCGCAGCTGCCGCTCGACCTGCCCGCCGAGCCGGGCGTGGTAGGCCCGGCTGAACTCGCGCGCGTACACCCGCACGGTGGCGCCCCCGCGGGCCTCGTAGCCGTACTTGCGGTCGGCAGCAAAGCTGGCCGTCAGCTCTTTCTCAAACAGCAGCACCGAATCGACGGCCGCGTGGGACCTGGCCACGGCCGCCCACGCGGCGTCGGCGGGGTGCTCCAGGTAAGGCGCGGGGCCCGTGAACAGGTCGTAGTCGGCGGCGAGCAACTCGGGCAGGCGGCTCTCCCACAGCGCGTGGATGCCGCGCTGGCCCGTGAGCTGGCCGTTGTAGTTTTTGGTGGTGTGCAGCGGCACGCAGGCGTCGGCCACGTAGTGCCCGAGGTCGGCCGAGAGGCGCAGGATGGCGTCGGCGTCCTGGCGTTGGAAGGCGGCGGTGAGCTGGTTTTTCATGCCGGCGATGTTCCAGGGCACGATGCCGTGGCGCAGCAGCGAGTCTTCGCCGAAGCGGGCCACGGCGTCTTCGTAGCGGCGGGGCAGGCCCCGGCCGTGCGTGGTGAGGCAGCTGTCGCCGTAGCGGTCCACGTCAAGGAAGTGCTTGGCCGCCTCGCCGGGCACCACCGTGCGCCGCGAGTCGGGCCGGGTGGCGTTCACGGTCAGGTACTCGATGTGGGCTTTGTAAAAGCCGATCATCTTCGGCGGCAGCGTGTACACGGCCAGCCGGTTCAGCAGCCGGTGCCCAAAAAAGCCCCAGGCGCACGCCGGCCGGGGCCCTGCCCACAGCAAGAAAAGCAAGAGCAGCGCAGGGCGTAATGGTTGCTTCATAAACTAAAAGCCTGGTGTTGTCGCAGTTTCGGAGTTCGTGTAGGTAGGGGCGGGGCTTGTCCCCGCCCCTACCTCGTTCACCGGTACACGAACCCCGAAACCGCGCTAAGACAGAAATGCGAATAGAGTTCCTGTCCTCCGGCCCGCTTACCGCCGCCCGGCTCCTGCAAACTTCATGCGGTAGTCGTGCGCCACGTCGCCCTTGCCGATGCGGGCCAGCTTGCCCTTGAGCAGCTGCTTCTTAAAGGCCGAGAGCTTGTCGGTGAACAGCACGCCCTCCAGGTGGTCGTACTCGTGCTGGATGATGCGGGCGGCCAGGCCCGAAAAGGCTTCTTCGCGCGGCTGGCGGTTTTCGTCCTCGTAGCGCAGCACAATGTCGGGGCAGCGCTGCACCAGCTCGCGCACGCCGGGAATGCTGAGGCAGCCTTCTTCGAAGCCCCAGGGCTGGCCGGTTTCGCTCACCATCACGGGGTTGAGAAAGGCGCGCTTGACGGCCGGCTCGGCCTCCACGCCTTCGGCGATGTCCTCTTCGTCCAGCTCCACCATGGGGCCCGAGTCCATCACGAACAAGCGCACGCTTTTGCCAATCTGGGGGGCGGCCAGCCCCACGCCGTGGGCGTAGTACATGGTTTCGTACATGTCGGCGACGAGCTGCTGAAGCTCAGCGGCGGGCAGGTCGGCGGGCAGGTTTTTGGCGCGGGTTTTCAGCACGGGGTCGCCGATGGCGACGATGGGGTGTATCATCAGGGTAAAGCGTTGATAAAGAATAAAATAAACTACGGGGGCCCTCAGCCCAAGGCCCGTCCCGCCGGCGATTCGAGGAACGATTGCAGGATAATGGCCGCGCTCACCCGGTCCACGGTGGCTTTGTCGCGGCGGGCTTTCTGGCCGAGGCCCCCGGCCAGCATGGCCGCGTGGGCCATGCGCGAGGTGAACCGCTCGTCGATTTCGTAGACGGGCACCTCGGGCAGGTCTTTGCGCAGGCGGCGCAGCAGGCCCACCACGGCGCTGGTCACGTCGGTGGGCTCGTTGAGCAGCGTGCGGGGCATGCCCACCACCACGGCCGCCAGCGGCTCACGCCGGTGGTAAGCCAGCACGTAGGCCAGCAGGTCCTGGCTGTGAACGGTGTCGAGCGGCGAGGCAATGAGGCGGCCGGGGTCCGTCACGGCCAGCCCCACGCGCTTGTTGCCGTAATCAATGGCGAGGATGCGGCCCACGGCACAAAAACTAAAACAGAAGCAAAAAAGCGGCACCAGCCCGGTGCCGGTGCAAAGATACGGCCGGCGCCAGGGCCGTCCGGGCCACCAAAAATATGGCCGGGGCCCTCCCGGCACACGGGCGGCCGTCCGTTGGGGCAGGCTATAATTTATTGTTAAAGTTATAAAAAACAGATTTCAACAACACCATTTAATGAGTAACAAATTGAAATAAATAGCACTTATATAAGTTGTAACTACTGCAAAAAAAGGTATTTTATCCACAGTAGCGCAATATTGTGGGTAACCATCAAAAATTACTTCGCAATCACGGCCATCACGGAAAAATTTAATTAATTTTGAACACTTATTTAACGCTGTCGCTTCCGCAACACTTCTACTCCGCCCTTCCGCCATGGCTTTCTGGCCGCTCTTCCGCGCTTCTTCGCGGCCCGCTCGGGGCCGCCGGGCGGGGGCGCGCGGGGCGGTGCTGCTGGCCCTGGCGTTCGGCAGCGGCCTGCTGGTGGCCAACAACCCGTTCCGGCCGTCGAGCACCAACCCCGACGCCACGGCCCGCGGCTACCTGCGCTTCAAGGAAGTGCTGAGCTGCATCGACCGCGACTACGTGGACTCGGTGAACACCGAGGGCCTGGCCGACTACGCCACGGCCCAGATGCTGGAGCGCCTCGACCCGCACTCGGTGTACATTCCGGCCCAGGAGCGCGAGCAGAACGACGTCTTTTTGCAGGGCGATTTCGACGGCGTGGGCGTGGAGTTCAACCTTTTCCGCGACACCATGACGGTGGTGGCCCCGCTCGGCGGCGGCCCGGCCGCGCAGGCCGGCCTGCTGCCCGGCGACCAGGTGCTGCGCGTGGGCACGGCGGCGGTGTCGGGCGGGCACCTCACCAACGCCCGCATCACGCAGCTGCTGCGGGGGCCCCGCGGCAGCACCGTGGCCCTGGAGGTGCGCCGGCCCCGGCAAGCCAAGGCCTTCACGCTGGGGCTGGTGCGCGCGCGGGTGCCCAACTCGTCCATCGACGCCGCGTATTTGATTGACGAGCAGACGGGCTACATCAAAGTAAGCCGGTTTGCCTCGAATACCTACGACGAGTTTCGGGCGGCGCTGGCCGAGCTGCGCCGCCAGGGCCTGGGCCGCCTCGTGCTCGACCTGCGCGGCAACCCGGGCGGCTACCTCGACCGCGCCACCCGCGTGGCCGACGAGTTCGTGCCCGGCGCCCGCAAAATCGTGTCCGTCGACGGCAAGGGCGAAACCTACGACTCGCAGGTGTACGCCCGCGTGGCCGGCGAGTTTGAGGAAGGGCCCCTGGTGGTGCTCATCGACGAGGGCAGCGCCTCGGCGGCGGAAGTGGTGGCCGGGGCCCTGCAAGACCACGACCGGGCCCTGCTGGTGGGCCGCCGCACCTTCGGCAAGGGCCTGGTGCAGCAGCCCATTGCGCTGAGCGACGGCGGCGAGCTGCGCCTCACCATTGCCCGCTACTACACGCCCAGCGGCCGCTCCATCCAAAAGCCTTACGGCAGCAGCCGCGCCGAGTACCGCCGCGAGCTGAGCGAGCGGGCCACCCGCGGCGAGCTGGCCTCGGCCGACAGCAACCACTTCGCGGCCGGCCCGCGCTTCCGCACCGACCACGGCCGGCCGGTGTACGGCGGCGGCGGCATCATGCCCGACCTGTTCGTGCCGCGCGACACGCTGGCGTATTCGGCCTACTACACCCGCTTGCAGGCCCACAACGCGCCCCGCGCCGTGGCCCTGGCCTTCTACCAGGCCCACAAGGCCGAGCTGGAGGGCCTGCGCTTCGAGCAGTTCAACGCCACCTTCCGCGTTTCCGACGCCCAGTTGGGGGCCCTGGCCGCCGCCGCTGCCCGCGACGGCGTGGCCCCCGACCCCGCCGCCCTGCACCGCTGCGCGCCGCTGCTGCGCAACCAGCTCAAGGCCTACATCGCCCAAAGTGCTTACGGCACGGTGCCTTACTATACGGTGCTGCGCGACCAGGACCCGGAGCTGCAGCAGGCCCTGCACGCCCTCGGCGACGGCAGCGCCCAGCTGGCCCTGGCCGGCGGCAAGTAGCCGGGGCCCTGCCGCGCCGCGCGCCGCGGGCCGAAAAAAGACTTTTCCTGCCGGAACGCCGGGCACTGTTCGGCGCACTCCTGGCGTTAGCGGGGCGGCCCCGGCGCGCGGGCGGCTTTGGCCGTTGCCTCTTTATTCTTACTTTTTATTATTTTTCCAAATGATGAAAACCAGAACACTTCTGTTATTGCTGCCCGCGTTGGTGGGCCTGTTGTTGACGGCCGGGGGCTGCAAAAAGGTGCTGGGGCTGCTGCATTTCAACGTGGACGACACGCAGAGCTTCACCGTGCCGGCCACGTACCCGTTCCCGACCCCGCTGCCCCCGGTGACGATTACCTCGACCGCCAGCGCCACGTACGCCAACAATAACACGTCGGCCAAATACGTGCAGGACGTGACGCTGGAGCGCATTACGCTGACCGCCACCAAGCCCGCCGGCCAAACCTTCGACCAGCTGAAAAGCATCCAGGTGTACATCAGCACCGACGCTTCGGGCAGCAACAAAGTGCTGCTGGCTTCGCTGGACCAGGTGCCCGCCGGCGCGACTTCCATCCAGCTCAAGCCGGCCGACAGCAAGCTCGATGTTTACCTGCGCGGCAGCAGCTACGTCCTCACCACCGTCGTCCAGCTTTCGCGCCCCCTGACGCAGGACGTGGTGGTGCGCGTGGACAGCCGCTACAACGTGGCCGCCAGCCTGCCGTAGGGCCCCGGCGGGCAATGCGGCCGCCGCTAGCGGTTGCGGCCGTACTGCTCGTGGCTGCTCACCCAGTCGGAGCTGCTGATGGCGGCCCCCAGGCTCAGCTCGCCGGCCAGCACCACGCCGGCCACGATTTCGGCAAACTTGTACACCGTGCCGCGGCCCACGCAGCCCAGCAGGCGCAGGCACTCGTTTTGGGTGGCCAGGCCGGTGCCGCCGCCGTGGGTGGCCACGATGAGCGACGGAATGGTGATGTTCAGGTACAAGTCGCCTTCCTTCGTCACTTCCGAGTACAGAATGCCGGCCGACGACTCGCTCACGTTGGCCACGTCCTGCCCCGTGGCGATGAACAGGGCCGTGATGCCGTTGGCCGAGTGCGCCCCGTTGTTGTTGGCCCCCGAGAGGAAGGCCCCCACGTTGCTCACCTGCCCGTGGTAGGCCAGCTGCTCGGGCGTCACGCGCATGCGCTGCATGAGCACATCGCGCTTCACCACGGCCTCGGCCACCACGCGCTTGCCGCGGGTGCGCATCACGTTGATCTGCGAGGCTTTTTTGTCGGTGGCGAAGTTCGATTCGAGGTAGAAGTGCTCGACCTTGGGGCCGTCGTAGTTGGCCAGAATCCAGGAGCAGGCGGCAAACGTGGCGCGGCCCACCATGTTCTGGCCCGCCGCGTCGCCGGTCGAAAAATTGAAGCGCAGGTAGGCAAACTTGTTGCTCAGGTACGTGTCGATGTACTGGAGCTTGGCGATGCGCGACGTGCTTTCGGCCTCCGGCCGGATGCGCTCCAGGTTGGCGGCCACCCACTGGCCGAAGTCGCGGGCCCCGCGCGCGTCGGCAAACACGAACACCGGGGCCCGCTGCATGGCGTCGCCGATCACGGTGCACTTCACGCCGCCGCACAGGTTCAGCACCTGCATGCCGCGGTTGTAGCTGGCCACCAGCGTGCCCTCGGTGGTGGCCATCGGGATGAGAAAATCGCCCTGCGCGTGCTCGCCGTTCACCGTCAGGGGCCCGGCCAGGCCCACCGGCACCTGCGCCACGCCCACGAAATGCTCGCAGTTGCCCTGCAATTGGTGGGCGTCGAAGGAATAGTGCTTGAGGTGCGTGAATTCCTGCTGCGCAAACTGCTCGGCAAACCGCTGCCGGGCCCCGATGGCGGCCTCCGAATAATCGTCTTCGTCGGAGCGCGGGATGCGCACGCGCGGGTCGTGGCCCACGATGGCGTCCTCCACCTCCACGTGCAGCTCGCCGAACACGTCGGTCGAAAACCACACCTGCACCGGGTAAATGCCCTCGGGCAGCGCCGGCGTGGCCAGCGCAAACGTCAGGGCCCGGCCCACCGGCAGCTCCAGGGCCTGCCCGTCGGCGTCGAGGGCCCCGGCGGGGCGCGTCTCGCCGTTGCCCAGGTCGATGGTGACCTGCGCGGCCGGCACCACCACGCTGCCCACCTGCACCTGCCGCAACCCGGTGATTTTCACGGT
>JANXOE010000066.1 GCA_025353745.1 Hymenobacter sp.
TTTTCTTCGGGCCCCGCGAGCAGGCGTTCGTGAAGGCTTCGGCCCCGCCGTATAAAATCAACCTCACCTTCGACTACAACCTGGGTCGCTTCGGGGCCCTGGTGCGGTTTGTGGAGTTCGGCGGCGTGTCGCTCATCGACTACAACGGCGACCTGAACCGCTACGACCCGCGCCTGACCACCGACGTAGCCCTGAGCTACGCTCTTACCAACCAGCTGCGCCTCTCGGTGGGCAGCTCTAATCTGTTCAACAAGTACCCCACCTTCTTCAACCCCCAGGCCACCGAAACCGGCGGCGCCTGGGACCCCGTGCAGATGGGCTCCAACGGGCGGTTTGTTTTTGCCAAACTGCAAGCGCGGTTTTAGTGGCCGCAGCAAGGCCGTAGCGCGGACTTGGCGGTCCGCGCTACTGTTTAATCGGCTCCGCTGGGGCAGGGGGTTGTATTTTTGCCCCATGCTCCCAAAAATTCGCTCCACGACCGTGCTCGGCGTGCGCCACAACGGCCAGATTGCCCTCGGGGCCGACGGCCAGGCCACCATGGACAAGCACGTGGCCAAAAGCAACGTGCGCAAAGTGCGCCAACTCAACGACGGCAAGGTCGTGACCGGCTTTGCCGGCTCCACCGCCGACGCGTTTATGCTGCTCGACCGCTTCGAGGAAAAGCTCGGGGCCCACGGCAACAACCTCAAGCGCGCCGCCATCGAGCTGGCCAAAGACTGGCGCAAAGACCAGTACCTGCGCAAGCTCGAAGCCATGATGGTGGTGGCCGACAAGGACGAGCTGCTCATCATCAGCGGCACGGGCGACGTGCTGGAGCCCGATTCCGACGTGGCCGCCATCGGCTCGGGGGCCATGTACGCGCAGGCCGCCGCCCTGGCCCTCAAAAAGCACGCCCCGCACCTCACGGCCCGCCAAATGGTGGAGGACGCCCTGCACATCGCGGCCGACATTTGCATCTACACCAACCACAATTTAATCATTGCCGAGCCGGCCTAGAAACAGTGCTTAGCCGTTAAGCCCTGTTCTTTTTTAACCCTGCCCGGCGCGAATGCCCACCGGGCACTAAGTACTGAAAATGCACATTACCAATTTCCTCAAGCACCACTACCGCCACTTCAACGCCGCGGCGCTCATCGACGCAGCCGAGGGCTACAACCAGCACCTGGCCGAGGGCGGCAAAATGATGATTACCCTGGCCGGGGCCATGAGCACGGCCGAGATGGGCATTCAGCTGGCCGAGCTGATCCGGCAGGACAAGGTGCAGATTATCAGCTGCACCGGGGCCAACCTGGAAGAAGACATCTTCAACCTGGTGGCCCACGACTTCTACGAGCGGGTGCCCCACTACCGCGACCTCACGCCCGCCGACGAGCAGGCCCTGCTGGCCCGCCACATGAACCGCGTGACCGACACCTGCATCCCCGAAGAGGAGGCCATGCGCCGGCTCGAGCACGTGGTGCTGAAGTTCTGGGAGAAGGCCGACCGGGAAGGCAAGACGTACTTCCCGCACGAGTTCTTCTACCAGATCCTGCTGTCGGGCGAGCTGGAGCAGTACTACCAGATCGACCCCAAAGACTCGTGGATGCTGGCGGCGGCTGAGAAAAACCTGCCCATCATCTGCCCGGGCTGGGAGGATTCGACGCTCGGTAACATCTACGCCGGCCACGTCATCAGCGGCGACATCAAGAACGTGCACACCATGCGCACGGGCATCCAGTACATGATTTACCTGGCCGACTGGTACACCAAAACCGCCACCGATGAGAGCAAGGTGGGCTTTTTCCAGATCGGCGGCGGCATCGCCGGCGACTTCCCCATCTGCGTGGTGCCCATGCTGCACCAAGACCTGGGCCGCACCAGCGTGCCGCTGTGGGGCTACTTCTGCCAGATTTCGGACTCGACGACCAGCTACGGCAGCTACTCGGGGGCCGTGCCCAACGAGAAAATCACCTGGGGCAAGCTGGGCGAGAAAACCCCGAAGTTCATCATCGAAAGCGACGCCACGATTGTGGCCCCGCTGGTTTTCGCGATTGTGCTGGGGCAATAAACACCTGACTGCTTCCTTAAATGACCAAAAAATACCGGGCCGGCCGCTTCCTCAGCGGCCGGCCCGGTATTTTTTGGTCATTTAAGGCCGCGCTGTTAGCGCCAGGCGGCGGCCACGGTGGTGTCGGCGAAGCTGAGGCGGGCGGGCGTGGTGCGCAGGTCGAGGGTGCCGGTGGTGTGGCGGTCGCGCACGGTGATGCGCAGGCGGTAGAGCTGCGGCGGCAAGTCTTGGAGGTTGACGGCGCTGCGGGCGGGGCCGAGGTCGGCGGTGAGGCCGCTGTGCACGACGCCGCAGTAGCGCAGGCTGATGACGTCGTCCTGTCGGGTCAGGCTGGTGGTGAGCTGGTCGCTGCCGCTGGGGTTCACCAAGTTGTCTTTGCTGAGCAGAAAGGTTTCGACCGTGCCCGGCAGCCGCACGGCTTGCTGCTCGGTGCGCAGCAGCACCCGGTAGCCGCTGGGGGCCGGCGTGCCGCAGCCTTCCTGCGCCGCCAGCGCGGCCGTTTCCGCTCCCGGCGCGGGGTCGTCGGCCTTGCGGCAGCTGAAGAGCGCGAGGGAAGCGGCGAAAAGCAAAGGCAAACGCATAGGAAGCACGGGCAAAACGGGTACAGGCGCAAGCAAGACCACTCAGCCGGGGCAAAGGTTGCATGGCCGGCCCGGGCGGCGCCTCAGAAACTGCCGCCAAACGACCGGCACCCCGAGCACCAAGCCAGAAAATTTCGCATGCGGTCGTGCTTGCGCTGCTTTTTCAGAATTTTGGCGAGGGCTTTGGCGGCCAGCACGGCAGGGCAGGGCTCGGCGGCGGGGCCGTCGGCGACGAGCGCCGGGGCGGGCATTTGCGGTTGGAGGTCCATGGCCATAACGTATTGGGTGGGAAATCAATAGAAATTGCGCGCTGCGATAATATTAAGCGTTTTTTGGTGAAAAAGCAAGTACATTTTTTGAAGCGTGCTGGCCAATGACGGCCTTCGCGGCCGCTCCCGGCCCGGCCGGGTGTGGCGGGGCCCTTACTTTCGCCTGCCCAACCCATGACCGACCTGCTCCCCTCCGCCCTGCGCCTCAACGGCCGCAATTTTGCCTACGCCGCCCTTCGGCAATACCCCGCCCCCACCGGGGGCCCCCTCAACGGCTACGAGGCGCGGGTGCTGGAGCGCGTGCGCGAGTGGCTGACCGGCAGCCAGGAATTTGTGCTCACCACGTCGGGCTCGACGGGCCCGCCGGCGCCCATCAGCCTTCGGCGGCGCCAGCTCGAAGCCTCGGCCCGCCGCACGGGCGACTTCTTCGACCTGGGGCCCGGCGACCGGGCCCTGGTGTGCCTCAACTGCGAGTACATCGGCGGGCTGATGATGCTGGTGCGCGGCCTGGAGCGGCAGCTGCACCTGACCGTGGTGGAGCCCCAGGCCGACCCCTTTGCGCTGGTGGCGGCCGACGAGGAGTTTGATTTCGCGGCCTTCGTGCCCTTGCAGCTGCGGGCCGTGCTGGCCGCCGGCCACGCCGCCCGCCTGAACCGCATGAAAACCGTGCTGGTGGGCGGTGCCCCGGTCGACGCGGCGCTGCTCGGGGCCCTCCAGGCCCTCACCGTGCCGGTTTTCCTCACCTACGGCATGACGGAAACCTGCTCGCACGTGGCCCTGCGCCGGCTGAACGGCCCGCGCGCCGCGCCGGGCTTCCGGGTGCTGACGGGCATCGCGGCGGGGCAGGACGAGCGCGGCTGCCTGACGCTGCGCGGCGACGTGACCGACGACCAGCTCGTCGTCACCAACGACCGGGTGACGCTGCTCGACGCCCACACCTTCGAGTGGCTGGGGCGGGCCGATTTCGTCATCAACTCGGGCGGCGTGAAGGTGCCGGCCGAAAAAGTGGAGCTCGTGCTCGACGTGGCCCTGAGCGAAATCGGGGCGCCGCGCCGCTGCTTCGTGGCCGGCCGGCCCGATGCCCGCCTGGGCGAGGCCGTGACGGCTTTTGTGGAGGGCCCTCCCCTGCCGCCGCCGGCCGCGGCCCGGCTGCACGCGCTGCTCGCGGCCCGCCTGGGCCGGTACGAGCGGCCCCGGGAGGTCGTGTTCGTGCCCGAATTTCAAACCACGGCCACCGGCAAGCTCGACCGCCCGGCCACGCTGCGCGGGCTGGGGGCCCCCGGCGCGGCCCCGTGAGGCGGCGCGTTTTCGGGCCCTGGATGACGCTGCTCCTCGCGCTGCTGGGCGCGCCGCTCGCCCGGGCCCAGGGCGTGGCTGATACGGCCCGCACCGCGCCGGCCGACTCGGCGGCCACCCAGGCGGCGGCGCCCTCGGCCGGCGCGGCGGGTGGCCTGCCCGCCACCGAGTTCGAAACCTACGCCGTGGACGGCCAGGGCGTGCGCTACTCGGCGGCGCTCACGGGCCTCTACACCACGGGCACCGTCGAGCGGGTGTTCATCAGCACCAGCCACACGGCCAACCTGGCTTTCAAGGGCGGGCGCTGGCTGGTGCCGGCCGCCCTGGGCTTCAGCTACGGCAAGCAGGACGGGCTGCTGCGCGAGCGGGAGCTGCTGCTGCTCGTCACGCCGGCCTACCGGCGGGGGCGCTACAAGTTTTACTCGCTGGGGCAGGCCGAGTACAGCAACCTGCGCGCCATCGACGGCCGCCTGGTGGGCGGGCTGGGCGTGGGCTACCAGCTGTACCTCGACACGCTGCGCAACGAGCTCAGCGCGAGCTATTTTTTGCTGCGCGAAGAAACCCGCTACCGCCCTGGCCTGCACCGGCAGGTGCTGCGCAACTCGCTGCGCCTCAAGGGCCAGTACACGCGGGGCACGGCCACGCTCAGCGGGCTGGTCTATTACCAGCCGGCCGCGACCGATTTCCGGGGTGACTACCGGGTGAACGGCACGGCGGCCCTGGCCCTGCGCCTCTCGCACCACTTGTCGCTGGCCGCCACCTACGCCTATTCCTTCGAAAGCATCAACGTAGAGGGCCGCGCGCCCGCCAACGCCAACCTGTCGGTGGGCTTCACCTACACGGCGGCCAAATAGCACCAGCGCCTACCGGGCCGGGCGGCGGGTGGGCGGGCGGTGGCCGGGAGCGGCGGGCGGCGACGCGGCTCCGGGGCCCTGGGTGGGCACGGCGGCCGCCGGCCGGCCGGCCAGGGCCCTGGGCATCTCAGCAGCAAGCGGGGCCCCCACCGGGGCGGCCGGGTGCCCGGCGCGGCCGCTCGCAACCGGGGTCGCGCCTTTGGCCAGCCACACGGCCGGCAGCAGCAACAGCCCGCACGCCCAGCGCCGGCCCTGGGCCGCGGGGGCGAAAGCTTCAATCCAACCGAAACGCATACGAGTACTATTTACGTGGGGACAGGCAGCAAACATAAGTCGCAGCCGGCCGCCCCGCAAGGGCCCCGCCGAGCTTTATTTGTCGCACCGGGTTTTGGGGCCAGAACGGGGCCGCGGGTACCGGCCAAACGCCGCCCCGCCCCGCTGCTGGCGGCGGGCGAGGGCGGCGGGTTTGGCTTGTTCAAGCAGCGTCGTGCCGTGCCCACTCCCATTTTCTTCACTGGCCAACCCAGGGGCCCTGCCGGGCAGGCTTTTCGCGGCGCGGGCCCGGTTTGCTCCCGGCGTTGTCACCGGTCCAGCCAGCTTTTGAACAGGTTCACTTTCTCGCGGCTCACGAGCACCTGGGCGTCGGGGGCCCCGGGCCGGAGCACGGTTTGCAGGCGCGAGTTGGTGTAGTGCACGATGTCCTGGATGGCGGCCTGCTGGGCCAGGTAAGCGCGGTTGAGGCGGAAGAAGCGGCGCGGGTCGAGCAGGGTTTCGAGCTGGTCCATGGTGTAGTCCACCACGAACTTGCGGCCCTCCACGGTTTGCAGGAAGGTGGCTTTTTCGAGGCTGAAGAAGTAGGCCACCTGCTCGACGGGCACCACCTTGAGGTGCTCGCCCACGCGCACCACAAATTGGGTTTTGTGGTGGGCGGCGGGCGCGGCCTGTTGCAGCTGCTGCACCAGCTGGGCCAGCAGCGCGGGGTCGAAGGCGGCGGCGGGGGCCGGGGCGGCGCGCAGGGCCCGCAGCTTGCGCAGGGCGGCGGCCAGCTCGGCCTCGTCGATGGGCTTGAGCAGGTAATCGACGCTGTTCACCTTGAAGGCTTGCAGGGCGTACTGGTCGTAGGCGGTGGTGAAAATGACCGGGCACGGCACCGCCACCTGCTCAAAAATGCCGAAGCTGAGGCCGTCGGCCAGGTGAATGTCGAGGAACAGCACGTCGGGCGCAGGCCGGGGGCCGGCGAGCAGCGCCACGGCCTGCGCCACCGATTCGGCGGTGCCCAGCACCTGCACGGGTTCGGGCTGGCGGGCCAGCAGGTCGGCCAGGCGGCGGGCGGCGAGGGGTTCGTCTTCGACGAGGAGGGCGCGGAGCATGTTGTTCGGTTATCAGCGGTGAGCAATGCAGCAAGCCGGGGCCGGAAGCTAATCGCTCACGGCCAGCAGCGGCAGGGTGACGACGAACTCCCCGCCCTCCTCCCCCGCCGCCAGCGGCCGGCCGGTGAGGAAGGCGTAGCGGGCGGCCAGGTTTTGCAGGCCCAGGCCCGAGGCCTCGCCGGGGGCCAGGCGGCGCGGGCGGCGGGTGTTGCGCACGGTGAGGCTGGGGGCCCCCGCGTCGAGCGTCACGCGCAGGCGCAGCGGGTCGGCCTGGAGGGCGGTGTTGTGCTTGACGGCGTTTTCGAGCAGCACTTGCAGGGCCAGCGGCGGCACCCAGAACGGGGCCAGCGCGGCGGCGGGCGGCAGCGCCAGCTCCACGGCCAGGGCGTTGCCGAGGCGGGTTTTTTGCAGAAACAAATAGCTTTCGGCGAAGGCCAGCTCGTCGGCCAGCGGCACCAGCTCCCGGCCCCCGCTCTCGAGCACGTAGCGGTACACCTGCGAGAGCTGGCGGATGAAGCGCACGGCGCGGGCCGGGTCGTTTTCCTCGACCAGCGACGTCAGCGCGTTCAGCGAGTTGAACAGGAAGTGCGGGTCCACCTGCCGGCGCAGGGCGTCGAGGCGGGCCACGGCGGTTTCTTTTTCGAGGCGCTCGGCGCGCACGGCCGCTTCGCGCCACTGAAAGAAAAACGAGCGGCTGTGGTTGAAAAGCGAAATGATGACCGTGATGCCCAGCGGCACCAGCACCTGGCCGTACATGGCCGGCTGCCAGAGCAGCGCCAGCGGCTGGTGCACCACCAGCAGCAGGTAGCCCGCCTGGATGAGGAAAATAACCGCCACCGACCCGCCCACCGACGTGGCCAGCGTGGCCAGCAACCGCCGCACGGGGCGCTCGGCCCACGAAATGTGGCCGTTGAGCCAGTCCACCGCGAAGCCGTTCACGGACCAAAGCCCGGCCGCGTAGGCAAAGGTGATGGCGAAGGTGATGGCCAGGCGCGGCGCGTCGGCGAGGGCCCCCGGGTTCAGCACCACCGTGAGGACGACCGAGACGAGCAGCAGCACCCGCAGGGCCTTCCACAGGCTGGCCCGCGAGCCGGCCACGGGCAGGTAGCCGTCGGTGAATTGCGGCGCGGCACCGGGCGCGGCCACGGGCGGAGGCGGTAAGGTGACGGGGTCCATGGGCGAATAAAAAACGGGGGTGAAAGCTACAAAGGGGCCGCCCAACGCCGCGGCCGGCGGCGCGGCCAGCGGCCGGCGGCGGGGCTAGTTGCCCGTGGCCCGCACCGGGGCCGTGCTGGCCAGCATGGCGTCGGCGTTGGCTTCGCCCCAGGTGGGGCTCAGGGCGGTGGCGGGCCGGAAGGTGGCGAACAGGGCCTTGGCCTTTTCGTAGAGCGGGCGGGCTTTGTCGGCCCCGCCGCCGAACACTTCGGGGCGGTAGTAGAGGTCGTTGGCCAGCACCAGGTACACGCGGGGGTTGTTCGGGCTCAGGGCCCGGGCTTCGTTCAGGGCCGCTTGCACGCGGCCGGCGTAGAGGGCCCCGCGCAGCATCGGCGACACCATGATGTGGCCTTGCAGCGCGTAGGCTTGCAGCACGAGCAGCTCGGCGCGGTCGGCCCCTTTCAGCTTCAGGGCCTGGTCGATGGCGGCCTGGGCCTGGTCGAACAGCTTGTCCTGGGCGTCGCCGTCTTTGCCCGCAAAGCCCAGCTTGATGAAGGCGCGGGCCTGGTAGTAGCGGGCTTCCCAGGCCGTGGGGGCCGCCGCCGCCACGCGCTCCAGCGGGGGCAGCGTGGCCTGCACGGCGGCCGGCGTGGCCGCCGCGTTTTGCGCGGCGACGATGCCGAGCATGGCGGCGGTGTAGGCCGCCGGGGCCGGGGCGGCCGGCGTTTGGGCGGCGGCCGCGAAGCCAGCGGCGGCGAGGGCGAAAGTGAGCAGGGCGTTTTTCATGGGGTGAAGGAGTGAATGGCTGGTTGATGACTCAAAGGTGGCGGGCGGGCCCGGCGGCCGAAAATTTTCGTTGCCGAAGCGTCGGCTGGGGCGGATGAAGCGGCATTAAAGCGGTTTCGCGCACCAAGCACGATGGCAGAGACGCGACCCTTCGCGTCTCCATCGCTGAACGATTAGGATTGCGTGCGACGATTGCAACGATGGAGACGCGAAGGGTC
>JANXOE010000092.1 GCA_025353745.1 Hymenobacter sp.
ATCCATTCCCGGCCCCAAGCTGCTGCACTGCGTCACGGTGAAGGGCAAGGGCTACGCCCTGGCCGAGGCCGACCAGACGCTGTGGCACTTTCCGGGGCTGTTCGACAAAATCACCGGCGAAATCTCGAAGAAAACGCCCGATAAGCCCCAGCCGCCCAAGTACCAGGACGTGTTTGGCCACACGCTGCTGGAGCTGGCCCAGGCCAACGACAAAATCATGGGCGTGACGCCGGCCATGCCCTCGGGCTCGTCGCTGAACCTGATGATGGCCGCCCTGCCCGCCCGCGCCTTCGACGTGGGCATCGCCGAGCAGCACGCCGTCACGTTTTCGGCCGGGCTGGCCACCCAGGGGCTGGTGCCGTTTTGCAACATCTATTCCTCGTTCATGCAGCGGGGTTTCGACCAGGTGATCCACGACGTGGCCCTGCAAAACCTGCACGTGGTGTTTTGCCTCGACCGCGCCGGCTTCGCCGGGGCCGACGGCCCCACCCACCACGGCGCCTACGACCTGGCCTTCATGCGCTGCGTGCCCAACATGGTGGTGTCGGCCCCGATGAACGAGCAGGAGCTGCGCAACCTCATGTACACGGCCCAGCTGCCCGAAAACGCGGGGCCCTTCAGCATCCGCTACCCGCGCGGCGAGGGCGTGATGCCCGCCTGGCGCACGCCGCTCCAGCGCGTGGCCATCGGCACGGGCCGGGTGGTGCACGAGGGCGCGGCCGGCGGCGTGGCCGTGCTCAGCATCGGCCACATCGGCAACTACGCCGTGAAGGCCGCCGCCGCCCTGGCCGCCGAAGGCCTCGACGTGGGCCACTACGACCTGCGCTTCTGCAAGCCGCTCGACGAGGAGATGCTGCTGGCCGTGGCCCGCCGCTACCGCGCCCTCGTCACGGTGGAAGACGGCTGCCTGATGGGCGGCTTTGGCTCGGCCGTGCTCGAATTCCTTGCCGACCACGGCCAGCACCTGCCCGTGCGCCGCCTCGGCATCCCCGACCGGGTGGTGGAGCACGGCACCCAGGACCAGCTCTACAAGGAGTGCGGCTTCGACGCCGACGGCATCGCCCGGGCCCTGCGCGAGCTGGCGGCCCAGGTGCCCAGCGCCGTGCTGGCGCGGCGGTAAGCGCGGGCAACCCGGGGCCCTGTTTGCCCCGGCCGGGCAACCCCGGGCGGCCCGGGGCCGTCTAGTAAGAAGCCCGCCGGCCGCTTTCGCGGCCCTGGCGGGCTTCACTTTTTAACATTATTATGCCTGCCGACACTGCAACTGCTTACCCCGCCACGTTCGCCATCGGCGGCGATTTTACTGTGAACCGCCTGGGCTACGGCGCGATGCGCATCACCGGCAAGGGTATCTGGGGGCCCCCGGCCGACCACGACGAGTCCATCCGGGTGCTGCGGCGCGCGGTGGAGCTGGGCGTGAACTTCATCGACACGGCCGACAGCTACGGCCCCAACGCGTCGGAAGAATTGATTGCCGAGGCGCTGCATCCCTACCAAAAAAGCCTCGTGGTGGCCACCAAAGGCGGCTACCTGCGCACCGGCCCCGACCAGTGGACCATCGACGCCCGCCCCCAGCACCTGGAAGAAGCGCTGCACGGGAGTCTGAAACGCCTGAAAGTCGAGCAAATCGACCTCTACCAGCTCCACCGCTTCGACCCGAACGTGCCGGTCGAAAAAACCCTGGAGTTTCTCCAAAAAGCGCAGCGGCAGGGCCTGATCAAGCACATCGGCCTGTCGGAGGTGAGCGTCGAGCAGATCAAAAAAGCCCAGGAATACGTGAAAGTCGTGTCGGTGCAGAACATGTACAGCGTCGACAACCGCAAGTGGGAGGCCGAGCTTGAGTACACCCGCGCCCAGGGCATGGCCTTCATTCCGTGGTACCCGCTGGCCGGCGGCAAGGGGCAGGCCCTGGCCGCGCTCGACCAATTGGCCCAAAAGCACGGCGCCACCCCGCAGCAAATTGCGCTGAGCTGGCTGCTGCACCGCGCGCCCCACGTGCTGCTCATTCCCGGCACCTCGCGGGTGAAGCACCTGGAGGAGAACATGAAAACGGCCGCCATTCAATTGTCGGCCGAGGACATGGCGGCGTTGGACAAGGTTCGGGCCGCGTAGGCACAAAGGTTATGGAGGTTTAGCGAAAAGGGCCCCGCAACTGTAGTTGCGGGGCTCTTTTCGCTAAACCTCCATAAATCATTCAACGGCAAAACGCAGCTTTTGCAATGCGGGCGCCGCTAGATTTTTTCTGGCAGCAGCGTGGCGTCGGGGTAGTTGCCGAGCACGGGGGCGGGGCCCTGCGTGACGGCCTCCACCAGCAGGGCCCCGCCCACGAAGGCGCCTTTCCACGACTCGCCCAGGCCGCCGAACACCTCGGCCCGGTCGCCGCGCGAGCGCAGCGCGTTCACGCCCACCTTGAAGGCGCGGACTTCGTGGGCCGTGCGGACGGCCCAGGCGTGGTCGTCGGACACGACGGCCGCCACCAGGGCCCCGTTCGAGATGTTCATCTCGCCCACCAGCTCCTCCACGCGGTCCACGAGCACGATGCTGTCAATCGGGCCGAAGGGCTCCTTGTAGTACAGCTCGCTCTGGCGGGGCAGGCCCACCAGGGCCCTGGGGGCGCGGTAGGCGCTGCGGTCCTGGCCGGGCA
Organism: Hymenobacter sp.; assembly: GCA_025353745.1. Classification (GTDB taxonomy): domain Bacteria; phylum Bacteroidota; class Bacteroidia; order Cytophagales; family Hymenobacteraceae; genus Hymenobacter. Next base: position 2,642 of record JANXOE010000092.1, read on the forward strand.
AGAACAGGGCGTCGTCGAGCCGGCCCTCGTAGAGCGGGGTGGCCCCGGTTTTCAAGGCGTCGGCGTAGAGGCGGTCGAGGTCTTCGGCCTGGCGGGCGTTGATGACCGGCCCGAAGGCCAGCTCCGGCAGCTGGTCGCCGGGGCCGTCGACGAGCGTGGGGTTGCCCACTTTCAGGTCTTTGATTACGCCGAGGTACGTGTCGAGAAACTGCGGGAACCGCTGCCGCTCCACCACGAAGCGCACGTAGGCCGTGCAGCGCTGCTTGCCGTAGTCGTAGCCCTTGCGCAGGTGCTGGGCCAGCAGGTCCCAGTCCGAAAAATTCCAGAGGCCGTAGGTGTTCACGCCTTCCATTTCCAGCATGTAGCGCTTCTGGTTTTGGGCCAGGGCGTCGGCGATGTTGCGGCCGTTGTAGCGCCCGCCCACGAAGCTCAGCGCGTCGATGCGGGCGTCTTTCACCAGCACGTCGCTCAGCTCGCCGCCGGGGCCGCTCACCAGGGTCAGGGGCAGGCCGCAGCGGCGGGCCACGGCAAAGGCCAGGCTCAGGGAGATGAAGCCGCCGTCGGTGGGCGTTTTGGCGATGACGGCGTTGCCGGCCAGCGCCTGCACCAGCACGGCGTGGAACAGCACCGAGAACGGGTAGTTCCACGAGGCAATGTTGCTCACCAGGCCCAGCGGTTGGCGGCCCTGGAGCATGGGCTCCACGTGGTCGACGTACCACCGGGCCCCGTCAAGGCAGCGGTCGATGTCGGTGAAGCCGGTGGCGTAGGTTTTGCCGATTTCCCACATCAGCAGCTTGCCGATGAGGTCGGCCAGGGGCCGCAGCTGGGTCAGGCAGTCGTGCACGCGGCGCTTGCGCTCGTCGAGGTCGTTGGCGGCCCAGGTGGCGGCTTCGTTTTTGGCGGCGGCCACGGCGCGCAGGGCCACCGCGTGCGTGAGCATGGGCAGGCCGCCCAGCTCCGAGCCGTCGACGGGCGAGTGGTAGGGGCGGGGCTGGCCGGGCTCCTGCCAGTGGCCTTCGAGCAGGTTGAGGAACTGGCCCTGCGCATCGAAAACCTCGGGCGCGTGCTGCCGGACCTGTTGCAGCAGGAAGCCAAAATCAACTTGTGGCGAAATAATTTTGGGCATGGTGCTTTGAGAGTGGGGAAGGAAGGTGGCTTAAAATTCGTGAAAAACAGCTCCGGCCGTCCTGCTTTCCCGCGTGGCCGCCCGGTGAGCAGCACCCGAAAGGAAAGGCCGGAACGGCTTCGCGGTGCATTGTTGGGCCCGGTAGAAGTTGGGCAAGGTAGAAAAAGTTACGGCCGAAAAGCTTTCGCCGCCCGCCGGTTGGCACCGGGTACCCGCCTGTTTGGCATTTTGCGCGCCGCCGTCACTTTTGGGCCCCGCTTGCCGGGTTGCCCGGCCGCGGGGCGCTTGCCCCGCCCGGGCTTTTACCTTTGCCGCCATGGCCGCACCCGCTACCCACCCGCCCACCGTCGTTTTCCTCCACGGCTTCGCCGAAAGCCGCGAGGTGTGGAACGACTTCACCCGGCCCTTTCCGGCCGGCTACCGCCTGCTGGCCCCCAACCTGCCCGGCCACGGCACCAACCTGGCCCCCGTGCCCGATTTCAGCATGGAGGCCCAGGCCCGCCACGTTGTCGAGTACCTGAACCAGAAAAACGCCACCGAGCCGGTGCTGCTCGTGTGCCACAGCATGGGCGGCTACGTGGCCCTGGCCCTGGCCGAGCGCTACCCCGACCGCGTGGCCGGCCTGGCCCTCATCAACTCCACGGCCCTGCCCGACACGGACGAGAAGCGCCAGAACCGCGAAAAAAACATCGGCTTCGTGGAGCGCCACGGCGTCGAGAAGTTCATGGACAGCTTCGTGCGCCCGCTTTTCGCGCCCGCCAACCGCGACCGGCTGGCCGAGGCCCGCGAGCTGCTCGAGGAAATCGGCAAGGCCACCCCGGCCGCCACCTTCGCCGGGGCCCTGCGCGGCATGGCCGCCCGCCCCGACCGCACCGCCGTGCTGGCCCGCGCCCCCTACCCGGTGCTGCTGGTGGCCGGCAAGCACGACGTGGCCGTGCACTTCGACGACTCGGTGCGGCAGGCGGCCCTGCCGGCCACCGGCGCGGCCCTGTTCCTGGAAGGCAGCGGCCACCTGGCCTATTTGGAGCAGCCCGACGAAACCCGCCGCGCCGTGCTGGCGCTGGCCGCGGCGGTGTTCAACGGGTAGCGCCCCAAACCCGGGCCCCCGTTTTGCCGGGCCCCGGCACGAGAACCGGCCTTGCCAACGGGCCCCACTGGCGGCGTCCGGCCGAACACTTTCGGGGCGTTCGGGTTTACCTTCGATCATATTTTTAGGCGGGCCCTCCGGCCCTATTTATTTTCAATGAAGTTCTTTGCACTATTGCCCGGCCTGTTATTGGGCCTGGCCGGGTCGGCTCAGGCCCAAACGGGCATCCCCGCAACCCCCGCGCCGGCCGTTACGGGCAACACGCCCACCACCGTCCTCGGGCCCACGGCCAAACGGCACGGCAGCCTGTACTTCAGCTGGGGCTACAACCGCGACTGGTACACGCACTCCGACATCCGGTTTCAGAACCAAAAGACGGATAATTACGACTTTACGTTCGTGCACGCGCACGCCAGCGACAAGCCCGACATGGCGGACTTTTTCCGGTTCAACAGCCTCACCGTGCCGCAGTACGACGCCACGCTCGGGTACATGTTCAACGACAAGCACGACCTGGGCATCGAGGTGAGCTGGAACCACCTCAAGTACGTCGTCGACGACAACCAGGTGATCCACGTGCGGGGCAACATCCGGGGCCACTACATCGACAAGGACACGCTGGTGACGCCCGATTTCGTGCACCTGCAACACACCAACGGCAACAACTACCTGATGGTGAACCTGGTGAAGCGCTACAAGCTGGCCGTGGGCCAGCACTTGCAGCTCAGCGCCATCGGCAAGCTGGGCGCCGGCCCCATGATTTCCTACACCATCTCCACCGTGTTCGGCAGCCACGAGGAGGGCCCCTTCCACTACCACGGCTGGGTGGTGGGCTCCAGCGCCGGCCTGCGGCTCGACATCTACAAGTACGTTTTCTTGCAGGGCGACGTGCAGGGGGCCTTCGCCAACTACACCAACACGTGGGTCGGGGCCGACAAGCAGGGCCGCGTGACGCACGTGTTCGGCTCGGCCCAGGC
>JANXOE010000095.1 GCA_025353745.1 Hymenobacter sp.
GACGGCAAGGCCGTGTCGGCCGCCGCCAACATCCTCGACCCCAACTTCGTCATCGGCGTGTGGGCCTCGGCCAGCCGCCCCGCCATGCAAACCCTCGACGCCACCGCGGGCCCCGGCACCAGCGGCGAGTACGTGCAGGTATCGCGCCTGGGCATGCCCCTGATGAACGAAGTCATCAACCCCATCGGCAGCAAGGACCGCTGGAACTCACTGACTCCTTATAATGAGGACGCCATGACCGACGACTACCTCTCCAACCCCGAGCTGGGCTTGTACGTCGACACCCGGCTGTTTGGCGGCGCGGTGCCGCAGCTGATGGCCCTGGACGTGCAAACCAAGTCGCTGGCGGGGTTCCCGGGTTTGCCGGCCAACGGCTTCGACTTCGGTAATACCCAGTCGGGCTTGTTTCCGCTTAAGGGCAGCGCGGCGGTGGCCGGCACGGCCCTGGCCGACGCCGCGTTTGGCAACTATTTGCTCGTGGCCGGCAAGCCCCGCTCGGTCGACCTCAAGCCCATCTTCCACACCGGCGTGCCCAACCTGCCCCCCTACCAATTGGCCTCCGGTAAGCCGAAGGGCAACCCGCTGGCCGCTGGCAAACCGTTCATCAACAACTTCCTGCCCCTGACGGCCCCGGGCCGCACCAACCCCGGCGGCGACATGCTGCGCCTGAACATGGCCGTGCCCGCCACCCCGCGCACCGTCAACGGCCAGCCCAACCCCAAGTTTAGCAACCAGGGCCTGCTGGCCGCCGCCGCGCTCGGCCTCACCGACCCGCACTTCAACGGCAGCACCGCCATTCAGAACATCCCCAACATGGACGGCTTCCCCAACGGCCGCCGCCTGGAGGATGCCGTCGACCAGATAGAGCTGAAGGCCGTGGGCGGCGTAGTGCTGGCCGCCATCGGCTTGTGGTACGACGACTACACCCCCGCCAGTGCCTCGCCCGTAACGCCCCGCTTGCTCGGGGTGCTGAGCTTCACGACCGGGGTGGAGAAGAACGATACCACCATCCGGGCCGACTTTCCCTTCGTGCAGACGCCGTGGATTGGCACGGGCTCGGCCAGCGGCCCAACCAACACCCTGATGATTCCGGACCTGACCGTGAGCACGGCCATGCCGGTGGAAGCCGGCACGTATAACAACGTCACCATCACGGGCACGGGCGTGGCCTCGTTCAACGGCCCCATCCAGGTAAACGGCACGCTGACCGTGCAGAAAGGCGGCGTGCTGAACACGCGCGGGGTGCTGGCCACCAGCTGCCTGCCCATCACCGGCCCCGGCAGCTTTGTGCTGCAAGCCGGCGCCACGCTGGGCATTTGCAATTCCGACGGCATTGCCGCCACCGGGGCCACCGGGGCCATCCAGCTCGGCGGGAAGCGCACGTACTCCAGCGATGCCAGCTACGTGTTCAACGGCTCGGATGCCCAGACCACCGGCGCGGGCCTGCCCAGCCAGGTGCGCAGCCTGACCGTGAACAACAGCGCCGGCCTCACCCTCAACAACGGGGGCCTGCGCGTTGCCCAAACGCTGACCTTGGCCAACGGCAACCTGAACACGAGCCGCAGCCAGCTGCTGACGCTGCTCTCGACGCCCACCGCCGGCACGGCCCTGGTGGTGAACACCAACGGCGCCGTGAACGGCCCGGCCACCATGCAGCGCGCCATCGACCCCGCCTTCAACGCCGGCCCGGGCTACCGCCACTACAGCTCGCCGGTGAGCAACACCACGCTTGCCGACCTGGCCACGCCGGGCTTTACCCCGATTTTCAACCAGGCTTATAACACGGCGGGCCCCGCCAGCGGCAGCGTGACCCCCTTCCCGAACGTGTTCGGCTACGACCAAGCCCGCGTGACCGTTGCGGCCAACTCGGTGGCGGCCTTCAACCAGGGCTTTTACGTCCCGGCGGGCAGCGACCCGATGGCGGTGCTGAGCGGCTACTCGGTGAACATCGGGGCCAGCCCGGTGGTGGACCTGACGGGCACCCTCAACAACGGCCCCGTGAGCCGCACCCTGGCCCGCGGCACGCAGCCGCAGAGCGGCTGGCAGCTGCTGGGCAACCCCTATCCGTCGCCCATTGACTTTAGCCAGACGGCGGGCGTGGCGCGCACCAACGTGGACGACGCCGTGTACGTGTACCAGAGCACGGGCCAGTACGTGGGCCAGTACCGCAGCTTCGTTAACGGCGTGGGCAACCCGCTGGTGGCCTCCATGCAGGGCTTCTTCACCCGGGTGAGCACCGGGCAAACCTCGGGCAGCTTTGCCTTGAACAACAACGTGCGCGTGACGAGTTTTGCGGCCGCGCCCAGCTTCAACCGCGGCACGACCGAAACCCGGCCCCTGGTGAACCTGCGCTTGCAAGGGGCCCCGCTGCTGCTCGCCGACGAAACGTACGTGTACTTCCAGCAAGGCGCGACGGCGGGCTTCGACGCCCACTACGACGCCTACAAGCTGCCCAGCTCGTCGGGCCTGGGCGTGAGCAGCATCGTGGGCAACGATGAGCTGTCGGTGAACGGCCTGCCGCTGCTGACCGGCCCCACGGCTTCGGTCACGGTGCCGCTGGACGTGCAGGTGCCCGCCAAGGGCGTTTACACCCTGAACGCCGCCACGCTCGTCAACTTCGACGCTTCTACCCAGGTGCTGCTGCTCGACGCCCAGACCGGGGCGCGCATCAACCTGGCGCAACAGCCGGTGTACAGCTTCACGGCGGCCACCACGCTGATGCCGGGCCGCTTCAGCCTGCACTTTGGACCGGCCGGGGTGCTGGCCACCAACCCCGCAGCGCTGGCCCAGCAGGTGCAGCTGTACCCGAACCCGGCCCGCGGCAGCTTCACGCTGCTGCTGCCCGCCGAGCTGGGCCGCGCGCCCGTAGCGGCTACGCTCTACAACCAGCTCGGGCAAGTCGTGTCGCGGCGCACGCTGCCGATGACGGCCGCCGGGGCCACGGCTCAGTTCGATGTGTCGCACCTCGCCTTGGGCGTGTACACGCTCCAGCTGGTAGCGGGCGAAACCAAAGTGGTTAAGCGCGTGATCATTGAACAATAAGGAAGGTGGTTTCGCAGCCCAGGCCAGGTTTTTCGGCCTGGGCTGTCGCCGCCCCTTTTCGGGCAGGCTTTTTTCTCAGAAATTTTTCTTAAATTCCCTCCAAGATGAAAAATCATACCTTAGCATGCGTCCTGTGCGGCACCGCGGTGTGCCTGTTGTTCGGCACCTTTAGCGCCCTGGCCCAGCCCGGCTCCGGCGGGCCGGCCCCCGATGCGCCCACGGGAGTTCCCATCGACGGGGGCGCGTCTTTGCTGCTGGCCAGCGGCGTAGCCCTTGGCCTGAAGAAACTCCGCGACCGCCGCCGCGCCCGTTAAACGCATCCGTTACTTGGTTTAGCAACGCGGCCGACCAGCCGGTTGTCGCGTTGCGGCCAGGCCAGCCGGCCTTTCCAGCTCCCGCCCGGTGCCGCACCGAGCACCCGGCTTGCCCGTGCGTTGGCGGGCGGGAATTCGCCTCGTGGCGTGGCAGAAACCGATGCAAAACCGCATTGACATCCATGATAATGCGGCTTGTGCTTCCCGCAGTTTGTAGTTTTTCAGCGTTTCTATGCGTACTCGTTCCTTTTCGCTGCTTCACCCCTACTGGCGGTTTCTGTTTATCGGGGCCGGGCTATCCCTGCTCTGGTGGCTCGGCTACGAGCAGGTGATTGGCCCCGATGGCCGCCTGGACCTGGCGCTCTCGGTGCACGTTGCCCAGGGTGCGGCGTGGGGGCTGCAAGCGGCCGGCTTCGCCGCGGCCACGGCAGCCAGGGCCCCCACTGTTGTAACGATGGCCGGCCAGCCGGCGGTATCGGTGGGCGCGGCCTGCAACGGCCTGATGCTGTACGCGCTATTTGCCGGTTTTGTGTTGGCGTATCCGGGCAGTGTCCGGCGCAAAGCGTGGTTCATTCCCTTTGGAATCGGGGTGGTGTACCTGCTCAACGTGGTGCGCGTGGCCGCCTTGGCCATCAACCATACCTACTGGTACCACACCATGGATTTCAACCACCACTACACGTTTACTTTCATCGCCTACGCCGCAATTCTGGGCCTTTGGCGGTGGTGGGCACAATTGGGCACGGCCCCCGGTTTTTCGTATGAACCCGAACCCGTCCCGTGAGGCCGGCCTGCCCGCGAAACCGCGGGCGCGCTGGCCCCGGTGGGCCGCCATGGCCGGGCTCGGATTGCTATTATTCCTGATCGGGCAGTTCGACGACTCCGTCTACGCCGGGCTGACCCGGGGCTGGCGGGCAGTGCTGGCCGCGGTGGGCCAGCCCGAATGGGCCGTTGCCAGCCACGCACCGGACATCAGCGTGCACAGCTGGCCCGTGGCCCTGAGCTACCGCCTCCTCTACTGCGGCCTCACCGTCCTGACGCTGCACGTGCTGCTTCAGGGGCGGGGCACCCGCTGGATTGTCCTAGGTTTCGGGGCCGTACTGGCAGCTTGCCTCCTGCTGCTGTTGGCCGGACACGTAGCCCGGCTGCCCTGGCTGACCCAGCAGGTCCATTCGCTGCT
>JANXOE010000108.1 GCA_025353745.1 Hymenobacter sp.
AGGGCATTTGAGCCAAAGAAACCGTTGCGGAAGCCGCCGCCGATGTAGGTGTTGGACGTGAGCGGCGACTCCACGCGGTAGGGCCCCGTGTCGCGGCCCACCTGGGCCACCGACGCCCGCAGCTTGCCGTAGTTCAGCACCGGGTTCTGGTCGAGGCCCAGCACTTTGGTGAACTCGTAGCCGGCCGCGGCCGAGCCGTAGAGGAAGCCTTTGCCAAAGTTTTTGCCCTGCCCGGGCCGCGGCAAGGTCGACGACATGTCGTAGCGGCCCTGCAATTCCAGCACGAGCTGGTCGAAAATCGTGGTCGAGAGCCGGGCGAAGTTGCCGATGAGGTGGCGCTTCGAGTCGCGCTCCAGCGCGTTGCGGTTCACCGTGTTGTTCAGCCCCACAAAGTCGGGGTTCTGGAAAATCAAGCCGATGTAGTCCACCGCTTCGTCGCGGTTTTCCTCGATCGTGTTGCCCACGATGAGCGAGCCGCGCAGGTTTTCGCTGAAGCTGTGGGAGAGCGTGGCCAGCGTGGTGGCCGTGGTGGTGCGGCTCTGGTCCACGGTTTGGGCAATGCCGCCGAACTGGTTGTCGACCTGCGACGTGCCCACGGCCCGCACCGAAGTGCTGCGCGAGGTGTACATGTCGGTGCCGATGTTGTGGCTCAGCGTCAGCCAGGTAAAGGGCGCAAACGACACCTGCGCGTTGCCGATGAAGCGGTTGGTGCGGTCGGTCTGCGGGTTTTTCTCCGCCGCCCAGTACGGGTTGTCGGCGTCGGCGTCGGCCCCGGCGCCGGGCAGCAGGCGGCGGCGGGTGCCGTCGGGGTTGAGGTAGTTGCGGGCGTCGTCGTTGCCCGGCCAGTTGAGCAGGCTCAGCAGGAAGCCGCCCGAGCTGCCGTACAGGCCCTCGCCCTGCAGGGGCCGGTTGGCGCCCGAATTGATGTACTGCGCCGAGCCGGTGACGCTGAACTTGGACGAAATCTGGGCCGAGCCCGAGATGCGCGCCGTGGTTTTGTCGAACTTGCTGCCCGGCGTGACGCCGGTTTGCTCCAGGTTGGAGGCCGAGGCGAAAAAGCTGGCCTTGTCGCTGCCGCCCGACATGTTGACGAAGTTCTGGTAGGTGGTGCCCTTCTTGAAGAAGTTGCCCAGGTTGTCGTACACCTGGTCGCCGGCCCCGAAGCGCGGCCCGAACGAGGCGCGCGTTTCGGCGTCAAACTTCCCGTCGGAGCCCTGGCCGAACTGGTCCTGCACCTTGGGCAGGCGGTGCACGGCGTCGACCGATACCTGGCTGCGAAAGTTGAGCTGGGTGCGGCCCGCCGCGCCTTTTTTGGTGGTGATGACCACGGCCCCGTTGGCGGCGCGCAGGCCGTAGAGGGCCGCCGCCGAGGGCCCCTTCAGCACCGTGATGCTGGCAATGTCTTCGGGGTTGACGTCGCCGGCGCGGTTGGCGGCGCCCACCGAGCGCCCCAGCAGGCCGTTGAAATCGGAGCCGCCGCCGGGGGCCGAGCTTTCCGCGAACGACGAGTTGTCCATGATCATGCCGTCGATGACGAACAGCGGCTGGTTGTCGCCGTCGAGCGAAGTGCCCCCGCGGATGACGATGCTGGCCCCCTCGCCCGCGCCGCCGCCCGACGAGGTGATGTTGACGCCCGCCACCTTGCCTTGCAGGGCGTTCACCACGTTGGTTTGGCGCGAGTCGATGATGTCCTGGCTCTTCACTTCCTGCACCGACGTGACGATGTCGCGCCGGTCCTGCTTGATGTTGTAGGCCGTCACCACCACTTCGTCGAGGCCGCGCGCGTCGGCGGCCAGGGCCAGGTCGAGCACGGCCCCGGTGGCCGGGCGCTCCACCGACTTATAGCCTACGAAGCTGAACACCAGCGTGGCGCCCTCCGGCACGTTGGCCAGCGCGTAGCGGCCTTCGGCGTTGGTTTGGGTGCCCTGGGCAGTGCCCTTCACCACGACGTTGACGCCGGGAATGGGCAGGCGGTCGGTAGCGCCCACTACCACGCCCCCGACGGAGCGGCCGGCGGGGGCCGTGGCCTGGGCCCAGCCGGTTGGGGCCAGCGCGCCCTCGGCGGCCAGCAAAAATCCCAGCAGGTACAGTCTTTTCATGAAAAAAATTTGGGTGAGGGGAAAGAAAAAGGCAACAAAAAAGCCGGCCCCAGCGCGTTAAGCGGACAGGGTCGGCCGGAACCGGCATACTGGGCGGCACGCCCGACAACGCAGAGCAGGATGGTAAAGCAAAGTATTCAGCATTTAAAGCTCCTGCGTGAACCCGGAGGTTAAAGATTGCGAAACATTCGGCCAATGTAGACTTAATTGCACAAATAAAAGGCGGCAAAATGTTCGCCCCGCTTCCCCTCACCCCAGCCGGGGCAGGGGCCGCTGGCGCGGCACCTCCCTATTTTTCCCTTTCCCACCCATGCCCACTGCTACTCCCCTTGCCCCCGCGCCGGCCGGCCCCCCGCCCCTGGCCGCCACCACGCCCGGCCGCCTCATCAGCCTCGACGTGTTCCGGGGCCTCACCGTGATGGCCATGATTTTGGTGAACAACCCCGGCGACTGGGGCCATATCTACCCGCCGCTCGAACACGCCGAATGGAACGGCTGCACGCCGACCGACCTCATCTTCCCGTTTTTCCTGTTCATCGTGGGCGTGAGCCTGGTGTACGCGCTCGATGGCCCGAAGCGCCGGGGCGAGCCGCTGGGGCCCGTGCTGGCGCGGGTGGCGCGGCGCGGGGCCGTGCTGTTCGGGCTGGGGCTGCTGCTGTCGCTCTACCCGAAGTTTGATTTTTCGACGGTGCGCATCCTGGGCGTGCTGCAACGCATCGGGCTGGTGTTTTTTGGGTGCAGCGCCATTTTCCTGACGACCAGCTGGCGCACCCAGCTGGCGCTGCTCGGGGCCCTGCTGGTGGGCTACGCCGTGCTGCTGCAGCTGGTGCCGGTGCCCGGCCTGGGCCACGCCAGCCTGGAGCCGGAAACCAACCTGGGGGCCTGGCTCGACCGCCTCGTGCTCACGGTGCCCCACCTCTGGAAAACCTCCCGCACCTGGGACCCCGAAGGCCTGCTCGGCACCCTGCCCGCCCTGGGCACGGGGCTGCTGGGGGTGCTGGCGGCGCAGTGGCTGCGGCGGCCCGCGCCCGAGCCGGCCGCCAAAGCGGCCTGGCTGTTCGTGGCCGCCGCCGCCGCCATCTTAATGGGCCTTATTTGGAACCCGTGGTTTCCTATCAATAAAGCACTGTGGAGCAGCTCGTACGTGCTCTATGCCGGGGGCCTGGCGCTGGCCACGCTGGCGGCTTTTTATTGGCTGTGCGACGTGCAGGGCTACCGCCGCTGGACCGGCCCCGCGATGGACTACGGCGTGAACGCCATCACCGTATTTTTTCTGTCGGGCATCCTGTCGCGCACGTTCGGCATGTTCAAGCTCGCCGGCCCCCAGGGCAACGTGGTGGGCCTCAAAGAGTGGCTCTACGAACGGGGCATCGCGCCCTTGTTTGCCGACCCGCGCAACGCCTCGCTGGCCGGGGCCCTCGTGCTGCTGCTGATCTGGTGGGGCATCCTGCACTGGATGCGCAAGCGGGGCGTGGTGGTGAAGGTGTAGGGCCCCGGCCCCCGGGCAGCCGGGCGGCCGGCTTTTTCGCCGCCCGCCCGGTAATCGCTGGAGCTTACTGGAGCTTGCTGCCACGATTTTGCCAACGTTTCAACGATCAGCGGGCAGCCGGCGAAAACCCGGCTGCCCGCCGCACGGGCCGTCGTTGTGCGGCATTGGCTTTTTTTACACCATGAAAATCCTCATCATCGGCGGCGGCAACATGGGCCTGACCTACGCCCGCAGCTTCGTGCGCGCCCACATCACCTCGCGGCTCGACTTGCGGCTGCTGGCCCGGGGCCCCGAGCGGGTGGCCGCGCTGGCCGCCCACGAAATCGGCACGGTGTGGGGCGCGCCCGAGGAGTGCGTGCCGGGGGCCGACATCATCATTCTGGCCGTGAAGCCGCAGGACTCGGGGGCCCTGTTCGAGCGCCTGCGCGGGCTGGTGCTGCCGCAGCAGGTGGTGCTCAGCATCATGGCCGGCGTGACGGTGGCCACCCTGCGCGGGGCCCTGGGCACGCCCAAAATCATCCGGGCCATGCCCAACCTGCCCGCCCAGATCGGCATGGGCATGACGGCCTTCACCAGCACCGACGAGGTGAGCCGCGCCGAGCTGGTGCAGGTGCAAAACCTGCTCAGCACCACCGGCAAAACGATTTACGTGGAAACCGAGGCCGCCATCGACGCCAGCACGGCCATCTCGGGCAGCGGCCCGGCCTACGTGTACTACTGCATGGACGCGCTGATGGCCGCCGCCGCCGCCATGGGCTTCGCCCCCGCCGAAGCCGAGCTGCTGGTGAGCCAGACCTTCCGCGGGGCCGTCGAGCTGTACTCGCAGGCCGGCCTGAGCTGCTCCGATTGGATTGCCAAAGTCTCCTCCAAGGGCGGCACCACCGAGGCCGCCATGCGGGCCTTCGGGGCCGGCCAAGTGCGCGAGGGCCTGATGGCCGGCGCCGGCGCCGCCCGCGACCGCGCCGAGGAGCTGGGGCGGTAAGCTCCGCGGAATAGGCGGCAACAGCAAGGGCCCCGCTTTTCAGCGGGGCCCTTGCTGTCGCCGCAGTGTTATTGCTTAGCAGCGGTTTGCGTTAGCCGAAAAGCATTCTTAATGAACCTGAAGATTCTGGTAGCGCTGCCACTTCCAGCCGTGACGAAGCAAACGCCCGGGACCGGCCGGGCCCGCCAACCGTGCTAGCGGCGCGGCGCGCTTTCCGTGATGCTGATGGCGTAGCCACCGCCCGGCGCGCAGTACTGCGCCAGCTTCGATTTGCTGGTAACGGTGACTTTGCGAATGGTGTAGGCCTGCGGATTTTTCTCGTAATGCGCGTTTTTGGCGTCGGCATAAACGGTGGCCACGTACGACTTGCCGGGGTCGAGGAAGCGCAGGCTGATGGTTGAGGTGCGGCCCTGCTCGTCGCAGGTGCTGCCCACAAACCAGCTGCTTTTGCCCTTGGCCTTGCGGGCGATGGTGATGTAGTCGCCGGGCTCGGCTTCCAGCACCTTGGTGTCGTCCCAGTCCACGGCCACGTCCTGAATGAACTGGAAGGCATCCAGAAACTTATTGTAGGTTTCGGGCAGGTCGGCCGCCATTTGCAGCGGGCTGTACATGGTCACGTACAGGGCCAACTGGCGGGCGAGCGTGCTGTGCACAAAGGACGTATTCTGGGGATTGTACGCGCTGATGCGGGTCTGGAAAATGCCCGGCGTGTAGTCCATCGGCCCGCCGATGAGGCGGGTGAAGGGCAGAATCGTGGTGTGGTCGACGTTGTTGCCGCCGAAGGCTTCGTACTCGGTGCCGCGGGCCGCTTCGTTGCCGATCAGGTTGGGGTAGGTGCGGCTCAGGCCCGTGGGGCGCACGGCCTCGTGCCCGTTGACCATGATTTTGTATTCGGCCGCCTTGGTGACGGCGTAGAGGTAGTGGTTGTTGAGCCATTGCCCGTAGTGGTGCTCGCCGCGCGGCAAAATGTTGCCCACGTAGCCGCTCTTCACCGCGCTGTAGCCGTTGTCGGCCATGAACTGGTAGGCCTTGTCCAGGTGCCGCTCGTAGTTGCGCACCGAGCCGCTGGTTTCGTGGTGCATGATGATTTTGACGTTCTTGCTGGCCGCGTAGCGGTGCAGCTCCTGCACGTCGAAGTCGGGGTAAGGCGTCACGAAGTCGAACACGTAGTCTTTGCCCTGGCCGAACCAGTCTTCCCAGCCCGTGTTCCAGCCTTCCACCAGCACGGCGTCCAGCTTGTGCTGGGCGGCGAAGTCGATGTATTCCTTCACGTGGGCCGTATTGGCGGCGTGCGTGCCGTTGGGTTTCAGCTTGGAATAATCGGTGGAATCGAGCTTGATGTTGCCGCCGGTGGTGTAGGCCCAGGTGCTCTTGCCCGTAATCATTTCCCACCACACGCCCACGTACTTGATGGGCTTGATCCAGGACGTGTCCTTGTACTTGGTCGGCTCGTTGAGGTTCAGCACCAGCTTCGATTCCAGGATGTCGGCGGCTTTATCGCTCACAATCACCGTGCGCCAGGGCGAGAGGCAGGGCGTTTGCAGCGAGCCTTTGTTGCCTTGCGCGTCGGGCGTGAGGCGCGATTCGAGCACGAAATTCTGGTCGTCGAGCTCCAGCGACAGGCACGAATAATCGACCAGCGCCGCCTCGTGGATGTTGATATACAAGCCGTCCTGGCTCTTGAGCATGAGCGGCGTTTGCAGGCCGGTGGGCGAGAACGTCGTTTGCGAGGCGTTGGGCGTCACGGCCGTTTTCATCAGGCCGCGCACTTCCGAGAGCTTCGAGGTGGTGGTGCTGTACTCCTGCGTGTCATAGTCGCCGGGCAGCCAAAAGGCCTTGTGGTCGCCGGCCAGCGCGAACTGCGTGCGCTCCTCCTTCACCACAAAATACGCCAGCTCGGGCTGCCGCGGAAACTCGTAGCGAAAGCCCAGCCCGTCGTCGAACACCCGGAAATGCACGATCATGGTGCGGTGGGTGGCCGCCTGGGTGAGCGTGACGGCCAGCTCGTTGTAGTGGTTGCGGATGTTTTTCACCTCGCCCCACACCGGCTGCCAGGTCTGGTCGAAGGCCGTGGCTTTGGCCGCAGCCACGGCAAAGCCGTTGGTCAGGGCCGGGGCCCCTTGCAGGTCCAGGCCCAGGTGGCTGGGCTTGATGACGGCCCGGCCCTTGTAGGTGAGGCTGTACGTGGGCACGCCGCCCGCTTGCAGGGCAAAGGTGAGCGTGAGGTTGGCGTTGGGCGATTTGATTTCCTCGGCCTTGGCCGGTTGGAAAAGCAAGCAGAGCCAGAGGATGGCCAGCGCCCGGCCGGCGGTGCCAGCCGGCCGGGGCCGGCAAAAGAAAGAAGATTGCTGCACTGGAAAAAATAATCAATGAGCAGCAAAGGTAGGCGGCCGGGCCGGGCAGCCGGCCCCCACCGACGGCCCCTGGCCCAGCGAGGAATCGGGCCAAGCGGGGCCCCAGAGCCGCTGTGGGGGCCGGCCTACGCCACCTCGTAGCCGGCAAAATCCTTGCGCAGCTGCGTCTTGAGCAGCTTGCCGGTGGCCGTGTGGGGCAGCTGCTCCACGAATTCGACGGCGTCGGGCTCGGCTAATTTGGCCACTTTTCCCTTGAAGAACGCCAGCAGCTCGGGGGCCGTCACGTCCATGCCCGGGCGGCGCACCACGATGAGCAGCGGCCGCTCGGCCCACCGGGCGCTGGGCACGCCGATGACGGCGGCCTCGGCCACGGCCGGGTGCGACACGGCCAGGTTTTCGAGGTCGATGCTCGAAATCCACTCCCCGCCCGACTTGATGACGTCCTTCGAGCGGTCGGTGATCTGCATGTAGCCGTCGGGGTCGATGGTGGCCACGTCGCCGGTGCGGAACCAGCCGTCGGCCGTCAGCTCGCCGGGCGTGCCGCTGCGGAAGTAGTCGCGCACCACCCAGGGCCCCCGCACCAGCAAGTCGCCGAAGGCAATGCCGTTGTGGGGCAGGGAAATGCCTTCGTCGTCCACGATTTTCATGTCAACCCCGAACACCGCGCGGCCCTGCTTGGCGCGCACGGCCAGGGTTTCGGCGGGGCTCAGGCCGTTGTGCTTGGCCAGCAGGCGGGCCCCGGTGCCCAGCGGGCTGGTTTCGGTCATGCCCCAGGCGTGGGTGATGGCCACGCCCAGCTCGTTTTCAAAAGCCGTCATCAGGGCCGGCGGGCAGGAGGAACCGCCCACCACGGTGCGCCGCAGGGTGGCAAAGCGGCGCTGGCCTTCGCGCATGAATTGCAGCAGCGCGAGCCAGATGGTGGGCACGCCGGCCGAGAACGTCACGCCTTCGCCCTCAAACAGTTCGTAGAGGCTGGCGCTGTCCATGCCCGCGCCGGGCAGCACCAGCTTGGCCCCCACGATGGGCGCCGCGTAGGGCAGGCCCCAGGCGTTGACGTGGAACATGGGCACCACGGGCATTATCACGTCGAGGGCCGAGCAGCCGAGCGAGTCGGGCAGGCAGGCCCCCAGCGCGTGCAGCACCGTGGAGCGGTGCGAGTAGAGCACGCCCTTGGGCTGGTCGGTGGTGCCGGAAGTGTAGCAGAGCGAGCAAGCCGTGTTTTCGTCGAACGCCGGCCACGCGTAGTCGGCCCTTTCCGGGGCCAGCAGGTCTTCGTAGCTGCACAGGCCGGGCAGCTCAGAGTCGGCGGGCAGGTGCTCGGGGCCCGCCAGCAGCACCCATTTCTCTACCTTGGGGCAGATGGGGGCCAGCCGCTCCACCAGGGGCAGAAAGGTCAGGTCGAAGAACAGCAGCCGGTCTTCGGCGTGGTTGATGATGTAGACGAGCTGCTCGGGGAAGAGGCGCGGGTTGACGGTGTGGCACACGGCCCCGATGCCGGCCACGCCGTAGTACAGCTCGAAGTGGCGGTGGGTGTTCCAGGCCAGGGTGCCCACCCGGTCGCCGGGGCCGATGCCCAGGCGCAACAGGGCCTTGGCCAGCTGCTTGCTGCGGCGGTGCGCGGCGGCGTAGGTGTAGCGGTGGAGGCCGCCTTCGGGCAGGCGCGACACGATTTCGGTGTCGGCGTGCCACTTGGCGGCGTGTTCGAGTATGCCGGCCACGCGCAGCGGCTCGGCCATCATCAATCCTAACATAGCGGGCGGGGTGGGAATGAAACGGAAGCCGTAAGGTAGCGGCCGGCGGCGCATTTTTCAACGGCCCCGGGGGCCCGGCCGGGCCCAACGCCGTTTCGGCCGTTTCTTCGCGCCGCCGGGGCCCTCGCCGCGGCCCCAGCCTTCTATTTATGCGCGCTTATTTGCAGCGGCACGCCCACCTCACCGCCGACGAGCTGGCCCAGACGCTGGCCCTGTTCCGGCCGTGCGCGTTCCGGAAGGGCGCCGAGCTGTTCCGCCCGGGGCCGGTGCCCGACCGGCTGTACTTCATCGAGTCGGGGCTGGCGCGCGCCTACCGGCTGGTGCGCGGCGAGGACATCACGTCGGCTTTCTACGGGGCCGATTCGTTTTGCTTCGACTCGCTCAGCATCGTGGCCCAGGTGCCCACGGAGCTGTACGTGGAGTGCCTGCGCGACGTGGCGGCCCACGAAATCCGGGTGCCCGACCTCAACCGCCTGTTCCGGCGCGTGCCGCCCATCGAGCGCCTGGGCCGCCGCATCAACGAGGCGCTGGTGTGCGGCCTCACCGAGCGCCTGCGGGCGTTTCAGATGGACGATTTGAAGACGCGCTACCTGGCCCTGCTCCACCAAAACCCCGAGCTGATCCGGCAGGTGCCGCAGCGCCACATCGCCACCTACCTGGGCGTGAAGCCCGAAAGCCTGAGCCGCATGCGCGCGCAATTGTAGGGGCCCTGCTTTCTTAACCTAGGTCATTGGCGCGGGCGTGGGGGGCCGGTACTTTTATCCGCTCCCATCCCCTTCCTACCCAACCCCGCTCCGCGCATGGCCAAGCACGCTTATTCCCGCCGCGACCTCGCGTTTCAGCTGCACGAAGTGCTGCGGGTGGAGGAGCTGACCCGCTTTCCGTATTTCCAGGACCACGACCGCGGCTCCATTGATTTGGTGCTCGACACGGCCGGCCGGTTTGCGGACACCTTGCTGCGGCCCCTGCTCGCGGCGCTCGACCGCCAAGAGCCGCAGCTCGTCGACGGCACCATCCGGCTGCACCCCGGCGTGGGGCCCGTCGTGCGCCGCTTCGGCGCCGACGGCTGGATTTCGGCCCTGTTTCCGTACGCCGAAGGCGGCCAGCAAATGCCGCACGCCGTGTACAACGCGGCCGTGTTTGCCATGCAGGCCACCAACTACTCGGCCAGCGTGCCGCCCTTCCTCACACTGGGGGCCGCCAATTTGCTGCGCAGCTTCGCCGCGCCGGAGTTGGCGGCCGCTTTCACGCCCCCCATGTACGCCGGCCGCTGGCAGGGCACGATGGCGCTCACCGAGCCCGACGCCGGCAGCTCGCTCTCCGACATCACCACGTCGGCCGAGCCCACGGCGGAGGGCTACTACAAGATCCGGGGCCAGAAAATCTACATTTCCTCCGGCGACCACGACGCCTGCGACAACGTGGTGCACCTCATGCTGGCCAAAATAAAAGGCAGCCCAGCGGGCGCCAAAGGCATTTCGCTGTTCGTGGTGCCGCGCCAGCGCGTGGCCCAGGGCCTGCCCAAGGGCACCGAAACGCCGGCCGATCTGGTTGGCAACGACGTCGTTACGGCCGGCATCTACCACAAGCTGGGCTGCAAGGGGGCCCCCATCGCCCACCTCATGATGGGCGGCCGCGACGACTGCCACGGCTACCTCGTGGGCGAGCCGAATAAGGGCCTCGGCTACATGTTTCAGATGATGAACGAGGCCCGGCTGGCGGTGGGCGTGAGCGCGGCGGCCATCGGCACGGCCGCGTACCACGCCGCCCTCGAATACGCCCGCGCCCGCCCCCAGGGCCGCCCCGTGGCCAGCCGCGACGTGGCCAAGCCCCAGGTGCCCATCATCGGGCACGCCGACGTGAAGCGCATGCTGCTCTTCCAAAAAGCCACCATGGAAGGGGCCCTGGGCCTGTTGCTGCACTGCAGCTACTACATGGATCTGGCGCAGGCGGCCGAGGGCCCCGAGCGCGAAAACGCCGCGCTGCTGCTCGATTTGCTGATGCCCATCGCCAAAACCTACCCCTCGGAAATGGGCGTGCTGAGCACCAGCGCGGCCATTCAGGTGCACGGCGGGGCGGGCTACACCACCGATTTCCCGGTGGAGCAGTTTTTCCGCGAGGCGCGCATCCACCCCATCCACGAGGGCACCACCGGCATCCAGGGGCTCGACTTGCTGGGGCGCAAAATCACGCAGCACGGCGGCAAGGCCGTGGGCCTGCTGCTGGCCGAGATGCAGGCGGCCATCGCCGCCGCCGGGGCCCACCCCGAGCTGGCGCCGCTGGCCGCGCAGCTCGGCAAAGCCGTGGCCACCTTGCAGCAGGTGACGGGCCACCTGCTGGGTGTGGCCGCGCACGACCACGAGCTGTTCCTGGCCGACGCCACCCTCTACCTGGAGCTGGCCGGCCTGGTGGCGGTGGCCTGGCAGTGGCTGCGGCAGGCCACGGTGGCCCAGGGGGCCCTGCCCGCCGCCCACCCCGACGACCAGAATTTCTACCGCGGCAAGCTCATGGCCGCCCAGTATTTCTACGAGTACGAGCTGGTGAAAGCGCCCGGCCTGGCCAAGCGCCTGCAATCGGCCAACGCCGTGACGGTGGACATGCAGGCCGAATGGTTTTAACGGGTCGGCTTAACGTGCGACTCGCAAGACCCGCTTCGTTGAACGCACCCCCTCTCTTTTTCGAAGAGGGGGCCGGGGGTGAGGCGCACGGTTGAACAATACACCCCCAATCATGAAAAAACTCGACAACAAGGTCGTCTTCATCACCGGTGGGGCCTCTGGCCTGGGCCGGGCTTCGGCCGTAGCGGCCGCCCATGAAGGCGCCCAGGTCGTCATTGCTGACTTGCCGAATTCCGACCACCAAGCCGCGCTGGACGAGGTGAAAGCCGCGGGCGCGGAAGGTTGGTTCGTGCCACTCGACGTGACCGACCCGGCCAATATCCGGCAAGCCGTTGCCGCCACGGTGGAGAAATTCGGGCGGCTCGACGTGGCGCTGAACAACGCCGGCATCGGCGAGGGCTTTTTTAGCTTCCTGGAAACCAGCGAAGAATCGTTCCGGCGCATCCTCGACGTGAACCTGACCGGCGTGTTCGTGTGCATGAAATACGAGCTGGCGCAGTTCGTGAAGCAGGGCGGCGGCGTCATCGTCAACATGTCGTCGCTGGCCGGCCTGAAGGGGGCCCCGGGCCTGAGCGCCTACGTGGCCGCGAAGCACGGCGTGCTGGGCCTCACCAAAACGGCGGCGCTGGAATTTGCCCGCCGCAACGTGCGCGTGAACGCGCTCTGCCCCTACTACATCGACACGCCGCTCCTCAAAGACGCCCCCCCCGACCAACGCCAGCAGATGGTGGCCGCCAGCCCCATGAAGCGCCTCGGCCGGGCCGACGAAGTGGCCAAGGCCTTTATTTACCTGGCTTCGGACGATTCGAGCTACACCAACGGCACCCAGCTGGTGATTGACAGCGGCGTGATTTCGTAGGGCCCCGCCACTTCTTCGCTTCGCATGGATTTCGCCCCCAGCCCCAAAACCCAGGACTACCTCGCCCGCGTCCGCGCCTTCATGGCCGAGCACATCGCGCCCGTCGAGGCCGCCTACCACCGCGACAACCTCGCCGCCAACCCCGGGGCCGACTGGCGCGCCTGGCGCGTGCTGCCGCTCCTCGACGAGCTGAAAAGCCGGGCGAGGGCCCTGGGCCTGTGGAATTTATTTCTGCCCGACGCCGCGCTCGGGGCCGGCCTCAGCACGCTCGAATACGCGCCCATTGCCGAAGAAACGGGCCGCAGCCTGATTGCGCCGACGGTTTTCAACTGCAACGCGCCCGACACCGGCAACATGGAAGTGCTCCACTACTTCGGCACCGACGCCCAGAAAGCCGAGTGGCTGGGGCCCCTGCTGGCCGGCGAAATCCGCTCCGTGTTCTGCATGACCGAGCCCGACGTGGCCTCCTCCGATGCCACCAACATGCAGGCGACCGTCCGCGCCGACGGCGACGAGCTGGTGCTGAACGGCCGCAAGTGGTGGGCCACCGGCCTGGGCCACCCCGCCGCCCGGCTGGCCGTTTTCATGGGCCTCTCCCACCCCGGGGCCGCGCCCCACGCCCGCCACAGCATGGTGCTGGTGCCGCTGCCCACGCCCGGCGTGCACATCGAGCGCATGTTGCCGGCTTTCAGCGACTTCGACCCGCCGTACGGCCACGGCGAGGTGCGGTTTGAGGACGTGCGGGTGCCGAAAGCCAACCTGCTGGTGGGCCCCGGCCAAGGCTTCGCCATTGCCCAGGGCCGCCTGGGGCCGGGCCGGATTCACCACTGCATGCGCTGCATCGGCGCGGCCGAGCGGGCCCTGGAACTGCTGGTCCGGCGCGGGCTGGCGCGCACGGCGTTCGGCCGGCCGGTGCTGCACCTGGGCGGCAACCTGGAGCGCGTGGCCGACCTGCGCATGGCCATCGACCAGGCCCGCCTGCTCACGCTCTACGCCGCCTGGAAAATCGATAACCAGGGCGTAAAAGCCGCCCTGGGCGAGATTGCGGCCATCAAAGTGGTGGCCCCCAACGTACTCCAGCGCGTGGTGGACGAAGCCATTCAAATCCACGGCGGGGCCGGCGTTTCGCACGACGTGCCGCTCACCGCCCTCTTCGCCGTGGCCCGCGCCCTGCGCCTGGCCGACGGCCCCGACGAAGTGCACCGCGCCACCGTGGCACGGGTGGAGCTGGCGAAGTATAAAGTAAAGAACGAGGGGTAAAGAGAAGATGAAAACGGTCATGCTTACCTGGCGTCCGCGCAGCCGAAGCATGACGTTCTTTTGATGCAACGTCTTGACCTTTTATACAACCCCTATGAGCCCTGCCCCCGCGTTCAGCGCCCTCGATACGGCCGGCCCGCTGCGCCCCGGCGAAGAGCTGGACGCGGCCGCCGTCGACGCCTGGCTGAAGCAGCAGCGCCCTGAGTTGCGGGGGGGCCCGCGCGTGACGCAGTACGCCGGCGGCGCTTCCAACTGGACCTACCGGCTCGAATACGCTAACGCCGACCTCGTGCTGCGCCGCCCGCCGGCCGGCACCAAGGCCAGGTCGGCGCACGACGTGGGCCGCGAGTACCGCCTGCAACGGGCCCTGAAGCCGGTTTTCGCCTACGTGCCCGCGATGGTGGCGCACTGCGACGACCCGGCCGTCATCGGCGT
>JANXOE010000177.1 GCA_025353745.1 Hymenobacter sp.
TTTTTAGTAGTCCGTAGGGGAATCGAACCCCTGTTGGTAGAATGAAAATCTACTGTCCTAACCCCTAGACGAACGGACCGTTTTTGTTTTGGTGGTGCAAAGATACGGGCGTCGATCGGCTGCGCAAGAGGAAGGGATAAAAAAAACGGGTGTTGCAGCGTAACTAGCGTGTTTTTCAGGCCGAAAAAATGCCCGACGTGGACGGGGACGGCGCTAAACGGGTCGGCCGGGCCCCGGTTTTGGGGCGATGGGCGGCGGAGCACCCGCCTACCTGCTATCTTCGCCCCGCGTTTCGCCAAGCCGCCGATGGGGCGACTTGTCACTTTTTTCTACTTGCTACCAATGGCAAAAATTAAAGTCGCCATCAACGGCTTCGGCCGCATCGGCCGCCTCACGTTTAAGGCCCTGCTGGGCCGCGACAACGTGGAAATCGTTGCAATCAACGACCTGACCGACAACAAAACCCTCGCCCACCTGCTCAAGTACGACTCCGTGCACGGGCGCTTCAACGGCACGGTGAGCTACGACGAGGAGAGCCTGACCGTGAACGGCCAGCGCATTGCCGCCCTCGCCGAGCGCGACCCCAAGCTGTTGCCCTGGGGCAAGATGGGCGTCGACATCGTGCTCGAAAGCACGGGCCGCTTCGTGGACGAGGCCGGCGCGGGCCAGCACCTCACGGCCGGTGCCAAGAAAGTGGTGATTTCGGCCCCCGCCACCGGCAACATCCCCACGGTGGTGCTGGGCGTGAACGAAGACACGCTGACCGGCAGCGAAACCATTATTTCGAACGCCAGCTGCACCACCAACTGCCTGGCCCCCATGGCCAAAGTGCTGAACGATGCCTTCGGCATTGAGAAGGGCTACATCACGACGGTGCACGCCTACACCTCGGACCAAAACCTGCAGGACGCCCCCCACAAGGACCTGCGCCGCGCCCGCGCCGCCGCCTACAGCATCATCCCCACCAGCACCGGCGCGGCCAAAGCCGTGGGCCTGGTGCTGCCCGAGCTGAAAGGCAAGCTCGACGGCCTGGCCATGCGCGTGCCCGTGCCCGACGGCTCGATGACCGACCTGACGGTGGTGCTGAAGCGCGAAGTGACCAAGCAGGAAATCAACGACGCGCTGAAGGCCGCCGCCGAGGGCCCCCTGAAAGGCATCATCGAGTACGCGACCGACCCCCTCGTGAGCATCGACATCGTGGGCAACGCCCACTCGTGCATCTTCGATTCGGAGCTGACTTCGGCCAACGGCACGCTGGCCAAGGTGATCGGCTGGTACGACAACGAAACCGGCTACTCGACCCGCACGGCCGACCTCATCCAGAAGCTGGGCGAGAAAATGAACGGCTAACCGGCCGCCCCGTAAAGCCAAGCCGCCCGTTTCCTTTGGGGAGCGGGCGGCTTTTTCTGTCAACCGCCGCCCGCTGCGGCTTGCTTTCATGCCCAAAACCTGCTTTGTTTTTAATCCGGCAGCCGGCCCCAGCCGCCGCCGCGACCTGCCGGACCTGGTGGCCCGGCACTTTGGGCCCCTGGCGGCCGGCGGCTACGTCATCCGCCCCACCGAGGGCCCCGGCCACGCCGTGGCGCTGGCCGCCGCCGCCGCCGCCGAGGGCTTCGAGGTGGTGGTGGCCGTGGGCGGCGACGGCACCGTGAACGAGGTGGGCCGCGGGTTGCTGGGCACGGCGGCGGCGCTGGGCATTGTGCCGCTGGGCTCGGGCAACGGCCTGGCCCGCCACCTAAAAGTGCCCCTGGGGCTGCCGGCCGCGCTGCGCCGGCTGGCGGCGCCCGCGTTCAGCCGCATCGACGTGGGGCGCATCAACGGGCGGCCGTTTTTTTGCACGGCGGGGCTGGGGTTCGACGCGCACGTGGCCCAGCACTTCGCCCGGGCCGGCTCGCGGGGCCTGAGTACCTACCTGCGCGTGACGCTGCGCGAGTACCGCCGCTACCGGCCCGTGGCCGTGCAAGTGGAGCTGAACGGCCGGGCCCTGGCCACCGATTGCTACGTGCTGGCCTTCGCCAACGCCTCGCAGTACGGCAACAACGTGTACATCGCGCCCCGCGCCGACCTGCGCGACGGCCTGCTCGACGTGTGCCTCATCGACGCGCTGCCCGTGGGCCGGGCCGTGCGCGTGAGCCTGGCCATGGCCCTGGGCAACCTGCCCGAAACCAAGGCGGCCGATTATTACCGCTCGGCGCAGGTGCGCGTGACGGCCGCCGCCCCGCTGGGCTTCCACGCCGACGGCGACTACGTGGCCCACACCACCGAGTTTGCCGTGGAGCTGCTTCCGCTGGCCCTGGCCGTGGCGGTTTGAGTCAATTAATTAACAGGTATCAACTGACAATGAGCTGTCAATGGTTTGTATTTTAATTAATTGCGTTTGGTTTGGATTAATTAAACCTGCGACAAGCGACACGCGTGAACGTAAAAGCAAGAAAATGAGCGTTGAATAACGAAATTAATGTTCTGTTAAGTCATGACTGTTAAATGAAAAAAGACGCCCGCGCCGGGGTGGTGTACTCCACCGACCCCGATTTTGCCTACCAGAACACCGAGGGCCCCGGGGCCGCCACGCCGCCGCCCCGGCAGCAGCAGCTGCGCGTGCAGCTCGACAACAAGCAGCGCGGCGGCAAGCAGGTGACGCTCGTCACCGGCTTTGTGGGGGCCGACGCCGACTTGCAGGCCCTGGCCAAGCTCTTGAAAACCAAGTGCGGCGGCGGCGGCAGCGCCAAAGACGGCGAAATTCTGGTGCAGGGCGACTTCCGCGAGAAAATCCTGGCGCTGCTGGTGCAGGCCGGCTACAAGGCCAAGAAAATCGGCGGCTGAGCGCGCCCCACACTTTTTGGGCCCAACGGCCGTATGAACCCCCGCAGGGCCCCCGCCGGCCGCGTCAGCCTTCAATTTATGGAGCCAGTTAGTTTGTACGGCCAGGCCGAAAGCACCGTCATCAGCGCCGTGCACTGGCTCAAGCTGGGGGTGGAAGTGGTGGGCGCGGCCATCATCGCGCTGGGCATCGGCGTGGCCGGGCAGCTGCTGGTGCGGGCCCTGTGGGCGCGGCGCACCGCCGATTTCACCGCCATTCGGCTCGCGCTCTCGCGCTACCTGGCGCTGGCGCTGGAATTTCAGCTCGGGGCCGACATCCTGTCCACGGCCATTGCGCCGAGCTGGGACCAAATTGGCCGGCTGGGGGCCATCGCCGTGATTCGGACGGCCCTGAACTTCTTTCTGTCCAAAGAAATGCAGCAGGAGCGCCGCCCGACCGGCGACGACACCGCGGCCCCGGGGCCGCGCTAGGCGCCCAGCCGCTGCCGGGCCCGCGCCACGTCCGCGGGCGTGTCGATGCCGAAGGCGTCGAGCTCGGTTTCGGCGCAGCGGATGGCGTAGCCGGCCTCCAGCCACCGCAGCTGCTCGAGGCTTTCGGCCGCTTCCAGGGCCGACACGGGCAGCTGCGTGAGCTGCGCCAGCACCGCCGGCCGGTAGGCGTACAGGCCCAGGTGGCGCAGGTAGCGGTGGTGCCGAAGCCACTCGGCCGGCGGGTGCTGGCGCTGGTAGGGCAGGGGGTGGCGGCTGAAGTACAGGGCCTCGCGGCGGTGGTTGAGCACCACTTTGGGCAGGTGCGGGCTGAAGAGCTCCTCGTCGCTCGCCACCGGCTTGACGAGCGTGGCGATGTCGGGGGCCGTGTTTTCGTCCTGAAAAAAATCCACCAGCGCGTTGATTTGCGCGGGGTGGATGAACGGCTCGTCGCCCTGAATGTTGACGATGCAGCGCACCGCGGGCGGGCTGCCCAGCTGCTGGAAAGCCTCGTAGAGCCGGTCGGTGCCGCTGGCGTGGTCGGGCCGGGTGAGCACGGCCTCGCCCCCGAAGCCGCGCACGTGGCGCAGGATGCGCTCGTCGTCGGTGGCGACGACCACGCGGCTGAGGTTGGCGAGTTGGGCTTGGCGCACTACGCGCGCTATCATGGTCTGGCCGCCCAGGTCCACGAGCGGCTTGCCGGGCAGGCGGGTCGAGGCGTAGCGGGCGGGAATGATGCCGAGGACCATTATTTGAATTATGAATTATGAATTCAAGCTTCCGCGAACCCTCCGCAGAGCTTTTGCGCCCTCCGCAGTGAAAAAGCAATTGATTCTCACGCGCGCCGCTGGCCACCCATGCCCCCCGAGGCACGCGAAAGCCC
>JANXOE010000179.1 GCA_025353745.1 Hymenobacter sp.
GTTCGATCACGACCCGAGCTTGTTCGACGGTCGCAACGTGCAAACCATCGTCGCCGACAAGGGCTACGCCAGCCGAGAGTTCGAGACCCGCCTCGCCGAACACGGAATCGAACTCATCAGACCCAGCCTGAAACGGGAAACAAAACGGCCCGGCAGCAACCAACTCAAACCGATCCGCCAGATCGTCGAATCGGTCTTCGACACGTTGAAAGGCCAGCTCAGCCTGGAACAACACGGCGGCCACAGCCAGCAAGGCGTCTGCAAAACCCGGGGTATTAGCACCGTCGTCCGGCCCGGCAGCGAACCGCGCCAAAGAGCGCCGCGCCGGGCCGGCCTACGACCGGTACGGCCGGGGCCGGGTGAGCAACCTCCTCGATAGCTTTAACCTACTGAATTCGCGCCTGGGCGACGGCGACCAGGCCCGCCACTTTTTCCGCGGCACCTACGAGCCCCACCTACCGCCGCCCTTCCGCGTGATTGCCGACACCAAGGGCGGCACCAACCCCTACTTCGCCACCGGGGCCGGCGGCGTGCTGCAATGGGTCAAAACCACGGGCGCAGGGCCCCAGCACAAAACCTACGCCTTGAGCCGCTAACCAAAACACGGCCCCTGCGAACCAACCGCCACCGGCACCCGCTGTATGCGCCAAAAAATTTACTTGCTTTGCTTGAGCGCGCTGCTGGCCGGCCCGGGGGCCCTGGCGCAGGCCACCGGCCGGCCCAGCGCCCCGGGCAAACAACTGACGGCCAACCGCATTCGGGGCGATGCCGGTTTTTCTGCTGGCCATCGCTTCAATCTGGCCCAGGCGAGCCGGGCGCTGCCGCACCTGGCCGGGAAGCCGCAGAACGGCCAATACCTGTGCGTCACGGCCGGCGACCGGCTGTACGCCATCGGCGACCAGGCCGGGAATTTTCCGGAAGTCGGCTTCCACGTACCGGGCGAAATGGGCGGCGTCTGGCAGCACCCGGTCAAGCTGCTGGACGGCTACCGACTGGCGGTGAGCGAGGGCCCCGGCAAACGGAAAATGCTGGACCGTAGCGACGCTTTCACGGCGCACAGCTTCACGACGGAAAACGCCTACCAACTGGCCAACCAGCTTACCATCAGCCGGGTGCAGTTCGTTCCCGACAGTATTCCGGTGCTCGTAGTCGAATACAATTTTCAGAACCGCGGCCCGGCCGACAAAAAAGTTGCCTTCAAATTGTATGCAGACGTGGATTTGCGGCCCGTCTGGCTGGGCGAGGCCAGCGGCATGCAGGACGGCCCCGACGCACTTTACCGGGCCGTAAAAAAAACCGGCGCCATTTACAAAGACCTAAACAACAGCTGGTTTACGGTGGTTGTCGCCGATAGAAACGTCCGCATCGAAAAGTCGGTGAAAAGCCCGTTCAAAGGCCGGGGCGTGACCGGCGTGATGAGCGGCGCGCTGCTGGTGCCCAAAGGCCGGACGGCAACCGTGCGCTTTTACTTCGGCGGCTCGATGAAAAACGCACAGGAGGCCCTGGCAAACGTTGATTTGGTGCAAAGCCAGTTGGCGAAGCTGTTTCAGAAAAAAGCCGGTCGGTACCGGGAATTGACGCAAACGGCGGCGCTGGACGTGCCCGACCCGCGGCTGCTGACGGCCTGGAACTGGGGCAAATATGCCACCGACTGGCTGGTGCGGGACGTGCCCGGCCTGGGCCGGGGCCTGAGCGCGGGCCTGCCGGATTACCCCTGGTTTTTCAGCAACGAACAGGCGGACACGTTCGGGGCCATCACCGGCTTCGTGCGGCCCCAACTGTTCTACGACTCTTGGCATTTGCTTAAAACGCTGTCCGACAAGGCAAACAACGGCTCGGGCCGCATCATCCACGAAGCCTCCACGACCGGCACGGTGTACGACAAGGGCCGGATGGAGGAATCGCAGCTGCACATCGAAGCGGCCTGGAACGTCTTCAAGTGGACGGGCAACCTGGATTTTTTGCGCGAAAACTACGCCTACGTGCAAAAAACCCTCGCCTGGCTCCTGCAGCACGACCAGGACCACGACCTGTACGTGGAAGGCTACGGCGGCGTGGAAATCAAGGGCCTGAACGACGAGATGCTGGACGTGGCCGTGCGCACGCAAGGGCTCTTCCGCGTCATGGCCCGCATGGCCGCCGTGCTGCAGGACGGCAAAGCGCGGGCGGCCTACCAGGCCAAGGCCGACACGCTGCGCACCCGCATCAACCGCGACTGGTGGATAGCGTCGGAGAGCCGCTACGCCGATTTTATCACCGATAAAACCAAGGCGCTCGCCATCATCGACACGGCCCTGGCGCAGCGCGTGCACCCCGGCCGCAATACCTGGGCCCTCAACAAGTTACAAGCCCTGAGAACGAGCGTCAAAAACAACACTTACCCCGACCAAGGGTACGCCGTGTACTATAACAATTCTGGGATGATGCCGTTGGCGGAAGGCATCGCCGATTCGGCCAAGGCCCGGCAGGCGCTGGCGCACGCCGGGTACTTCACGAATAAATACGGCGTCTACATCTCCGGCATCGAGCGCCCGGACGACATCACCCAGGACGAGGGGTCGGTGCTGGCGCGCAAGCAGGGCGAATTTAATTATAACCAAGCCGTTATGCCCGCGACGACCACGGCCCTGGCCGTGGCCGAGGCCCGCTACGGCTCGCCGGACACGGCGCTGGCGTACGTCCACAAAATCCTGGCGGGCTTCGGCTACGCCACGCCGGGCACGACGTACGAAGTATCGCCCGACTACGGAATGTTCGTGCAGGCCTGGAACGTCACCGGCTTGTACATTCCGGTGGTGCAGTATTTTTTTGGCATTGAGCCGCTGGCTTACAAAAAAGAGATAACCCTCCGGCCGAATTTCCCCCGCCAATGGCCCCGCGCCGGCCTGCGCAACTTGTTGATTGGCAACAATAAATTCAGCGTAGACTACAAAAAATCGGGGCGCGAAATCACTTACAAGATAGTAAGTCTGGAGCCGGGCTGGAAAATCAATTTCATCGGCGGGCAACCCACCCAAATCATGCTCAACGGCCGGCAACTCCCGGCCGCTCCCAGCGTGCTGGTGCTGCGGCAGCGCCGCAACGAAATCACGTTTAGTACCCGGTAGTTTTTCCACCGCCCGGGGCCCTGCCCCGGCCGAGGCCGAACGGTTTCGGCCGGGGCAGGGCCAGCTGTAGGGGCGGGAAGCCGGCCGGCCCGGCGGTACCTTTGGGGTTCTTATGAAGCTCCCCCCGTTTGCCGACCTTGTGCTGTTTGAGAGCGACGACTACCTCGTCGTCAACAAGCCGCCCTTCCTGGCCACCCTCGACGAGCGGGTGGGCGGGGCCCCCAACATGCTCCGCCTGGCCCGCCAGCACCACGACGACATCCAGGCCGCCCACCGCCTCGACCGCGACACCAGCGGGGCCCTGGCCTTCGCCAAGCACCCCGAGGCCTACCGCCACCTGGCCATGCAGTTCGAGAACCGCGAGGTGAAAAAGCAGTACCACGCCGTGGTGTGGGGCACCCCGCAGCTCGAGCGCCGGCTCGTGGAGCGCCACATCGAAACCACCACCCGCGGCAAGGCCCGCCTCGCCTACAAGGGCAAGGAGGCCGAAACCTACTTCACCACCCTCGACACGTATACCCGCCACGCCCTCGTGCTGGCCGAGCCCGTCACGGGCCGGATGCACCAGATTCGCCTGCACTTGCAGTATTTGCAGGCCCCCATCGTGGGCGATACGATGTATGGCGGGGAGGATTTTTTTCTCTCGTCGCTCAAAAAGAAGTTCAACCTGAAGGAAGGCGAAACCGAGCAGCCCTTCATCAAGCGCTTTGCTTTGCACGCGCTGCGGCTGCAATTCGCGGGCCTGGCCGGCGAAGAAATCGTCGTGGAGGCCCCCTACCCCAAAGATTTCCGCGTGCTGGTGGACGTGCTGGCGCAAAACCGGTAGGGCCCTAGCCGGTTGCTTTTCAGCGGGAAATAGCGCCGCGCCGCTTGCATTCTGCCGAAAAAAAGGTACCTTTGTGTCCGTTTTTCCCGAAGCCTAACCGGTTTCGGGTTTATTTTCAATTGTTTAGCCTACCTATTTTCCGACTCATGGACCACCTGAGCTTCAAGACGACCCACGTCAACAAGGCCAACGCCCAGAAAAGCTGGGTTATCGTCGACGCCAGCGTAGCCCCGCTGGGCCGCGTGTGCAGCCAGATTGCCAACATTTTGCGCGGCAAGCACAAGCCCTCGTTCACCCCCAACTCCGACTGCGGCGACAACGTGATTGTCGTCAACGCGGACCAGGTGCGGCTGACGGGCAAGAAAATGACCGAAAAGGTCTACATCACCCACTCGGGCTACCCCGGCGGCCAGAAGCGCCGCACCGTGCGCGAGCAAATGAACCGCGACTCGCGCCGCGTGATTGAGCACGCCGTGAAGGGCATGCTGCAAGGCAACAAGCTGGGCGCCGCCCAGTACCGCAACATGTACGTGTACGCCGGCACCGAGCATCCCCACGAGGCCCAGCAGCCCGTGGCCATTGAACTTAAAAACCTGTAAGCCAACGACGGCTTACGCTCTCAATTCATTCACTAAATGGCAATTACCAACACCTCTGGTAGAAGAAAAACCTCGGTGGCCCGCATCTACATGCAGGCCGGGCAAGGGAATATCACTATCAACGACCGGGACATGAAAGCGTATTTCAGCAACGAACTGCTGGAAAACGTCGTGAACCAACCCCTCGCCATCCTCGAGCAAGTCGGCCAGTACGACATCAAGGTGAACGTGAAGGGCGGCGGCATTTCGGCCCAGGCCGAAGCCATCCGCTTGGCCATCACCAAGGCTTTGGTGAGCGACAACGAAGAAACCCGTCCGGCCCTGAAAAAGGAAGGCTTCCTGACCCGCGACCCGCGGATGGTGGAACGCAAGAAGTTCGGCAAGCGCAAAGCCCGCCGCTCGTTCCAGTTCTCGAAACGCTAAAACCAGGAGGACCCGTATCATGGCTCAGACAACCTATAAAGACCTGCTCGAAGCAGGCTCGCATTTTGGTCACCTCACCCGCAAGTGGGACCCCAAAATGGCGCCGTACATCTTCATGGAGAAGAACGGCATCCACATCATCGACCTGAACAAAACGCTCGTGTCGCTGGAGTACGCCTCCACCGCCATCCGCAACATTGCCAAAAGCGGCCGCAAAATCATGTTTGTGGCCACCAAAAAGCAGGCCCAGGAGATTGTGACCACCGAAGCCGAGCGCTTGAAGATGCCCTTCGTCACCGACCGGTGGCTGGGCGGCATGCTCACCAACTTCGCCACGGTGCGCAAGTCGTTGAAGAAAATGTCGACCATCGACAAGATGGTGAAGGAAAACACGGCCTACGCCGCCCTCGCCAAGCGCGAGAAGCTGATGATGTCGCGCGAGCGCGCCAAGCTTGACCGCGTGCTGGGCGGCATCGCCGACCTCGGCCGCCTGCCCGCCGCCTTGTTCGTGGTGGACGTGAAGCGCGAGCACATCGCCGTGAAAGAAGCCCACAAACTGGGCATCCCGGTGTTCGCCATCTGCGATACCAACTCGAACCCCGAGCTGGTGCAGTTTCCGATTCCGGCCAACGACGACGCCTCGAAGTCGATCCAGCTCATCGTGGGCGTGATCGGCAAGGCCATCGAAGAAGGCCTATCGGAGCGCAAGGTGGACAAGGAAGACGCCGACCGCAAGGAGGCCGACGAAGCCGCCATTGCCGAGAAAACCGCTGCCGACGAGGAATAAGCGCTTTTTCGCTCTTTGAAAGAAGGGAACCTTCGCGAAGCAGTTGGCTCCGGGGGTTCCCTTCTTCTGTTTGATTACTACACTCAACCCCCACTTACTCTAATGGCCGCAATTACCGCCGCAGACGTAAACAAGCTCCGCACCATGACCGGCGCGGGCATGATGGATTGCAAAAAAGCCTTGGTGGAAGCCGACGGCGATTTCGAAGCCGCCCGCGACATCCTCCGCAAACACGGCCAGAAAATTGCCGACAAGCGCGCCGAAAACGAAACGTCGGAAGGCCTCGTGCTCGTGAACGTGAGCGAGGACGGCACCACCGGCAAGCTGGTGGCCCTGGCCTGCGAAACCGAGTCAGTCGCCAAAGTGGCCAACTTCCGCGAGCTGGCCCAGCAAATTCTGGACACGGCCGTGCGCACCAACGCCGGCACCAAGGAAGACCTGCTGGCCGCCACCGCCACCGACGGCCGCACCGTGCAGGAGCACGTAACGGACCTGATGGGCAAAATCGGCGAAAAGCTGGACGTGACCTACGCCACGCTGAGCGCCGAGAAAGTGGCTTCGTACATCCACTCCGACAACAAAAAAGGCGTGCTCGTGGGCCTGAAAAACGTAGGCGGCGCCAACACCGCCGAGGTGGGCCGCGACGTGGCCA
This sequence comes from Hymenobacter sp., assembly GCA_025353745.1. GTDB lineage: Bacteria > Bacteroidota > Bacteroidia > Cytophagales > Hymenobacteraceae > Hymenobacter. Next base: position 6,395 of record JANXOE010000179.1, read on the forward strand.
TGCAAATCGTGGCCATGAAGCCCGTCGCCGTGGACAAAGACGGCGTGGATTCGGCGACGGTGGAGCGCGAAATCGAAGTTGGCAAGGAGCAGGCGCGCGCCGAAGGCAAGCCCGAAGCCATGCTGGAGAAAATCGCCCAGGGCAAGCTCAACAAGTTCTACAAAGACAACACGCTCCTGAACCAGGAATTCGTGAAAGACAACTCGAAAACCATCGCCCAGCTGCTCGACGGCACGTCGAAAGGCCTGACGGTTTCGGACTTCAAGCGCGTGGCAATTGGCGCGTAATCGCGGTTTGTTGCTGAATGAGAAAGGCCCGCTGGCATATGCTAGCGGGCCTTTTTATTTTGATCAATTTCCAGGGAAAATATATCCGACAACAGGATTCTCGAATTCAAGCATTGTATACCTGTTGGACTCTCCATAGAGCTAGCGCTGTGAGAGTTGCCAGGCCCGCACGCGCGCCCGGGCGTTCTCGCGGATGTTCATGTAGAAAAGCGCGTAGTCGGCGATGTGGAAGGAGTGGCGCAGTTCGGGGCGGCCGGGGAGCAGGAAGCGCGGGTAGCCGTTGGGTTTGGGCGGCGTGACCCAGAGCAGGCCGTGGTGGATTTGGGCGTCGGTGACGTGCGGGTCGATGCCTTTGAAAGGGAGGGCCACGCCGCCGCGGTTGAGCGCGGCGGGGGCCCTCAGCGTGTCGAGCGTCCAGGTGAGGGGGTTGGTGACGGCCAAGCCGTCGTAGGGCGGGTAGTCGAAGCCGCGCTCGACCGAGTTCCAGGCCACGAAGCAGCCGGTGGCGAGCGAATCGGGGCAGGGCCGGATGGTCTGGAACTCGTTGGGGCGGGCGCGGAACCCGATGAGGTAGGCGGCCACAAGGCGCTTGCGCAGCAGCGGGTCGCGGTCGAAAAACTCGTGGAGCAGGCGCGTGGCGTGGGCCGTCCCCTGGCTGTGGCCGGCGATGATGATGGGACGGCCCCGGTTGTAGTGCGCGAGGTAGTATTGAAAAGCCGCCTTCACGTCGGCGTAGGCCAGGTCGAGGGCTTCGCTGCCGTCGGGGATTTTATCGTTGAAAAACGAGTACAGCGTGGCCTGCCGGTAGCGCGGGGCGTAGATGCGGGCCGCCGCGCTGAACACGCTGGCCTGCTGGCGGATGGCAGTGCGGTCGGTGTAACGGTTGAGGCGGTCGCGGGCTAGGTCGGCGTTCCACTGCCCGCGCCAGTAGTAGGTGGTGGGGTGGATGAAGAATACATCGGCCGGGGCCGTCGCCTGGCCGTCGCGCAGGCCGGCGGCGCTGGGCAGCGCGTCGGCCGAGTCCCGGCGGGTGGGCAGGGCCGCCCAAAGGCTGTCCTGGGCGTAATCGGGGCCGGTTTTGGGAACGGTGGCGATGAACTCGTGGCCCGGCTTCAGCAGCTTGACGCAGCCGGTGAGGGCCAGCAGGGCCAGGGGCCACCACCAAACCCGGCGCAGCGCCGGGGCAACTCGAAAAATAAAAGGCTGGGGCATCGCCACAAAACTACGCCCGCGGGCCCCGGGCGGCGCCTTCGGCAACCGCCACCGGGGCCCTACGGCAACATGGTGTTTTCCAGCAGCTTTTCCTGGCGCAGGTAGTCTATTTTGAAATCGGGCGTGAAGCGCACCCGCACCTGGGTGCGCGTTTGCTGGTGCTGCTGCAACGACGTCCGGAACGAGCGCCCCACCTCGACGTAGGTGGCGGTGCGGGTGCCGTCGGCGGCCGGCTCGCTCACGCGCAGCGAGCCCGGCGCAATGCTGGCCTGGTAGTCCTGAAACTCAGGAAAATGGTTGCGGGCCAGGTTCTCGGCGATGGCGGCGGGGCTGGTGGTGCGCAGCGCAAGGAACCGTTCAACGGCGGGCGCGAAGTGGGCCCCGGCGTCGAAGGGCGCGGCGTGTAGGTCGGCGTAGTAGCTGGCCAGGGCGTCGCGCACCGGCTGCTCGGCGGCCGGCGCGGCGTCGGGCGTGGGCGCGCTGGCCGAGCGGGGCGCGGGGCGGGCAACGGCGCTGTCGGCGGCGGGCGCGGCGGGGTTGGGGGCGGGCGCGGCGCTGTCGGCGGCAGCGGCCGGGGGCCCCGGCGCGGCGCGCGGGAACACCCGCACGGTTTCGGGGGCCGCGGCGGGTGGCAACTCTATTCGTGGGGCCTGGGGGCCCACTTCGGGGGCCAGGGCGGTGGTATCGGCGGCGGTGCGGCTGGCGCTGGTCAGGTGCTCGGAGGGGCGCTGGCCCTTCAGCAGGTACGCCACGAGCAGGGCCAGCAATAGCAGGCCCCCGCCGATGAGCACGTAGTTCAGGGCGGGCGAGCTGGTCGGGGCAGCGAGCTCCGACTGGGCTTCGTCTTCGACGGCCGTGGGAGCCGTGGGGGCCGTGGGAGCCACGGGCAGGCCACCAAAAACCAGCGGCAACAACGGCTCGGGGGCTGCGGCAGCCGCTTTGGCGAGCGGCTCGACGGGCGGGGGCACCGCCGGCGGCGCGGGGGCCGGGGGCGGCGCGGGGGCCGCAACCACCGCCGGAGCGGCAAGCGGCGCGGGCAGGGCCCCTTCGGCCTGGAGCTGGGCCAGCAGCGCCGGCGCGTTTTGGCCTTGCAGCAGGGCGGCCACGCGGCGGTCGTAGTCGCGGTCGGTAATCAGGCCGTTTTGGCGGTCGTGCCGGAGCTGGCGCAGCTCGGCGAGGGCGGTTTCGAGCGAAGGGTCCACGGGGGCGGGCTATTTGCGGTCGAGGGCCGTGAGGCGGTCGCGGCGCAGCTGCAAGCGCTTGGCGGCGGCCTCGCGGGCCTTCACGTTGATCAGCAGGGCCGACGAATCCTGGCTGATTTGGAGGCGGTTGGCGGCGTTTTGCTTGATCAGCGACTCGATCTTGTTCAGGTTGTTGGTCGTGTTCGACTTGGCGGAAGCCGTGCTTTTTTCGAGGTGCTCCTTTTCTTTTTCGGCTTTTTTCACCTTGTCCTCGGCGTCGGCCACTTGCTCGCGGTAGGCCTTGAGGCGGGCGGCGTTGGCGAAATTCTGGACGATGCCGCGCAGGGCGCTGAACTCGGCGGGCGTGCGGTCGGGGTCGAAAAAGGAATTGTTGTCGAAGGCCCCGAACACGGCCAGCTCGGCCACCGAGTCGGAGGGCGCCACGGTGCTGGCGTAGAGGTCGACGAGCTTGCCCGAGATGGTGGAGGCCGCGGTTTGCTTGGCCTTGAGGGGCTCGTTGGCGCTGCGGTTGAGGTTGAGCAGGCCCCCGCCCTTGAATCGGACATTGTAGCTGTCCTTCATCCAGTCCTGGAAGTAGTTGCGCACCCAAGTGGCGCTGCTTTCCACCTGCACTTTCAGGGCCGCCCGCTCGTGGCGCTCGTAGTTGACGGAACCTGTGCGCACGTCGTACGACTGGGCCGCGGCCGGCGCGGTGGCCAGCAGGGCGGCCAGGCAGCTCACCAGCAAGTAATAACGCTGAAACATAAGCAGAAAGGCTAAGGGTGAATCCGGCCGCAAAGTAACGGCCCCCGCCGCTTAGCGCAATTCGTGGCGGTCGAAGGCGGCCTGCAAATCGGCGCGCATGGCCTGAAAGCGCCCGATGGCGGCGGCCACAAACTCCGCGTCGAGTAGCTCGCGCACCTCGGCGTCGGTGCCGGTGAGCAGGTCCACTTCGGCCACTTTGTAGGTCTGCTCCAGGTTGCCCTGCTCGAGCTTGAGCAGGAACTTGCTGTTCCAGGCCAGGAGCGTGATTTTGACGGCGGGGTGCGGGATGTCGGCAACGTGGCGCATGGAGAAATACCGAACGGCGGGCCGCGAAGGTAACAGGCCATGGCGCAACCCTGCCCCTTTCGGCGCGCAGCGCAGCCGAGGGCCCCGGCGCCGGGCCGAATTCTATTCAACGGCCGCGCAATCCTGCACCGGTGCGGGGCGCACATTTTGCGCTTGCAAATGTTGTAACAACGCCAGCCGGCCGCTCCGGCCGGCGTTGTTTACTGGCCGAAGCACCGCGTGGTGTTGCCGGCCGCATGCCTCCGCACCGCCCCCATGCACCCCCAAACTGCCCCTTCCCCTGCCGCCGCGCCGCCCGCGCCCGGCCCCCTGCAAACGGCCACCTTCGCCATTGAAGGCATGACCTGCGCCTCCTGCGTCAACTTCGTTGAGCGCGCCCTGGCCCGCACCCCCGGCGTGCAAAGCGCCATGGTGAACCTGGCCACCGAAAAAGCCACCGTGGCGTTTGCGCCCGGCCAAACCGACCGCGCCCGGCTGAAGGCCGCGGTGGAAGCCGCCGGCTACCACGTGGCCGAATCGGCCACGGCCCCGGCGGCCGGCCACGCCCGCGGCGAAGTCAGCGACGAAGAGCTGGCCGCCCGCAAGGCCCTCGCCTACCGGGCGCTGCGCCGCCGCTTCTGGACGGCCGCGGCGCTGGCCGCCGTCATCATGCCCCTGAGCATGCTCATGCTGTGGCCGGCGATGATGCACCGCGTGTCGGCGCCGGCGCTGAACTATGTGCTGCTGGCCCTCACATTGCCGGTGCTGCTCTTCAGCGGGCGCGAGTTTTACGTGGCGGCCTGGAACGGCCTGCGCCACCGCACCGCCAGCATGGACACGCTGATTGCCGTGGGCACGGGGGCCGCGTTTTTGTTCAGCCTCGCGGCCACGGTGGCCCCCGGGCTGCTGGTGCGCAACGGCGTGGCGCCGGCCGTGTACTACGACACCACGGCCACCATCATCGCGCTTATTTTGTTGGGAAAAGTGCTCGAAGCCCGCGCCAAAGTCCGGACTTCGGCCGCCCTCAAGGCCCTGCTGGGATTGCAGGCCAAAACGGCCCGCGTGGTGCGCCCCGACGGCCGCGAGGAAGACGTGCCCGTGGCCGACCTGCGGCCCGGCGACGTGGTGGCCGTGCGCCCCGGCGAAAAAGTCGCCACCGACGGCCAGCTCGTCGACGGCCGTTCGAGCCTCGACGAAAGCATGCTCACCGGCGAAAGCCTGCCCGTGGAGAAAAAAGCCGGCGACAACGTGTTCGGGGCCACCATCAACAAGACCGGGGCCTTCCGCTTCCGCGTGACGAAGGTGGGAACCGACACCGTGCTGGCGCAGATTGTGAAGCTCGTGAGCGACGCCCAGGGCAGCCGGGCGCCCATCCAGCGGCTGGCCGACCGGGTGAGCAGCGTGTTCGTGCCGACGGTGATTGGGCTGGCCCTGCTCACCTTCGGGCTGTGGATGGTGCTGGGCCCGGCCGGGTCGCGCCTGCCGCTGGCGCTTACCAACTTCGTGGCCGTGCTCATCATCGCCTGCCCGTGCGCGCTGGGCCTGGCCACGCCCACGGCCATCATGGTGGGCACCGGCAAGGGGGCCGAGTACGGGGTGTTGATTCGCAACGCCGAAGCCCTCGAAAAGGCTTACAAAGTCGATACCGTGCTGCTCGACAAAACCGGCACCATCACCCGCGGCGAGCCCGCGCTCACGGATTTGCTGGCCCTGCCCGGCCACCGCGCCGCCGACCTGCTGCCCCTGCTGGCGGCCGTGGAGCGCCAGAGCGAACACCCGCTGGCCGCCGCCGTGGTGCGCTACGCCGACGGCCTGGGCCTGAACCAGGGCCACAACCGCCCGGCCGCCACCGGCTTCCGCGCCGTCGAAGGCCAGGGGGCCCTGGCCACCGTGCAGGGCCGCGCCGTGCTCATCGGCAACGAGCGCCTGCTGCGCGAAGCCGGCGTTGCCCTCACCCCCGCCGCCCGGCAGGCCGCCGCCGGGCTGCTGGCCCAGGCCAAAACCGTGCTCTACGCGGCCCTCGACGGCCAGCCCGCCGCCGTGCTCGGCCTGGCCGACGAGGTGCGCCCCACCTCCGCCGCCGCCGTCAAAGCGTTGCAGGCCCAGGGCCTGGAAGTGGTGATGATGACCGGCGACAACCCCCAAACCGCCGCCGCAGTGGCCCGCCAGGTGGGCATTACCCGCTACTTCGCCGAAGTGCTGCCTTCCGGCAAAGCCAGCAAAGTGCAGGAGCTGCAAGCCGAGGGCCGCACCGTGGCCATGGTCGGCGACGGCATCAACGACGCCCCGGCCCTGGCCCGCGCCGACGTGGGCCTGGCCATGGGCACCGGCACCGACGTGGCGATGGAAGCCGCCCCCATCACCCTGATGCGGGCCGACTTGCAGGGCGTGGCCACGGCCATCGCCCTCTCGCGCCAAACCATGCGCACCATCAAGCAAAACCTGTTTTTTGCCTTCGTCTACAACGTCATCGGCATCCCGGTGGCGGCGGGGCTGCTCTACCCGTTCACGGGCTGGCTGCTCTCGCCCATGCTGGCCGCCGGGGCCATGGCCCTCAGCTCGGTGTCGGTGCTGACGAACTCGCTGCGGCTGCGCGGGTTCCGGCCAGGGGCGTGAACCGGGCCCCGGCAGCAAGGGCGAACCTCGCCCTTGCTGCCAAACCTGCGCCCAGACTTGAAAACCTGGCTGCCAGGAACAATTCCTTTCGTGCCCAGAATAAACCTTTTTGTGTCATGAACAAACCTTCGCTTATCCAGAACAAACTTTTGCATTCTACGAACAGCTTATCGCATCTGGCAAACAATTTTTTAGCTAATGGCAACGACTTATTAGTTCCTAAGAACAATTAACCTCATCTAGTAAGCAACTATCTTTATTTGGAGAATATCTATTTGCATTACCGGAACAACTAATGACATTGTCGGAACAACTTAGCGAATCGATGAATCGGGGCGGGGCGAAGACTTGAAAATTGCTTCCGACTGGCTTTCGGGCCGCACGGTACGCGGTCGGGGTTCCCCGATCAAACCCCAGCAATTGGGCTACCAATGCGCACAGCGCAGCTTTTCGGGCTCCAGCACCCGCACGCTTTTGGCCGTTCGGGCGCTTAAGCCGGCTTGCTTGAACTCGCTCAGCGTCCGGATCAGCGACTCGGGGGCCGTGCCCACCACCGCGGCCAGGTCGTCGCACGAGAGCTGGGTGCCGCCGTCGCCCGCGGCCGTGGCTTGGCGTTGCCCGGGGCCGTTCGGAAAGTTGTTGGTTCCTTCGCACCCGTGGCTGTACGTACCCTTTCTTTCGCCTCCCGCCTGCTGCCGGCCCGGCTCCGGGCCCTGCCCGCCACGTCGGCGGTTATTTTTCTGGCGCGCTGGCTGTTGCTGGCTTCGCTGGTGGGGGCCCTCGCGGGCACGGCGTCGGCCGGCTTTTTGACGGCGTTGGAATGGGTGACGGGCTGGCGCGACGCCCACCCGGGGGCCCTGGCGCTGCTGCCCGCGGGCGGCCTGCTGGTGGGCCTCGCCTACCACCGTTTCGGCAACCGCGTGGCGAAGGGCAACAACCTGATCCTGGACGAAATCCACGCCCCGCGCGCGGTCATTCCGCTGCGGCTGGTGCCGCTGGTGCTGGGCGGCACGCTCGTCACGCACTTGTTCGGCGGCTCAGCCGGGCGCGAGGGCACGGCCGTGCAGATGGGCGGGGCCCTGGCCGACCAGCTCTCGCGCTGGCTGCCCCGGCGCGAGCGCCGGCTGCTGCTCATCGCGGGCATGAGCGCGGGGTTTGCGGCGGTGTTCGGCACGCCACTGGCGGGGGCCGTGTTTGGGCTGGAAGTGTTGTTGTTGGGCTCGGTGCGCTACGACGCCCTGTTGCCGAGCTTCCTGGCCGCCGTGGTGGCCGACGTGGTGACGCGCGCCTGGGGCGTGGGCCACACCCACTACCCCGAGCTGGCCGCCTTGCCGCTCACGCTGGGCGGGCTGGGGGCCACGCTGTTGGCGGGGGCCGTGTTTGGGCTGGCGGCGCGTGGCTTCGCCGCACTCACGCACGGCATCACGCGCGTTTTCAGCCGCATCGCGTACCCGCCGCTGCGGCCGGTGGTGGGCGGCGCGCTGGTGGCGCTCGCCATGTGGGGCCTGGGCACCACGCGCTACGCCGGCCTGGGCGTGCCGGTCATCGTGGAGGCGTTTCAGCACGTGCTGGGGCCCCAGGACTTTGCCTGGAAGCTGGCCCTGACGGCCCTGACGCTGGGCGCGGGCTTCAAGGGCGGGGAGGTGACGCCGCTGTTTTTTATCGGCGCGGCGCTGGGCTCGGCGCTGGCGGGCGTGCTGCCGCTGCCGGTGGCGCTGCTGGCGGGCATGGGCTTCGTGGGCGTGTTTGCGGGGGCCGCCAACACGCCCCTGGCCTGCCTGCTGCTGGGCCTGGAGCTGTTCGGCACGGGCGCGGGGGTGTATTTGGCGCTGGCCTGCGCGGTGGCTTACCTGTTTTCGGGCCACACGGGCATCTACGCCTCGCAGGTGGTGGGGCAGGCCAAGCACTTGCGCTTCGGCCGCCAGCAGGGCCGGCGGCTGGGCGAGCTGGGGGCCCGGCCGGAGCAAGACTAGGTGTTTTACCTGAAACGCAACACCACCGAGGCGGAGGACGCAACCTTTAGCGAGGCAACTGGCTCTTGGGTCTTACACCTGCTTAACCTCCTGCCATGCCCCAACTCCTACGCCGCACCGCCTTTGTAGCCATTGCCCTGGTTGGCTTTACTGCCTGCCACCGGGCGGCTGATGACGTTCAACCCATCACGGTGCTGGGCGAATGGCGCCTGGTGGCTTCCGGCGGGGGCATTACCGGCATCATGACGCCAACACCGGCCGGGCAGGACCGCCGCGTGGTTTTCGGGCCCGACAGTGCCTATGCGGAATACAGCAATGGCCAGCCGGTGAGAACCAGCACTTTTCAATTTCGCAGCCAGCCCAGCCCTTCCAGCGGCCGCGATGAGTTGCGGCTCATCATCAAAACCGACAACACGCTCCCCGGGCAACCGGCTTACTACCCGTACCACGTTACCTTGCTGACGGCTGACAAGCTGAATTTCACCACCGGCACCGGGTGCGCGCAAAACGTTGAGTACGTCCGCACAAAAGCCGTCGCCTCGCCCAGCGCCGCCCACTAGGCCAGCGCCGACAACCCACCAACGCCCTCACGCCTGCACCAGCACCGGCCGGGGTTGCAGCCGGCGCAGGGCCACCACCAGCCCCAGCATCAGCCCGCCGCAGGCCAGGCCGATGACGGGCGCGGTGGTGACGGCGAGCAGCCAGCCGTTGAGGTAGCTGCCGCCCACCCCGCACAGGTTCACCAGGGCCATGTAGGTGGTGAACTGCGAGCCCTCTATTTTGGGGCGGCAGAAGGCCATGAGCAGCGGCATGGCGGCCACGCTCAGCAGCGGGTCGGCCACGTTCATCAGCACCAGGCCGGCGAAGCCCAGGGCCCGGACGTGCCAGAACGGCGCCAGGGCCCCGAACACCAGCAGGAACGCCGCGTAGCCGGCCATCACCCAATATTGCAGCTTGGCCGTGCCCAGCCGGTCCACCAGCACCCCGCCGCCCAGCAGCAGCCCGAACGCCGCCAGGCTGCCCCAGCTGCCTTGCAGCACCGACACGTCCACGGCTTGCCACTTCAGGGTGTGGATGAGGTGGTAGTTGTAGGCGTTTTTGAACAGCTCGCTGGCCAGGTACGCCAGGAAGATGATGCCGAACGCCCGCAGGCTGTGGCGCTCCACCATGCTGCGCCACAGCTCGCGGAAGAGCCAGCCCAGCGAAGGGTTTTCTTCGTCGTCGTTCAGGGCCGCGGCGTGGGCCCGGGCCGCCGCCCGCCCGGCCTGGCCAAACGTGGGCAGCAGGCGGTCGGCGCGGTCGAGCTTGATAAAAAACGTGAGCACCGTGAGCACCAGCAGCGTGAGCGACTGCGTGAGCGCCGCCGGCCGGAAGCCGCCGCGGTGCAGCACGTAGGCCAGCACGGCCCCGCCCACGCCCCAACCCAGCAGGTAGCCGCCGCGCATGAAGGCGTTCACGCGGCCGCGCTCGGCGGGCGGCACCACCGAAATGGCGATGGCGTCGACGCTCGCGTCCTGGATGGAGGCGAACACGCTGTGCACAAAAAACACCCCTGACATCAGCCCCAGCTGGGCCACCGGGTTGTGCACCAGCAGCAGCGAGAGCGAGGCCGCCACCGCCACCAGTTGCGTGAGCACCACCCACTGCTTGCGGTGCCCGATGATGGAGTACTGAAACTTGTCGATCAGGGGCCCCCACACGAACTGGAACGTCCAGGGCAGGCCCACGACGGCGGCGAACGTGCCCACCGCCCGCGCCGTGAGCCCGCTGCCGACGAGGTAGTTGTACACCGCCGTGAGGGCGAACCCCGAGGGGATGCCCTGCATCACGTAGAGGTAGAAAAACGCGAAGTAGCGCAGGCCCGCGCTCTCCCGGAGTACCAGACTTTTCGCCATAGCTGTGGAGCAATAACGGCCCCCGGGCCAAATGGTTAGGGCGGTTCCCCAGCAGCATACCGGCCGGGGGCCCTCCCCCAGGCCGGCCGGGCGGCCCTACGCCGCCACGGCCTCGGCGGCCTTGTTGATGTCGCCGCTTACTTTTTGCAGGAAGGCCAGCTGCTCGCGCCAGGCGGGGTCGTCGGGGCCGGGGCCGGCGGGGGGCGTGGGCGCGGCGGCCGGCGCACCGGCCGGGGCCAGGCGGCACTCGGCGGCCACCAGGGCCGCCTGGGCGCTCACCAGCGCCCGCCGGGTGGCGGCCGTGAAGGAGGGCCCCGGGTCGGCGGCGGCCAGGGCGGCGGCGGCGGCGGCCAGGGTGTGGTTCAGCACCACGAACTCGTGGACGGCGGCCGGCGCGCGTTGGGTGCGCTTGGGCTCGGAGAGCATGCGCTGGAAGGCGGCGGCGAGGTTGGCGGCGGCCACGTAGGCGTTTTTGCGGGCCAGGCGGTAGGCGGTGGGGGCCGGCCCGGCGGCGGGGCCGGCCAGGCGCAGGGCCACCTGGTGCAGGTAGGCCCCGTTGGCGCGCAGCACGGCGGCCATCAGGTCGGGCAGCTCGGCGGCTTCCCAGCGCGGAAACAGGAAGTAGCCCGCCCCGAAGGCAATGGCGCAGCCGATGAGCGTGTCGACGACCCGCTCGCGCAGCACGCCCAGGTATTCGAGCTTCAGCAGCCCGAACATGAGCACGAGGTAGGCCGTCAGAAACACCACGAACACCCCGTAGCTGAGCCGCTGAAACGAGTAGGAAACGACGGCAAACACCACCAGCACCGCGAAGCGCGCCTCGGCCCCGGGCACCGCCGCCAGCACCGCCAGGCCCAGCACCCCGCCGCCGAGCGTGCCCACGATGCGCTCCGCGTTGCGCTGCCGCGTGAGGCTGAAGCTGGGCTTGAGCATGACGGTGGCCGTGAGCAGAATCCAGTAGCTGTGGGCCCCCTGCCAGAGCACTTCGGCCGCGCCGAAGGCCGCCACGCTGGCCACCAGCACCCGCAGCGCGTGCCGGAACACGGCCGATTGCAGCGTAAAATTCTGCCAGTAGGCGCGCAGCTCCCAGCCGGGGCGGGCAATGAAGAGCAGGTGCTGGGCGGCGCGGCCCGGCTCGGCGGGGGCGGCGCCGGGGCCGGTGCGGGCGTCGAAGTAGTTGCCCATGTCGGCGAGGCGGCGGCTGAGGTCGCGCAGGTTGACGAGGGTTTTCTTCAGCGGCCACACGCTGGGGCCGTCGGCGGCGGCCCCCAGCGCGTCGAGGTGGGCCTTGATGGCGTCGAGGGCGGGCAGGAAATCGGGCGGCGGGCCGGGCGGCGCGTAGTTGGCCTGCACGGCGGCCCCCAGGCGGTCGAGGGCGGCGGCCTGGCGGCGCAGCAGGCCGGCAATCTCGTCGAGCACCCCGCCGGTGCCGAAGTCGCGCCGCAGGGCCTCGTAGTCGAGGAAGGTGGCCGTGGCCCGCTCGTACAGGTCCACCACGTCCACGAACGTGAGCACCAGGCGGCGGCCGGTGCTCGTGCTCTCGTTCACCACCTGCCGGGTGCGGAAAAGCACGGCGCGCACGGCCTCCTGGGTGTCGCTCACGGCCACCTGCCGGGCCACCAGGCGGCGGTAGTCGGCGGCCAGGTCGGTGCGGGTGCTGTAGAAGTCGGCCTTGGCGCTGAGGTAGCCGGCCAGCGCGTGAATGCTTTCGCCCAGCGCCTGCTGGGCCGCCCGGTAGGGGCCCACCCAGTTCAGCACCAGCGCCAGCAGGCCGTACCAGGCCCCGCCCGCGGCCAGCGCCAGCGCGTGGGGCAGCACCAGCGCCGGCCGCGCCGCCGGGTGGGCCAGCGTGAGCACCAGCGCCAGCAGCCCGGCCGTGCCCACGGCCCCGGCGCGCGCGCCCCACACCAGCAGCATGCTCAGCCCGAAGCTGAGCGCGGCCACTTCCAGGCCCAGCAGCCAGCGCACCGGGGCCGCGTAGCCCGTGAGCAGGGCCACGGCCAGCACCAGGGCCAGGGCCGCGAGCTGGCCGTTGCGGCGGTGGCCGGCGGGCCCCGGCGCGTCGGGCACGCTCACGCACACGGCCCCGGTGGAGAGGGTGAGGCCCAGGTCGAAATGCCCGATTTCGGCCCCGACGGCCGCCGGCAGCAAAATGGCCAGCGCCGTGCGCAGCCCGCCCGAAAAATCGGCCCCGAACAGAAAGTATTGCAGGCGGGTGGGCAGGCGCGGGCGTGGTAGCATGGGGCCGAAAATACGGGCCGCCCGGCACCGGGGCCCCAGGCGCAGGCCCGGCGCCCCCCGGGCGAGCGCGCAGGAGCAAGGAGCGGCGTGGGCCCAGGTTTTTACCCAAACGGCAGGCCCCGGGCCCCGGCGCGCGAACGATTTGTCCGATCAACGCATGCTTTTTATCCGCCGCCGGATGAAAATCATGCGGCCGCGGATAAAAATCATGCATCGGTGGATGATTTTCATTCGGCAGTGGATAAAAAACATGCGGCGGCGGATAAAAAGCATGCGGCGGAGCATAAAAATCATGCGGCGGGGCATGAAAATCATCCATCGACGGATAAAAATTATGCGCCGGGGCATGATTTTTATCCGTCGACGCATGAAAATCACCCGGCGGTGCGTGCTTTTAAGTAGCCCCCCATAACAAAGCAGTTGGCGTTAGCCCGATCGGGGTAGCGACGCGACCCTTCGCGTCTCCACCGCTGCCCGATTGATTGCTGGCAACGATGGAGACGCGAAGGGTCGCGTCGCTACCCCCGTTCTGGGGCCCTTGCGGACGGTTTAGAAGCGGTTGGCGTTCATAAAAACCGCTTTTTAGTACAGCACGTCGTCGACGGGCTCCAGCTTGGGGGGCAGCGCGGTTTCGCCGAGCAGCTCGCGCAGGTCGATTTCGATGCTGCGGCACAGGCTGGTCATCGGCACGTCGTTGATTTGGTTGTCGAAGGGGTTTTCGCTGGCGTGGCCCACCAGCTCGATGACGTTGAACACCCACGAGACGAGCACCGCGAAGGGCACCATCAGCCAGACGTGGTAGGGCCCCAGGGCCTGGCGGCGGTCGAACTCCTCGACCAGGCCCAGCGGCAGCAGGGCGGCAAAAATCCAGACGAAAACGAAGCTGAAGTAGGCGTATTGGCGCGGGAAGGGCGTATTTTTGATCCGCTCGCAGCCGCCCTGCGCGTTGAACAGGTCCTGAATCGTCTCCATCAGCGCCACGTGGCGGAACTCGGTGAGCCGGCCGTCCCGGGTCAATTCCAGCAGCTCGGCGCTTTGGTGGCGCAGCAGGTGGGTGGGCGGGTTGGCGGCGTGGCGGGCGGCCGAGTCGGCGGGGTCGAGCAGAAAGGGGGCCACGTCGGCGTCCCAGCGCTCGGCGGTTTGGCGGCGCAGGTGCAGGCGCAGGGCGTTGCACCAGGCCACCTGGCGGTAGAGCAGGCGGCGGTGCATTTCGTGGGTTTCGGCCGGGGCGGGGCCCTCGCCGGGGGCGGGCTGCACGTAGTCGAACACCCGGACGGCCCAGGTGCGCGAGGCGTTCACGATGGCGCCCCAGAGCTGGCGGCCCTCCCAAAACCGGTCGTAGGAGCCGTTGCTTTTGAAGCCGATGTAGAAGGCCACCGCCGTACCAAGCAGCGCCACCGGCTGCCACGGAATGTCGAGCGCCCGCACGTGCAGGGGCCCGTAGAGCAGGCAGATGAGCGTGTTGTAGAGCGCAAAAACGATCAGGCTGCGGCGCGACATGCGCCACACCAGCCCGGGGCGAAGGTTGGAACGGGTGTACATGCGAAGAAAGAAATGAACCCGGGCCGCCGCCGCCCACTGGCCCGTCGGCCGGGCCGCAGGGCCCCGGGTTTGGCACTTTGTGGAGGGCAACAAATACCAATGCCCAGCTAAGCGTCCAAAAATAGCGTATTTTAGGGAGCCGTCCCGGCTCTCCTTTTTCCTTTTCTGTTTTTCATGATTAAGCCCTTGCTCTTTGCCTTGTGCCTGGCCGCCGGCACCGCCCACGCCCAGAAGCGCGCCATGCCCCCCCAGCCCGGCGGCGCGCAGGTGTACGACTCGGTGGCCGAGCCGGCGGTGCCGCTGGGCGGCACCGCCCGCTACGCCCAGTTCCTGGCCGACCACCAGCGCTACCCCACCCCGGCCATGCAGCAGGGCCAGCAGGGCACGGTGCCGGTGGCCTTCGTGGTGGAGAAAACCGGGGCCATCAGCGGCGTGCAGGTGGTGAAGCCCGTGGCCCCGCTGCTCGACGCCGAGGCCCTGCGCCTCATCAAAAGCGGCCCCCGCTGGACGCCCGCCAAGCACCGCGGCCGCGTGGTGCGCCAGCGCGTGGTGGTGCCGGTGAGCTTCGTGCTTTCGCCCCCGGCCGCGCCCGTGGCGGGCCGCGCCCCGGGGGCCCCCGCCCCGCCGCCCAACGCCGCCGACATCGCCGCCTCGGCCCACCCCGACGCCCCCGCCCCGGTGGCCCCCGACCGGATTGCCCAGCCGGTGGGCGGCACGGAGGCGTTTTTTGCGTGGATTGAAAAAAACCAGCAGTACCCCAAGCTGGCCCGCCAGCGCAAAATCCAGGGCAAGGTGCCGGTCGAGTTCATCGTGCAGCCCGACGGCAGCCTGACCGACGTGCGGGTGGTGAAAAAGATGGGCTCGGGCCTCGACGAAGAAGCCCTGCGCCTGATCCGGACGGCCCCGAAGTGGGAGCCGGCCACGTACCGCGGCCGGCCGCTAAAGCAAAAGATGCTGCTGCCCGTCTTGTTCCAACTGTAGGGCGGCCCCGGGCGGGGCGGACTTTTTGCCGCTTGGGCTGTTCTGTTTCCCACCACCCGCTTCTGCTCCGCCGCCCCATGTTCGTTTCTGCCCCCGACGCCCCGCCCACCGCCGCTTCTGCCGCGCCCTTGTGGCCCTACCAGGCCCGCTACCGCCGCACGGCCCAGGCCCTGGCCGAGGAATTGTTCGGGGCCCTCGACGAGGCCCTGCGCCCCGTGGTGGTGCTGCTGGGCCTGCCCGCCGACCCCGCCCGCCCGGCCCGCTGCCTGGAGCCCGACGCGTGCACCCTGCCCGCCGACCGCTTCGCCGGGGCCGTGGCCCGGGGCCAGGACATTCAGTACGCCAGCCAGTGGGCCTACACCGACCGCGACGACCTTTCGCCGGCCATCCTGCGCCGGCGGCAGGAAGGCCGCGGCCTGCGCGGGGCCGTACAGGAAATCCTCGACGAGCTGGACGCCGAAGCGCCCCATCGGCACTTTGCGGGCTGGCCCGTGCTCATCAACGAGTGCTACGTGGTGACGGTGCTGCGGCTCCAGCGCAAGGCCCTGGGGGCCCACCCCAGCCTGCGCCCCGACCGCTACTACACCGACGGCCGGCCACTGCCCGCCTCGCTGGTGCTCGCCGCCCTCTACCGCTTCAACGAGGAAGGCGTGAAAACCCTGAGCGAGCCCGAGCCCGGCGCGGGCGTGGTGAGCCGCCCCCGCGAGGCCGAGGAGCTGCTGCGCGCCGCCGGCCGCGCCTTCCTCGACGCGCCGGCCCAGGCCCTGGGCCTCGACCCGGCCGGGGCCCAGCTCTTCGCCACCTGCAACACCATCTCCAGCCTGCGCTACGAGGGGGCCGAAGGCGTGGGCCGCCTGCTGCTGGCCCGCCGCCACCACCCCAACGTGGAGGAGGTCTTCGCCCTCACCTGCCCCACCCCGCTCACCGACTACCGGGCCGTGCGCAAGCTGCTCGAAATGACCACCCCCGACGTGCACCTGCTCGCCGACGGCGCCAACGTGTACGCCCTGGGCCGCCAGGTGGGCGCCTACGACACGGCCCGCGAAGACCTGTTCACCGTCAATTTCATCACCCACTACGCCTGGGAGCTGCAGCACGGCCCCCACCTGCTGCTGCGCGCCCACTACGGCCTGCCCGGCCTGCCCCGCAACCGCCTGAACCGGGCCAGCTTCCGGCGCGACCTCAAGCGGGCCTTCGGCCTCACCGACGCCGAAAAGGTGGAGCGCCTCTGGGACGTGGTGCTCGAAGCCAGCCACCAGAAGCACGGCACGCTGCTCGTCATCACCACCGAGGCCCTGGCCGAAGCCGACCGCCTCAAGCTCCAGTGCACGCTCATCGAGCCCGTGCCGCTCACGCCGCTCATCACGCGACTGGTCACGGCCATCGACGGGGCCGTGCTGCTCGACCCCGAAGGCTACTGCTACTCCATCGGCGTGATTTTGGACGGCACCGCCAGCGGCCGCGGCGACGGCAGCCGCGGGGCCCGCTACAACTCGGCCATGCGCTACGTCGAAAGCTCGCGCTACCCGTGCCTGGCCATCGTCGTGAGCGAAGACGGCCTGGTGAACGTGCTCACGAAAGACAACCTGCAAGCGCGGTAGGGTTTCCCACGGAAAGCAGGAAATACGGGGCAGCGGCGCGCCGGCAGCCGGGGTGGGGCAGCGTCAGCGGGCGCGTCCTTTGTAAGCGGCCATGCTGTGCAGAATCCGGCGCACTTCGGCCCGGTGCGCCGCGAAGGCCTCGGGGGAGCCCGTGACGTAGACAAGCAGCAAGTGGCTCCGGTGCTCGGCAGCCAGGGCCTGGTAGCGCTGCGGCCGGCCGTTGAGGCGGCCCGTGCCGGTGGTTTCCAGAAAGCGAATGCCGTCGAAAGTGGCTTCAACGGGCGGGTTTGCGGCCACTCCGTACTGCCGGGCCAGCCCGGCCAGGGCCTGGGCCGGAGTGGTGCGGGCAGCCGCGCCCCGCGCCTTGCCCGCCGAGAAGCATAGGGTCCGTTCGGGGTTGAAATAGCTGACGACCAGGCTGCTGTCGGTGGCCTGCCGCACCGGCGTCCAGTCGGCCGGCACGTGGTACTGAAGCTGGTACTGCGGCAGGCGCACCCATTGCAGCTCTCCTTCGGGCTCGTTCTGGGCACGCAGGCCCAGCGGCAGGAGGCCGAGGAGCACACAAAGCATACGTTTCATGGCTGAGGGAAAAAGGTGAGGGAAAACAAGGGCGGGCGCAGCCGGGCAGCGGCCGCCGCGGCGGGCGATGGCGATGCCCGTTGGCCAACCCCAAGCCGCCGCCAAAACAAATTTATTGTTTATTTTGATAGTATTACTATTAATTTAGAAAGTGATAATATATTTGCGCTGTTCCGTGGCTGGTGGCGCCCTTTTTTCTTGCCGCCCCGAAACGTATGCCGCTGTAAATTGCCAGTTCCGGGGCCATCCGGGGCCCGAAGCGGCGGCGCCCGCTGGCAGCCCCCCCGTTGGCCTTACTCCCGACCGCATGAACCCGCAGCTCCGCATCGACCTCAACGACAAGCTGTACCTGCGCGACCCGCAGGCCACCGACCTGGGCCGCCGCCTGATCGGCCAGGGCGTCGGGCTGATCGACGAAATCGGCTTCGAGCAGTTCACCTTCAAGAAGCTGGCCCAGCGCATGGGCTCCACCGAGGCCTCCCTCTACCGCTATTTTGAGAACAAGCACCGGCTGCTGGTGTACCTGGTGAGCTGGTACTGGGCCTGGCTGGGCTTCCAGATTCGATTTCACACCCACAACGTGCCCGACCCGCGCGATCGGCTGCGCCTGACGCTGGGCATCCTCACCCGCGCCCACCGCGACGACCCCACCACGGCCGACCTGGACGAGGCCGCCCTCTACCGCATCGTGGTCCGCGAGGCCTCCAAGTCCTACCTCACCCGCGACGTGGACGGCGACAACCGGGAAGGGCTGTTTCGGGAACACAAGCGGCTGGTGGCCGGCATCGCGGCCGTGGCGAGCGAAATAAACCCCGCCTACCCCTACCCGCACGCCCTGATAAGTACAGCGCTGGAAGCCGCCCGCAAGCAGTTATTTTTCGCCCAGCACCTGCCCTCGCTCACCGATGCCGGCACGGCCGGGTCGGTCGAGCAGAGCATTTACGCTTTTCTGGAAGGGCTGGTGTTCGGCGCGCTGGGGGCCTGACGGGCCCGGCGGCATTTTATCACGCAAATTTTCTTCCCGTGGCAACTTCAACCCCCGCCCCCCTCACCCCCGGCCAGCGCCTGCTGCGGCTGCTGGGCTCGGAGGGGCCGCACATTGCCTACCTATACGTGTACGCGGCCCTGGCCGGACTCGTCAGCCTCACGCTGCCGCTGGGGGTGCAGTCGGTGATTGGTTTTGTGAGCAGCGGGGCGGTGAGCAGCTCGCTGGTGGTGCTCATCGGCTTCATCGTGGTGGGCACGCTGCTGCTGGGCGGCTTGCAGGTGATGCAGGTGTACCTGGTCGAGTTCATGCAGCAGCGGCTGTTTGCGCGGCTGGCCCTCGACTTTGCCGTGCGCCTGCCGCGCGTGCGCACCGAAGCCCTGAACGGCCAGTACCTGCCCGAGCTGATGAACCGCCTGCTCGACGTGCCCACCCTGCAAAAAGGCCTGGCCACGCTGCTGGTCGAATTTTCGGCGGCGGCCCTGCAGGTGTTGTTCGGCCTGCTGCTGCTCTCTTTCTACCACCCCGTCTTCATTGCGTTCGGGCTGCTGCTGGTGGCCCTGCTGGCCCTGCTGATTCGCCTGACGGGCGCCCGGGGCCTGCGCACCAGCCTTGCCGAGAGCAAGTACAAGTACCAGGTGGTGGCCTGGCTCGAAGACGTGGCCCGCACGGTGCACACCTTCCGGCACCCGCCGCAGCAGGCGCTGGCCCTGCGCCGCACCGACGAGCTGGTGACCGGCTACCTGGGGGCCCGGCAAAGCCACTTTCGGGTGCTGCTGGCCCAGTACTGGGGGTTCGTGGTCTTCAAAACCCTGATTACGGCCGGGCTGCTAACCATCGGGTGCGCGCTGCTGGTTGGCAAGCAGCTCAACATCGGCCAGTTCGTGGCCGCCGAAATTGTCATCCTGCTCGTCATCAACGCCGTGGAGAAAGTGCTGCTCAAGCTCGACGTGGTGTACGACGCGCTGACGGCGCTCGACAAAATCGGGCACGTGCTGGACCTGCCCGTGCTCGGCCCCGCCCCCGACGCGGGCAGCGCCCTCGCCCTCGCCCCGCCGGGCCGGGGCCTGGCCGTGGCCGTGCAGCAGCTGAGCTACGCCTACCCGGCGGCCCCCACCCCGGCCCTGCAGCAGCTGACGCTGGCCATCGGGGCCGGCGAGCACGTGGGCCTGACCGGCGGCGATGGCGCCGGCACCGCCGCCCTGCTGCGCGTGCTGGCCGGCCTGCTCGACGGCTTTACGGGCGTGGTAACCTTCGACGGCCACGCCTTGCAGGACCTGGCCCCCGCCGCCCTGGGCCAGGCCGTGGGCGACACCCTTTCGCACCAGCACCTGTTCGAGGGAACCCTGCTGCAAAACCTGACCCTCGACCACCCCGGCATTACGCCCGAAGACGTGGCCTGGGCCCTGGACCTGGTCGGGCTGCGCGACGATGTGCACGCCCGCCCGCTGGGCCTGCGCACGCCCGTGGGCATTGGCACCCCGCTGGCCGGCAGCACCCGGCAGAAGCTGCTGCTGGCCCGCGCCCTGGTGCACCGCCCGCGCCTGCTGCTGCTCGACGGCTTCCTGCCGGGCGCGCCCCCCGCCGAGCGCCACCGCGTCCTGGACCGGCTGCTGGCGCCGGCCCACCCCTGGACCGTGGTGCTGGCCTCGACCAACCCACGGGAGCTGGGCCGGTGCCCGCGCCTGCTGGTGTTGCGCGGGGGCCGGCTCGTGGCCGACGGCCCCCACGCGCAGGTCATGAGCCACCCCGAAATGCACGCGCTGCTGGGCGAATAGCGCCCCGGCCGGCTGGTTTTCTCCTTATCCCAACCCCATGCCTTTTGCCGAACACCCCCTTCCCGAAACCGACCCGCTGGCGGGCCGCTTCCGTTCGTTCGACCGGGTACAAACCCCGGCCCTGGGCCGCACCCTGGCCCGCTGGGCGGCGGGGCTGGGGGGGCTGGTGCTGCTGGCCGGCTTTCTGCCCTGGACGCAGAACATCCGCTCGGCCGGCACCCTCACCACCCTGCGCCCGCAGGACCGCCCCCAAACCGTGCCCAGCACCATTGCGGGGCGCATCGCGCGCTGGCACGTGCGCGAAGGCCAGCGGGTGAAAAAAGGCGACACGCTGGTCGACATCACCGAAATCAAGGAAAAGTACTTCGACCCCCGGCTGGTGCAGCGCACCGGCGAGCAGCTCAACGCCAAGCTGGGCGTGCTGGGCGAGAACCGCGCCAAGGACCGGGCCCTGCGCGGGCAGCAGCAGGCCCTGCGCGCCGGCCTGCAGGTGAGCCTCGGCAAGGCCCGCAACAAGGTGCGCCAAAGCCGCCTGAAGGTGGGCTCGGACGCGGCCGACCTGGTAGCGGTGCGCGCCGACTACGCCATTGCCCAGCGCCAGCAGCAGCGCCAGGAGGCCCTGTACGGGCAAGGGCTGAAATCCCTGACCGAAGTGGAGCAGCGCCGCCTCAGGTTTCAGGAAGCCACGGCCAAGCAGCAGTCGGCCGAAAACAAGCTGGCCGCCAGCCGCCAGGAGCTGGCCAGCGCCGAGCTGGAGCTGGCCGCGCTGGCCGCCGAGTACGAAGACAAGCTGGCCAAGTCCGAATCGGACCGGCGCTCGGTAACGGCCTACCAGTTCGACACCGAAGGGCAGATTGCCAAGATGCGCAACGAGCTGGCCACCCTGCGCATCCGGGCGGGCTACTACCAGGTTACGGCCCCGCAGGACGGCTACGTGGTGCGCGCCCTCAAGCAGGGCCTGGGCGAAATGGTGAAGGAAGGCGAGGCCGTGGTGACGGTAATGCCCCAGGCCCCGGCCCTGGCCGCCGAGCTGTACGTGAAGCCGATGGACATTCCGCTGCTGCGGGTGGGCCGCCGGGTGCGGCTGCAGTTCGACGGCTGGCCGGCGCTGGTGTTCAGCGGCTGGCCTGGCAGCAGCTTTGGTACGTTTGGCGGCACGGTGGCCGTCATCGACAACATCGACTCGCAGGGCCAGTACCGCATCCTCGTCACGCCCGACCCGGCCCAGGAGCCCTGGCCCAAGCCCCTGCGCGTGGGCAGCGGCGTCTACGGCTGGGCGTTGCTCGACGATGTGCCCATTTGGTACGAGCTGTGGCGGCAGCTCAACGGCTTCCCGCCCAACTTCGCGGGCGGCCCTGGTGCGGGCACGGCGGACAAATCCGATAAAAAAGCCGACAAGGCCGCCAAAACCGGCGACGGAGAGGAGGACACCAAATGAGCCGGCCCACCACCCGCCCGCCCGTAGCGTTGGCGGCCTTGCTGCTGTTGCTGCTGGCCGCCGTGCCCCCGGGCACCGCGCAACTGCCGCGCCGCGCCGCGCCGGCCCCCGCCGCGGCACCGGCTGCCCTGGCCGATACCAGCCAGGTGTTTGCCCTGGCCGACCTGTTGGCCTACGTGCTGCTGCGCCACCCGGTGGCCCGGCAGGCCGGCCTGCTGCCCGAGCGCGCCGCCCAGGAAGTGCGCCTGGCCCGGGGGCAGCTCGACCCCACCGCCACCAGCAAGTACACCGGCAAAACGCTGGGGGGCCAGGAGTATTTTCACGACTGGGACACGCAGCTGCGGGTGCCGCTCTGGTTCGGAGTCGACGTGAAGGCCGGCTTTGAGCGGGGCACCGGCCGCTACGTGAACCCCGAAAACTACACCGCCCCGGCCGGCCTCAGCTACGTGGGCGTGTCGGTGCCGCTGGCTCAGGGCCTGCTCATAGACGAGCGCCGCGCCGCCGTGCGCCAGGCCCAGGCCCTGCAAGGCTTGGCCGAAGCCGAGCGGCGCGGGGCCCTCAACAAGCTGGTGCTGCAAGCCACCAAAGACTACTGGGACTGGAGCCTGAGCTACCAGCGCCGCGAGCTGCTGCGCCAGAGCGTGGCGCTGGCCGCCGTGCGCCTGGGGGCCGTGCGCGAGCGGGTGCGCCAGGGCGATTTGGCCACCATCGATTCGGTGGAGGCCCTCACCGAGCTGCAAAACCGCCAGGCCCAGCTGGTGCAGGCCCAGGTGCAGTGGCAAAACGGCACGCTCCAGCTCAGCAACTACCTCTGGGACGCGCAGCAGCAGCCCCGCGAGCTGCCCGCCGCCACCCGCCCCCTGCCGCTGCCGGGCCCCGGCGGCTGGCAGCCCCTGCCGCCCGACTCCCTCGCCG
This sequence comes from Hymenobacter sp., assembly GCA_025353745.1. Taxonomy (GTDB): domain Bacteria; phylum Bacteroidota; class Bacteroidia; order Cytophagales; family Hymenobacteraceae; genus Hymenobacter. Next base: position 28,669 of record JANXOE010000179.1, read on the forward strand.
CCCTGGCCGTGCGGGCCCGGCAGCATCCCGAGTTGCAAAAAAGCCGCGCCAAGCTCAGCCAGCTCGGCGTGGAGCGCCGCCTGCTGCGCAACAAGCTGCTGCCCAAGCTCACGCTCGACTATAATTTGCTGCAAGCAGGCCCCCCTTTGGGGGCCGAACCCGGCTTGGGGCTTACCAGCGCCTACCTGCAAAACAACTACAAGCTGGGCCTGGGCTTTGCCTATCCGTTGCTGCTGCGCCAGGAACGCAGCAAGCTGCAGCTCAACACCCTCAAGCTACGCGATACCGAGCTGGAATTGCAGCAGGACGCGCGCGAGGTGCAAACCACGGTGCGCGCCGTGGCCAACGACTGGGAAGCCCTGCGCGCGCAGCTCCGCCTGCAGGAACAAGTGAGCCTGAACGCCGAGCGCCTGCGCCAAGGCGAGCAAACCCGTTTCGAGAGCGGGGAAGGCTCGGTGTTCCTGCTCAACGCCCGCGAGGCGGCCTTGGTGAGTGCCCGCCTCAAACTAGCCGAGCTGCAGGCGAAATACGCCCAAACCCAGGCCACGCTGCGCTGGGCAGCCGGCGGGGCCCAGTAATGCAAGGCCGCACGGCGGCGTTCGGCATTGTAGCAGGCGAAGTGCGGGCCGATGCCAGGCTTGGCTTCCGGCAGGCCGGGGAAGCAGCCGCCGGCACCTGCTGGCGGTGCTGCCGGGCCTGAGCGGGTGCCAGGGCCGTGCGCAGCGCCTGGCCAGGCCGGCGCACCGGCACCTGGCCGGCCCGCCGGCTTGGCCAGGCGCTCACCGGGTCGGCCGGCCGCCAGCGCTGGCGCTCTTCGCCCGAAACGACCACGTGACGCGGAACACGGCCACCACGTCGCCGGCCGCGTCCACGCCGGTGCTGGTGCACACCACGGCGCGGCCTTCGCCGGTGGCGCGGCTCTCGGCCACGGCCCGCGCGATGGCCGGCCCGTCGGGGCAGGTGAAGGCCACCAGGCCCACGGCTTTCTTGGTGAACTCGGCCGCCAGGCCCGTCACCAGCATGGACACCGGGCCCCCGCCGCGGGTGTGCATCATGGCCTGGATGCCGCTGGCCAGCTCGCCCGCCATGGCCAGGCAGGCAAAGTAGGTGCTGCGGAACGGGTTTTGGGTGAGGTACTTGAACGGGACGGTGACCGTGGCCTGCGTCGGCGTCAGGGCCCGCAGGCGCAGGCCGGCCAGCCACGCCATCGGCAGCTTTTGCAGCAGGAACAAGCGCAGCTTCAGCGGGTGGAGCACCTGGCGGCGAAAGGCGGCCGCAGCGGGCGTATCGAAGGAAACGGTGGGTTCGGGCATGGCGGGCAAGACGGATTTTCCGGGCCGCTCCGGCCACGGCTTGGGGGCCGGGCGCGGCGCGGGCGGCGGCTCGCCCGGCAAGATAACGCCACGGACAAAACGCCGGCCTTGCCCTGGCCGGTTGCCTCAGCCCGACGGCCGACCCGCCGCCTTCGGGGCCGTGGCGGCCGTAAGAAACTGAACGAAGCGGCCCCAGGCGCTGCTGCGGCGGCACAAGAGCCGGAAAATATAAATGCCGGCCCCGGCCACCGAAATTCCCGCCAGCACGTCCAGCACGTAGTGGTGGCTGGTGTAGACCGCCGCAAACCAAATGCCGAGCATGACGGCGACGAACACGGCGTTGAAAAGCCGGGCTTTGTGGCGGGTGGCGTAGAACAGCACCACCACCGGGTACGCCGAGTGCAGCGACGGCATGGCCGCGAAGATGTTGGAGTTCTTGGCGTAGATGGACTGGAACAGGTGCAGGCCAAAGAAGCGGTCGAACCCGGCCAGGCCCGCCGTGCTGCCCAGGGTGAGCGGCTGAAACCCGAACCCGTAGCGCTGCACGTACCACGGCGGCGCGGCGGGGTGCACGTAATAAAGCACAAACCCGAGCAGGTTCACCAACAGAAAGGTCAGGGAAAATTCGAAGAACAGGCGGCGGTTCTGGAAAAACAGGTAGCCGGCGAATGCCAGCGGAATGGGAATCCAGCACAAGTAGAAAACGCCGCACATCACGTCGAGAAACGCATTGCCGTGGCCCAGCCAAAACTCGTTGGGCGTAAGCACTTTGCCGGCATAATTAATCCCAAACAAGCTCTTCTCCAGGTTGTACAGCGGGGCAATGTCGACCGGTCGGTAAGCGTAGTTCGGAAACGCTTTCATGTAGTCGTAGAGAACCCAGAACACGATGAAGATGGAAAATCCCAGGATGAACCTTCGGGTTAGTTCCGACGCGTAGTAGCACCCGGTGAATATTGCCACCAGCACCAGCTGGTCGGGCTTGAAGCCCACCAACAGGGACGAGAGCAACAGGTACGCCAGCGAAATGCCGGGCACGAGCAACGCCTTTGTTTTCGACGGCGCAATCACTTCTGTTTCCAAAGAAGCAGCCATAAGCGGGGGGTTGAACGAGGTGGGGGCCCTCACGGGGCGGCGGGCACGCGCCAATTTTCGCACAAAAAAAGGCTGAGCTACAGGGCCCGGCGTTCGGTGAGGTGCGCGCGCGTCAACGCGTCGCGCCCGGTCAGCTCCACGTATTTCACGTCGGGCATCCAGAGCGTTCCGCCGTCGATGCGCACGAAGATGCGCTCGAGCACGGCCTGCTTGTTGGCGATGGTGGCGTAGACGTGGTAGGCGTTGTCGGGGCTGGCTTTCATCAGGTACAGCCGGAGTTTGTCGGTCGACACGAACCGCAGCTCGTAGCTGTCGGGGCCCTGCCTGGTGGCGCGGAGGCCGTACGCAAATTTGCGCTGGATAAAGCTCAGCTCCTTCCGTTGGCCTTGCTCGGCGTAGCGCAGCCAGAACACGTGCACGGGCTCTTTTTCGTTCAGCCGGCCCGCTTCGTTCAGGTTCAGCTGGCCCACGATCGTGTTGGCGTTGGGGTCGCGCTGCAAGTAAAACAGCTGGTTGGCCACGCCGGTGGGAACCGGAAAATTCGGGCGGGCCGCGGCGGGCTGGGCCACGGCCTGCGTTAAAAAAACCAACCCGCCGGCCACGGTCAGGGCCGCCACCGCCGCGCCCTTCTTCCCGGCGGAAGCGTTCGGCGCGGCCTGTAAGGACCGGTTTTCCAGCGCTTTCTTGGCGGCCAGCAGGCGCGAAATGGCCGTGACGTTGGTCAGCACGGCCAGTACGGCGATGGGAAAGGTGAAAATCGACATCGTTTCGAACACGTGAAAGGGCAGCCCGAACGCGAACAGCTTGTAGTTGCCCCCCAAAAAGGCCGAGCCGATGCCGCAGGCCACGGCGCTCAGGCCCAGCAGCACCACCCGCTCCGGCCGCTGCATCAGGCCGCCCTTGCTCTCGATGCCGAGCCCTTCGGCCCGCGCCCGGGTGTAGCTCACCATCATGGAGCCGATCAGGCCGATGAACGCCAGCAGGGAGCTCAGGAAATAGTGGTGCGCAATCAGGTAGTAGCAGATGCCCAGAAACATAAACAGCTCGCTGTAGCGGTCGAGCACCGAGTCGAACAGGGCCCCGTACTCGGTTTTCATGTTGCCCAGCCGGGCCACCTGGCCGTCGAGCATGTCGAAGAGGCCCGCAAACAGAATCAGGGCCCCGGCCCAGCCCACGAAGCGCAAATCGCTCCGGTTGCCTTCTTCGCCGCCGGCGATGAACACCACGGCCACGCCGATATTCAGCGCCAAGCCAATGACGGTCACCGCGTTGGGGGTGAGCCCCATTTTAATCAATAGCCTGACAAAAGGATTTATTACTTTATATATTCCCAGTTGCAGGGCGGTCCGCAAAGCCGTGGTTTCCATGAGGTACTCGGTGTTGGACGGTTAAAAATTGACTTTGAAGCGGCCCCGCAGCCCCCATTGCGCCACGTTGGGGTTGTCGAGGTAGTTCAAGCGCTTAATAACGTCTATTCTAAACAATTTAAAGATGTTGCCCACGCCCACGCTGGCTTCCACGTAGGGCACCCGGCCCAGGGCAAACGTGGTGGCCTGGCCCTGGGGGTTGCGCAAAAACTGGTAGAGCGCCGGCTGCTGGTACGGGTCGTTCTCGTTGCGCAGGCCCCCGTACAGCACCTTGACGGACGCCACCTCCCGCAGCTTCAGCTTTTTTATCAGCGGTAGTTTGTTGAAGAAGAAGCCGTTGAAGTTCTGATCCACAAAAATGCTGGCGTAGTGGTCGCTGGAGAATTCCAGGAAATTCATCAGGTTGTACGAATTCAGCTGGTACGAATACGTTTGGTTCGCCCGGTGAATGGTGAGCAGCGGGAACGGCACCTGCCCGAATTCGTACCCGCTTTCCACGTTCACGTCGGCAAAGCCCAGCTGGGAAAGGTAAAAGCGCTTGGCCATGCTCAGGCCCACGCTCTGGTAGTTGTACTCGCCCCCGGCCACGCCCTTGAGCCCCGCCGTGAACCGGGCGGTGAAGACCGGGTGGGGCCCGATGATCGGGATGCGGTACAGCTTGCCCTGGTAGAAGGTTTCCTTCGGGGCCCAGCGCAGCGTCAGGCCCACTTCGGTGGTGTTCAGGGCCGGCACCAGCTCGCCGCCGCTGCCGCCCTCGCTGTTGCGGTAGTAGAGCCCCCCCGCCGGCGCCTGCTTCCATTTCTTAGCGCCCAGGGTGTAGGAAAAATGGTTGTCGAACTCGTAGACGTAGTCGAGGCGGAAGATGTCGTTGTACAGCCACTTGTCGTTGATGCCGCGCTTGAAAGAGAGCAGAAAGTTGTCTTCCTGCACAAATTCCAGCTCCTGCCCCGGAATTTTGGTGTCGCGCTGGAAACTGGCGCGGACAAATTTCTGCGGAAAAGCATAGACCGATTTGTTGTTCAGCGAATACGTGGAGCTGAGGAAGTACTTCCACTTTTGGTCTTTGAAGCCGTAGGCGGCGTAGGTTTCGAAGTAAATGCGCTTGCTCAGCTCCGTGCTGGTGCGGCCGCCCAGCCGCAGCCGGAAGCCTTCCACGGGGTTGAAGCTGTAGAACGTGTTGGCGGGCCCCACGTCGAACGGCCCGAACGACTTGTAGCCCGAGAGCACCAGCGTGAACAGCTCCATCGTGCGCCGGAACGACTTGATGGTTTGCAGGGTGTCGATGTCGCGGTAAATGGCCTTTTCCACGAAGCTCAGGCTGTCGTGGCGGCTGCGCTGCCAGAACGCGTCGTCGCGGCCGGCCGCGCTGTCGGCCCCGGCTTCCTTCGCCCGGGGGCCCTCCAGCACGGCGGCGGGCGTGGGCTGGTTCACGCGGTAGTCTTTGAACGACACGGTGCGCTCGCCGTAAAATCCAGAGCCTTTGTTTTTTAACACCCCAAACTCAATCCGCAGCACGCTTTTGCTCAGGTGGTACCGGGCGTCGGGGTTTTCCTGGAAATCGAGCTGCGCTTGCAGGCTCCGGACGAAGTTGAGGTTGATGCTTTTATTGACGGAAAGCAGCGCTTTTTGCACCGCAAAATTGCCGTCCAGCGTCACGTAGAGCTTGCCTTCAAAAAGCAGGTCGCCCTTGCTGCGGGGCGTAAAGCTGAGCTCCACCAGGGCCGGCGTCTGCTGCCGGAGGGTGTCGGTGATGTAGTACTGGTAAAACGTCGGCGCGTTCGTGGCAATGGGGCTCAAAAACTCGTTGCCGACGATGCTCACGTTGTTGTCGTACACATCGATTTCCTGGTACATGCGGTTGAAGTAGCTCTTCAAGCCGTCGTTGTCGATGAAATTTTTGTCGAACTGCACCTGCTTGCTGCCCAGGGGAATGGATTTTCGCAGCTCCGGATTTTTGCGGTAGTATTCCTTGGATAATTTTTCTTCCAGGTACACGGGCAGGATATTTTTGCCGCCCACGGCCGTCGAGTCCTGTTTTTTGAACAGAAACCGGTAATTGTTGAACACCTTGCGGTTTCGGAATTTCTCAGATAAGTTGCTGAGCGAGAACGACATCTTCTCGTACTTTTCGTAATCTACGTAGTCGTAGCTTTCCGGACGGTTCTGGGCTTTGTGCTCGATAACCTGGCGGATGAGCTCGACGGCGGGGTTGTCCTTGTTGCGGTAGCGGGGCGGTTTTTTGGCCTCGACGACCACCTCGTCCAGCACGGCCGCGCTGGTGGCCAGCTGCACGCTCAGCTCCTGCCGCTGGCCGGCCACCACCGTCCGGGTCACCGCCTGGTAGCCCAGGTACGAAAACACCACCGCCGTGTAGGGGGCCGGAATTTGCAGCGTATAGCGCCCGTTCTCGTCCGTAGTGGTGCCCACGGCCGCCCGGGGCACCGCCACGCTGACGTAGGGCAATTTTTCCTTGGTTCTGGCGTCGGTCACCACCCCCGTTACCGTGGTGGTTTGGGCAGCCGCCGCCGCCGATAGGGCCAGCAACAGCCCCAGAAGCACATACTTCCCAGCGGGTAGTTGGCCCCTGGCACTCAACATCTTCATGACTTTTTAAAAACAAATTTTGCCTGCAGCACATAGTTGAATCCGAAGCCAACTACTACACTAACAACGATTTTACTTATCAAATACTTTAGGCCCAGGCCTTGGGTGAGCAGGTACACGCCCGCGGCATTCAGCAGCAAGCTCCCCGTCCAGACCAGGAAATAGCGAAAAGCCTGGCCCCGGGCGCTTTGTTCAGACGCTTCGAAAACCCGGTGCCGGCCCAGGTAGAAATTCGTGCCGCCCCCGGCCACGTTGCCCAGAACCGTGGCCAGCAAATACCAGAGGTGCAGCCCCTCGACCCCGGCGATGGTGACCAGAAAGTCGACCGCCGTGCCGGCCGCCGCCGCCGCCTGCGCCGCAATGAATTGGGAATAGCGCACGGTCAGAACAAATGAAATTTTACCCCCAGCTGGAGCAGCGCGTTGGTGTAGAGGCCGGCCAACACGTCGTCCATCATCACCCCGAGGCCGCCCGGCAGCCGCTCCATGGCACGAATACCCAGCGGCTTGCGGATGTCGAAAAACCGGAACAGCACGAGCCCGGCCAGCAGGGAGGGCCCCGTGACGGGCACGAAAAGCATCCCGAGCCACATGCCGGCTACTTCGTCGATCACCACCCGGTAGCTGTCCTTGCCCCACGCGGGCTCCACTTTCTGGGCCGCGAGCGTGCCGGCTGCCAGCAGCCCCGCCGTGAGCAGAGCTGCTGGCACCACGTGCTGGCCGGGCCCGCTGGCGCGGGTGAGGTAGAGGCCCAGGCAGCAGGCCACGGCCGCCACCGTGCCGCCGCCGCGGCCCACGTACCCAATGCCCAACCAGCTGGCGATTAGCTTGTACACGCGCCGGGGCCCTACCGGGCTTCCATCAGGTCCTGGTAATAATCCAGGCCCAGGTGCGTGATCAGGTCTTCGCCCATGAGGTAGCGCAGGGTGTTTTGCAGCTTCATCAGCTGCTGGAAAATGTCGTGCTCGGGCCGCAGGCCGGGGGCCGTCTGCGGCGATTTGAGGTAGAACGACAGCCACTCCTGGATGCCGCTCATGCCGGCCCGCTTGGCCAGGTCCATGAACAGGGCCAGGTCGAGCACCAGCGGCGCGGCCAGGATGGAGTCGCGGCACAGGAAATCGATTTTGATTTGCATGGGGTAGCCCAGCCAGCCGAAAATGTCGATGTTGTCCCAGCTTTCCTTGTTGTCGCCGGCCGGCGGGTAGTAGTTGATGCGCACCTTGTGGTAGATGTCACCGTACAGCTCCGGGTTGTCTTCGGGGCGGAAGATGTCTTCCAGCACGCTCAGCTTGGACACTTCCTTGGTGCGGAAGTTGTCCGGGTCGTCGAGCACCAGGCCGTCGCGGTTGCCGAGGATGTTGGTCGAGAACCAGCCGCGCACGCCCAGGGCCCGGGCGCTCAGGCCGGGGGCCAGGATGGTTTTCATCAGCGTCTGGCCGGTTTTGAAGTCCTTGCCGGCCACGGGGGTGCCGGTTTCGTGGGCCAGCTCGAGCAGGGCCGGGGCGTCGACGGTCAGGTTGGGGGCCCCGTTCACGAAGGGCACGCCTTCCTTCAGGGCGGCGTAGGCGTAAATCATGCTGGGCGAGATGTTCGGGTCGTTGGCCCGCAGGCCGGCCTCAAACGCCGCCAAGCTGGCGTGTACGTCCGTCGCCTCGTGGTAAATTTCCGTCGAGCCGCACCACACCATCACCAACCGGCTGCAATTCCGCGTCGCTTTAAACGTGCGAATGTCGTCGATGACCTGCTCGGCCAGGTCGTACCTGGTGGTGTAAGTCTTGACGTGCGTGCCGTCCAGGTTCTTCACGTAGCGCTTGTCGAAGGCCGCGGGCATCGGCACCAGCGCTTCGAGCTCGGCCTGAATGGTTTGCAGCAGGGCCAGGTCCAGCACCTTGGCTTTCACGGCGGCCTGGTACACGTTGTCCTCGTACACGTCCCAACCGCCGAACTCCAGGTCGTCGAGCCCGGCGAGCGGCACGAAATCCTTGATTTTGGGGTAGTTGTTGTCGGTGCGCTTGCCCAGGCGAATGTTGCTCATTTGGGTGAGGGAGCCGATGGGCTGCCCGTGGCCCTTGCGCACGGCCAGCACGCCCGCGATGAAGGTGGTGGCGACGGCTCCCAGCCCGGGGATCAAAATGCCTAGCTTGCCTTCGGCGGGAGCGATTGGTTCAGGTTGTTGTTTCGTCATTTGGGAGAAGTAGTAAGTGGCGGTTTAGTGTGGGCTTGCACCAGCCCTTGGCGGCAATGTAGTAGTTACGCCGGCCGCCATCCGGGTAATGCGGGGCTTCCCGCAGGTATTCGGATGCTGTATAACAGGTTCGATAAATTAAGTTTTCGTGAATTTCGTGATTTTGCGGCAACTTGCGCGGCCCCGGTCCGGGCAGTCCGCAAATTTCCGCCCCGGGGCCGCGAATAACGGCTTGCCCCACAGCCCACGGACGCGCCCGGGCCAAGGGGCGTCGCCCTGGTGTTGGTAATCTGTTGGTTGGGCCCCCGGGGGCGCTCACCTGTGTTTTTGAAAGCAACCGGGCGGCTTCGGCGAGCAGAAGCAAACCCGGCGGGGGTAATTTTATCGCCCATGAACAGCGGAAGGGAAAACTTGTTGCCGCCCGTTGCCGCTGGTCCGCCCCGAAAATAATTTTCAATTAAAAGCCAATAGTGGACCTATTAAAAGTATTTTTATAACGATGCCCCGGCTGGTGCGACGTAAAAACGCGGCCTTCAGCGTCCCGGCGCGGGGCCGGTTGACGGGCAGACGGGCGACGCGCAGGGCCGCGGCGCGGCAGCGTTCCCGGTTGGGAAGCTGCGCGGGGCCCCGGTTTTTGGCGCGGCGCTAGCGGCTGAAGCGCACCGTGCCGTAGCGCACCCGGATGCTGACGTTGCCCGCGCCCCGCGCCGGCGCGGCCCGCCCGAACACCCCCAGCACGTCGCTCGACTGGGCCCCGTGGGCCTCGGAAAGCACCCGCACCAGGGCGGGGTCGACGAGCAGCTGGCCCTGCTCGGTGCTCACGTCGAAGCGGAAGGCCGGCGTTTCGGCAAAGCCCAGCCGGATGGTGCTGTAGCCGCCGTCGAGGGTGATTTGGCGGAAGTTGGGGCCCGTGCCCCGCACCTCAAAATCGGGGCAGTAGCGCAGGGCCATGTCCAGCTCCTCGCCGATTTTCTCCACGCTGACGCGCGAAAAGCCCGACGAGCCCCGCAGCGAGCGCACCGTGCCCAGGGCCACGTCGCCGTACCGGCTGTGCACCACCAGGTTTTCGACGGTGCCCACCTCCACATCGGCGTAGTTGGTGCGCAGGTCCACGGCCCGGCCGGCGTCGAGGCGCAGGCGGGCGTAGCTGGCCTCGATGCTGGCGCGGCCCGCAAACGGGATGGTGCAGCTGCCGTTGGCGATGCGCACCGCGTTGCGGGGGCCCTCCAGGCGGGCCGTGCGCAGGTCGCCGTAGTCCACGGCCAGGTCGGTGGGGCCGCGCAGGTCGTCGGCGATGACCACCGCGCCGAAGCCGTTGGCCACCCGCAGGGCCGTGGCGGCGGGCAGCCACACGGTATAGTTGATTTCGTAGCGCCGGCCGCTGCACCCGCTGCGCCCGCGCAGCATCGGCCCGAACCGCGAGCTGACCAGCACGCCGCCCGTGCGGGCGTCGTAATCCAGCCATTGCACCCCCAGCGCCTCCAGTACCTGCCGGGCCCCGGCGTCGGTTTCGGAGCGGGCCACCAGCTCGGCTTCCACCTTTATTTCGGCCTTGTTCCAGGTGTTGATTTGCACGCGGCCGTAGCGGGCTTCCAAGGCAAACGGCCGGCCGGCGGCGGGCACCCGGTAGCGGCGGGTGAGGCGGCGGTGCTGCTCTACGGGCGGCGGGGCGGCGTCGGCGTCGGTTTCCTGGTCGTTTTGGTCGGGGGCCGTCGGGCCCTGCTGGCCTGCCCGGCTGCAACCCGCCGCCGGCAGCCAGGCCCCGGCAAGTGCTCCGCGCCGGGCCTGCGCGGGCGCACCGGCCCCCAGCAGCCCGGCGGCCAGCAGCGCCCGCGCCGCCCAGCGCCGCCCGGTTCGGATGGCCCGGCGCTTCACTAGGGCAGGCGGTGGTAGCGGCTGTCGTCGGCCAGCACCAGGCCGCCGGTGGGGGCCGCCGGGCGGCCCTGGGCCATGGTGCGCGTTTGCAGCTGGCGGTCGAGCAGGTCGAGTCGGATTTGCAGGTTGCGGTTCATGGCCGTTAGCACCACGTCGGGCTGCGGGTGGTGGGGCAGCTCCGCCTTCAGCAAGTGGTAGCTGGAGTCGAGGTCGGCCAGCTCGCGGCGCCACTCGGCGGTGGGGCTGCCGGCGGCCGAGTCGGCCAGCTGGCGCAGCTCCGCCTTGCGCTCGTTGAGCTGGGCCACGTAATAGGTTTCCATGCCGCGCACGGCCGTGGCCAGGCGGGCATCGGTGAGGTCGTTGCGCTCGGCCGCGGCCAGCGGCTGCGGGTCGCCGCCCAGGTACAGGGCCGCGTCGGAGCCGGCCGCGGGCACGCCCGCCACTGGGGCAGCAGCGGCGATGCCCGGCTCGGCCCCGGCCGGGGCGTGGGCCGATTTCCAGGCTTCGCTGGCCCCCGCCGCCGCCACCAGCAGGGCCAGCGCGGCGGCGACGCCGTAGCGCTGCAGCCACGGGGCCCGGGCCGCCGGGGCCGGCGGCAAGGCCGGTGCGGCCGCAACCGTACCCGCCGGCCCGGGCGCGGCGGCGCGCGGCGCGGCCAGCTCCTGCTCCAGGGCCGCCCACAGCTCGGGGCGCGGCTCGTGCACGTCGAAATCGGCGCGGTGCCGCTCGACGAAATCTTCTAACGAATGGGGCTTAACAGGTTGCATGATAATGGTAAGAACGGGCGGCCGGCGAAGGGTGGGAAACGCCGCCGGCGCGGCATAAACAATGTACGGACGCACGGCCCCGGGGCCGCCAAATAAGTTAGCGCAGCCCTTGCCGGGCCGCCAGCTCGCGCAGCTTGGCGCGGGCCCGGCTGTACTGCGACTTGGACGTGGATTCGGAAATGCCCAGGATGCCGGCCACCTCCAGGTGGTCGTAGCCTTCGAGCAAATACAGCGTCAGCACCACGCGGTAGCCGTCGGGCAGCTCCTGGATGCAGCGGCGCAGCACGTCGGCGCGGTAGCGGGTTTCGGCTTCGTCGTCGGGCGAGGGGCCGAAGTCGTGGTCGGCCGGCGCGTCGTGGTGCTGCTCGCCCAGCGGCACCAGCGCCAGCCGCCGCTGCCGCAGGCAATTGATGCTTTTGTTGACCACGATCCGCTTCAGCCAGGCCCCGAACGACGAGTCGCCTTTGTAGCTGCTCAGCTCCCGAAAGGCGCTCAGAAACGATTCCTGGAGCACGTCTTCGGCCTCGGCGTGGTCGCCGGTGATGCGCAGGGCCGCGTTGAACATGGCCTTGGCATAGCGCCGGTACAGCTCGGCCTGGGCCTGGCGGTCGTGGAGGCGGCAGCGTTCCACCAGCGAGGCGTTGATGTCGACGTAAGCGGAATAAGCAAGGGCTTCCATGCGGGGCAATGATGGGAAGGAACGCGTCAGCAACCCAAAGACCGGGCGTTGGGTTCAGGGGTTGCACGGGAGCCGGGGGCCCCGGCGGGCCTCGCCAAGCCAGCGCCGTCTCAGGGTCCGCGTGCCGGGTCGTTCGGCTGTTTCGCTCACCCCCGGCCCCCGCTCCGAAAAGGAGCGGGGGAGCCCAGCAATAAAACCGGTACACGGGCTGCCAAACCGCGCCAAGTATTATTTTACCCCCGAATTATGGCCAGTGACCTGCTTTCGACAACGCGCTTCGTAGGGGCCGCCGGCCCGCCGGGCCCGCCCGCCGGCCCCGCCCTGCCCGTGTTTCTGGATTTGGCGCAGCGGCGGGTGCTGTTGGTGGGCGGCGGGGCGGCGGCCCTGGCCCAGCTCACGGCCGTGCTGGACGCACACCCGCGCGCGGCCGTGACGGTGGTGGCCCCGGAGCCGCTGCCCGCCCTGCTGGCCCTGGCGGCCCGCCATGCGCAGGTCGTCCTGCGCCGCCGCGCCTTCGAGCCCGACGACTTGGCCGGCCACGACCTCGTGCTGGTGGCCACCGACGACGCGGCCCTCCACGGCCGCGTGCGGGCCGGGGCCGCCGCCCGCCGCCTGCACGCCGTGGCCGCCTTCGGCCCCGCCGACGAGGCGGCGGCCACCGTGTACTGGCGGCAGGTGGCCACGGCGGCGCTGGGGGCCTTCGCGTTGTTTTTAATAGTCAACATCTTATCGTACTACTTCACCTGGGCGCAGGTGTGGGGCGTGGTGCGCACGTCGGGCACGTTCTACGCCTTCGTGGCGGTGGGCTTCGTGGCGCAGCTCATCGACGGGATGCTGGGCATGGGCTACGGCGTGGTGTCGGCCATCAGCCTCATGTCGCTGGGCCTGAACCCGGTGTCGGTGAGCGCCAGCATCCACACGGCCGAAATGTTTGCCAGCGGGGCCTCGGGCTACCACCACTACCGCTTCGGCAACGTCAACAAGCGCCTGTTTCGGGTGCTGCTGCTGCCGGGCGTGGCGGGCTCGGTGGCCGGGGCCCTGCTGCTGGCGCGCTTCGGCGAGCGGTACGCCGGCTACCTCAAGCCCGTGCTGGCCGCGTACCTGCTCGTGCTGGGCGTGCGCATCATCGCCAAAGCCCTGCAAAAGCAGGCCCGGCGGCGGCGCCCGGTGAAGTACGCCGGCTGGCTGGCCGGGGCCGGCGGCTTCCTCGACTCGTTCGGCGGGGGCGGCTGGGGGCCCCTGGTCACGAGCACGCTCATCGCCAACGGCCGCACGCCCAACTACGTCATCGGCACCGTCAGCCTGGTCGAGTTCTTCGTGACGCTGGCCAGCGCGCTCACGTTTTTCTCCCTGCTGGGCCTCTCGCACTGGCAAATTGTGCTGGGCCTCATCGTGGGCGGCGTGGCGGCGGCCCCCCTCGCCGCCCGCCTAGCCGGGCGCATTCCCACCCGCTGGATGTTCCTGGGCGTGGGGCTGATGGTGATTTTCTGGAGCCTGTGGGCCCTGCGCAAGCTGCTGTAGCCGGCGCCGCGCCGGGGCCGGGGCCCGGCGATTCGGCGCGCGGTGCCTAATCTTGTGGCCCAAACTTGCTGCATGCCCGAATTCTCCATCCTCATCACCGGCGGCGCTGGCTTCGTGGGCACGGCCCTGGCGCTGGGCCTGCGGGAAAAGCACCCCGGCTGCCGGGTTTTTGCCCTCGACAACCTCAAGCGCCGCGGCTCGGAGCTGAACCTGCCCCGCCTGCGGGCGGCGGGCGTGGCGTTTGTGCACGGCGACGTGCGCAACCGCGAAGACATTCGACGCGCTGCCCGCCGTCGACGCCGTGATCGAAGCCTCGGCCGAGCCGTCGGTGCTGGCCGGCCTCACCTCGGCCCCGGACTACGTCATCAACACCAACCTGGCCGGCACCGTCAACTGCCTGAACTACGCCCGCAAGCACGGCGCGGCGTTCATCTTCTTGTCCACGAGCCGGGTGTACCCGATCAACCAGCTCGAAAAAATTCAAACCTACCCCGCCGCCACCTGCTTTGAGGTAGGCGCAGGGCCTGGCGGGCGTGTCGGCGCGCGGCCTGGCCGAAGATTTTTCCCTCGAAGGCTACCGCTCGCTCTACGGGGCCACCAAGCTGTGCGCCGAGCACCTCATCCAGGAATACCACCATTTCTACGGCCTGCGCACCGTCATCAACCGTTGCGGGCTGGTGGCGGGGCCCTGGCAGATGGGCGGGGCCGACCAGGGCGTGGTGGCGCTGTGGGTGGCGCGGCACTTTTGGCGGCAGCCGCTGGATTACTTCGGCTTCGGCGGCACGGGCAAGCAGGTGCGCGACGTGCTGCACGTCGACGACTTGTTTGAGTTGATCGACTACCAGCTCGGCAACTTGCCCCAGGTGAACGGCGCCACCCTGAACGTGGGCGGCGGCCGGGCCATGAGCGTCAGCTTGCAGGAGCTGACGGCCCTGTGCCAGCGCGAGACGGGCCACGCCGTGCCCGTGGCCGCCCGGCCGGAAAACCGACCGGCCGACGTCCCGCTCTACTTCACCGACAACTCCCGGGTGACGGCCCTCACCGGCTGGCAGCCCCGCCGCTCGCCCGCGCAAACCGTGGCCGACGTGCACCGCTGGCTGCGCACGCACGAAGCGCAGCTGAAGCCCAGTTTTGCCTAACCACCAACTGTTTATGCTTCGCAGCAAGCCCTCAGCATTCACCCGGCGCGCCGCTTTGGGCCCCGGCGCAGACGGCCCGGGGCCCTCCCCGGCGGCGTGAAGCTCAGCGTCGTCATCCCGGCGTTCAACGAGGAAGGCAGCCTCGGCCAAACCCTGCGCACGCTTTACGCGGAGCTGCAGCGGGCGGGCATCGACCACGAAATCCTGGTCGTCAACGACAACTCGCGGGACCAGACCCTGGCGCGCCTGCACGCGCTGGCGGCGGAAATTCCCACCCTGGCCGCCCACACCAACGCCGGCCCCAACGGCTTCGGCTACGCCGTGCGCTACGGCCTGGAGCGCTACCGGGGCGACTGCGTGGCCGTGATGATGGCCGACCTCTCCGACGACCCCGCCGACCTGGTGCGCTACTACCGCAAGCTGCAGGAAGGCTACGACTGCGTGTTCGGCTCGCGCTGGGGCCCCGGCGGCCGCGCCACGGATTACCCGGGGGCCAAAAAATTCCTCAACCGGCTGTTCAACAACGGCGTCCGCCTGGCTTTCGGCTTCGCTTACGACGACTGCACCAACGCCTTCAAGCTCTACCGCCGCGCCACCATCGACGGCCTGCGGCCCTTGCTCTCGCCCCACTTCAACCTCACGCTGGAGCTGCCGCTCAAGGCCATCGTGCGCGGCTACAGCTACGCGGTGCTGCCCAATTCCTGGACCAACCGCCAGCACGGCGAGTCGAAGCTGAAAATCAAGGAGATGGGCAGCCGCTATTTCTTTATTCTGCTCTACTGCCTCATCGAAAAGCACTTTTCGCGCGGCGACTTCCGCAAAAACGACCCCGCGTAACCCGGTTTTCCTATGCCCACCGCCCCGCCCGACTCGTCCCCCATCAGCGGCTTCCTTGCCCGCTGCTACGCCCTCGTTGAAGACGCTTTTTCGGGCCGCGCCTGGCGCCTGAAGCTGCTGCTGCTGGCCGTGCTGCTGGCCGGGGCCGTGCAGGTGCCGCCGTACCGCGAGTACGCCGTGCTGAACAGCGGCAAAAACGCCACCTACAACACGCTCAAAGCGCAGGTAGCGCAGCCGTTTGCCATGCACAACCTGGATTCGGACAGCCACGAATCCAAGATGGTGTTCCGGTTGCTGGTGCCCTTGCTCATCCGGGGGCTGGGCCTGCCGCCGCTGGGCATATTCGTCGTGCAGTTCCTCCTCGGGGCGCTGATGCACTACGTGCTGATCGGGCTGCTCGACCGCCTCACCGCCGACCGGGTGGCCACGGTGCTGCTCGCGCTCGGCCTGTGCTGCACCTACTTCGGCTGCGCCTTTTTGCTCGACGTTTACTGCGATTTTGATGCGTTTTCGTACGCCATCCTGGTTTTCATGCTCTGGACCGCCCGGCCGGACGCCCTGGCGGGGCTGATGTTTTTGGGGGCCTTCAACGACGAGCGCACCGTTATCGCCGCTCCTATTATTGGCTTGTGGCACCTGCGCCGGGCCCTGGTTTCGCCCGCCGCCCAAAGCTGGGCCGGGCTGGCCAAAGCGTTGCTTTCCAGCAGGCCGGCGGGGGCCCTGCTGCTCGGCGTTGTGGCGTACGCCGCCGTCCGGCTCTTCCTCGCCCACCACTTCCACTTGCACACCTTCGGGGGGCTGGTGGGCCTTTCCGCGCTGCGGTACAGTGCCTTGCGGGGCCTGCTGGGCGTCGGGTTCCTGTCCGGGCTGGAGTCGTTCTGGGCCGTTTTGCTGGCCGCGCTGGTGTTGCTTTTCGCCACCCGGCAATTCCGGCTGCTGGCCGTGCTGGGCCTGGCCGGGCCCCCCATCTTTCTTGGCGCGTTCCTGGTGCTGGACATGACGCGCAGCCTGGCCTACGGCATGCCGGCGGTGCTGCTGTGCCTGTACCTGCTGCGCCCCCACCTGGCGCCCACCGCGCTGCGGCACTTCGCGGCGGCCGTGGCGGCCGGGGCGGTGCTCATCCCCACGATGTACCTGCGGGGCAATTTCAACGTCGCCACGTCCGTCCTCAACTACCTCACCACCTTCACGCTGGCCCGGATCTGACCCACCAAAAAGGGCCGCCCGGCTTGCCGGGCGGCCCTTTTTAAGGTAGCTGTTCGGGAAGAATGCGTGCAAATTTTCTCGGGCCAGCACAACTCCTGAACGGCCCCCATGCACGGCTGGGCCGGGGCCCGGCCGCTACACGTCGAACTTGATGCCTTGCGCCAGCGGCAGCTCGGTCGAGTAGTTGATGGTGTTGGTTTGGCGGCGCATGTACACTTTCCAGGCGTCGGAGCCCGACTCGCGGCCCCCGCCGGTTTCCTTCTCGCCGCCGAAGGCCCCGCCGATTTCGGCCCCGCTCGTGCCGATGTTCACGTTGGCAATGCCGCAGTCGGAGCCGGCGGCGGCCAGGAAGGCCTCGGCCTCGCGCAGGTTCAGGGTGAAGATGCTGGAGGAAAGGCCCTGGCGCACGTCGTTTTGCAGGGCAATGGCCTCGTCCACGCCGCCGCTGTACTTGATGAGGTAGAGGATCGGGGCGAAGGTTTCTTCCTGCACCGTGTGGTAGTGGTTTTCCACTTCCACCAGCGCGGGCTGCACGTAGTGGCCGCCGGCGTAGGCGGGGCCCCCGAGCACCTGCCCGCCGGTGAGGAGCCGGCCGCCTTCGGCCTGCACCCGGGCCAGGGCGTCTTCGAACATCGCCACCGCCGCCCCGTCGATCAGGGGCCCTACCAGCGTGCCTTCCTGCAGCGGGTGGCCGATGGGCAGCTTGGGGTAGATGGCCAGCAGGCGGCTTTTCACGTCCTCAAAAATGCTGTCCTCGATGATGACGCGGCGCGTGCTGGTGCAGCGCTGCCCGGCCGTGCCCACGGCCCCGAACACGATGGCCCGGATGGCGATGTTCAGGTCGGCGTTTTTGGTGACGATGATGGCGTTGTTGCCGCCCAGCTCGAGCAGGGCGCGGCCCAGGCGGGCCCCCACCACTTCGCCCACTTTGCGGCCCATGCGGGTGCTGCCGGTGGCCGAAACCAGCGGCACGCGCTTGTCGGCCGCCAGGGCCGCCCCGATTTCGGGCCCGCCGATAATCACGCTGAACACGCCTTCGGGCACGTCGTTCTCGGCCAGCACATCGCGGATGATGTGCTGCACGGCCACGGCCGTGAGGGGCGTTTTCTCCGAAGGCTTCCAGATGCTCACGTCGCCGCACACGGCGGCCAGCATGGCGTTCCAGCTCCACACGGCCACCGGGAAGTTGAAGGCCGAGATGATGCCCACCACGCCCAGCGGCTGGTACTGCTCGTACATGCGGTGCGCCGGGCGCTCCGAGTGCATGGTGAAGCCGTGCAGCTGGCGCGAAAGGCCCACGGCAAAGTCGCAGATGTCAATCATCTCCTGCACCTCGCCCAGCCCTTCTTGCAGGATTTTGCCCATTTCGGCGCTCACCAGCTTGCCCAGGGGCTCCTTGTATTCGCGCAGCTTGTTGCCGATCTGGCGCACGATGTCGCCGCGCTTGGGGGCCGGCACCAGCCGCCAGGCTTTGAAGGCTTGCTGGGCGGTGGTCACCACCGCGTCGTAATCGGCCACGGTGGCAAAGGCCACGCGGGCGAGCAGCTGGCCGTCGGCGGGCGCGTTGATGGCGCGGACGTCGGCATTTTGGGCCCCGCCCCAGCGTTGGCCGGTGCTGTAGGCGGCGTTTTCGGCTTCCACGCCGAGCTGGCGCAGCACATCTTGCAGGCCGTGGGGGTCGGCGTGGAGGTGGCCGCCGGGCACGGCCAGGTCGGCGGCGGTTTCTTGTTCGAGGGCTTGCTTCATGGGGCGTACGGTGCGGGGGTGGGCGGGTGGTTGGTCGGGCAAAACTACGGGAAGAATGCCGGGCGCCGCGCAACGACGCGCCTACCGCAAGCCGGCGTGGCGCAGCCCGCCGATTGCGCATTGCCGGGCCTGATTTGGCTGAGCCGGACCAAAAATTGGCGGCGTCAGGTTGAAAATCGCGTTAGTCAGATAAAGAATCGGACGTGTTCGGCTTGAAATTGTCTTATTCCGGCTGTAAACCACCTAAATCGTGGCGGCGTTCGATTTAGTCGGCATGGAAATCGTGTAATTCAGCATAGAAATCGTCTTATCCCAGGCGGCAATCGGCCGTCGTCGGACGCAAATCGTCCAAGTGCGTCAGGAAATCGCAATAGGATGAGCAGAGAAAACTCCTGCCAGCCCCACTCAAGGCATTTTGCCAGAAAAATAACCGGTACACCGCCCGCCGCCCGGGGTAGCGACGCGGTGAACGAGCTCGTGGGCGACCGCACCGCCGTTTCACGCGCCCCTTGGCCGGTGGCAAAAAGGCTATAGCAAAGCCCCGCCAAAAGCGGAATAGGTTTCTTGCCGGGAAAGAAGGTGGAAAGAAATCACAGCCGTTTGTCGAAGCGGCCCCGCGTGACTTTGACGGTGTCGCAGCCGGGTTGGGATAGGGTGAAATTGAACGTGCCCGAGACGATGCCCTGGGCGTAGTCCAGGCGGGTGACAACCAGTTGCCCGTGCATTGCCAGGCCGGGCGCATTGTAATATTCGTTACAACTGCCTTTTATTCCGGATCTATAATATACGCCGGCTGTCGTGCCATCCAGCGGATAGCTGCCTGGCTTATTAATAGAGCCCCCCCCGATAAATATGTATTGGTTCGTCGTTTGGCCCGGGGGGTAGCGGTAGGCCCGGATGTCGAGGCTGCCCCCGGCGTAGCCCGGGTCGTAAATCACTTTGTAGTTGTCGGTGCCGTTGGAGCCGTGCGGCGTCCAGGGCTGGCCGTTGAGCAGGCAGCCGAAGGTGTTGGCCCCGGTCTGGGTGGCGGGCGGCAGCTGGTCTTCGGGCCTGGCCGGGGCGGGCTCGCTCTTCTTGCATTGGCTCAGGCCCAGCAGAGAAGCCAGCAGCAGGGCAGCGGTTCGGTGGTTCCGGATCATGGCAGCGGGGTTGGGAAAGAAAAAGGGAGCGTAAAGCTTCGCTGCCGCCGCGGGCGGCACCCGGCGGTAAATGTATCCCGGGGGCCCCGGGCCGGGCAAACCAAAATATCTGCGAATCTGACTTTATAAAACGGCGTTAAACCAAATTTTTGACGCGAAAAACGGCGTTTTGGGAACATGGGGCCACCATACCGGCCATTTGAAAATGACTTCCTGCTACTTATCAACCAACGGCTCACAACCGGGGCCGTACGCGGCCGAGGGGCAGCAAAATTCTTCGCAACCAGCCCATTACCATTGTACCATTAAACAAACCGGGCCTTAGTACCGCCGCAAGTATTCCAAGCGCCGGAAAACCGACCCCGGCCCGTGGCCCCAAGCAGCGAGCGGGGCCGGGCAAGTAAAAGCAGGAAGGGGTAATAGCGCTGGAAGGAAGTTCTACGCCCGGCGCACCGGGCAGCCCGCCGTGCAGCGCCGCCCTCAGACCACGGAAAAGCCCCGCCGGGGCGTCCGGCGGGGCTTTTTGCAACAGTTGCGAGGGGCAAGCCCTACCGCCGCACGGCTTCCGGGGCGGCTTGGCTGAGGCTGCGGAAGGCCCCGGCGGCGTCGTTCTGCACGTTGCGCAGCTCCTCGTCGGAGAGCTGGCGCACCTTGGTCTGGTAGTCCTGGTAGTAGGCC
>JANXOE010000189.1 GCA_025353745.1 Hymenobacter sp.
CGTAGCCGTGCGTGAAAACAATGCCCACGGTGAAAGCCACGCCCACAACGGCGCAGACGCGCAGGGCCCCCTGCTGGCTCACGTACCGGGGAATGGCCAGTACGCCAATGCAATACCCCGCCAGCATTGCCACCAGCGTGAAGGAGGTGAAGTTGCGGGCGATGTCCAGGCTGATGCCCTGCGCCCGGCCGTACTGGGTGATGGTATCGCCGGCGATGACCTCGACGCCCACGCAGCAAAAAATGGCCAGCACGCCCAGCAGCAAGTGCGGAAAGTGCCAGATGCTCCGGGCCGCCCCGTCGGCGGCGCGCTCGTCCTGCGGCGAATCTTGGTTCGGGTTAATCTCCGGCAGCCCGGACAGCCTCACGAGCGCGGCCAGCACCACCAGCACCGCCGCCATGACAACGTACGGCCCCACCACCCGGTCCGCCAGCTGCTGGAGCAGCGCCGCTTTCCCCGCCGGCGAGGCGGTGGCCGCCAGCCGGTTTTCCAGCCCGGCGGCCCCGCGCAGCACCACCGCCCCGATGATCACCGGGCTCAGGGCCCCGGCTACTTTGTTGCAAATGCCCATGATGCTGATGCGCCGGGCCGCGCTCTCCAGGGGCCCCAGGACGCTGGCGTAGGGGTTGGAGGCCGTTTGCAGCAAGGCCAGGCCGGCCCCCTGGACGAACAGCCCCGCCAGAAAAAGAACGAAAGAGCGGGCCTGCGCCGCCGGCACGAACACCAGGGCCCCGGCCGCCATCACCACCAGGCCCAGGGCCATGCCGTTTTTGAAACCCGTTTTTTGCAGAATGAGCGACGAGGGAATCGCTAAAAAAACGTAGGCGATGTAAAACGCAAACGTGACCAGCAGCGCCTGCGAATACCGCAGCCCGCACGCCAGTTTCAGGAAGGGAATCAGCGTGCCGTTCAGCCAGGTAATGAACCCGAAAATGAAAAACAGGGCCCCGATGATGGCCAAGGGCGGGACGGCAGATGCTCTATCGTTTTTCATTTGCAGTCAATGCATTAGAGGGCGAAAGTTGCCGGGCCGGTCGTGCGCCGTTGGGCTTAAAACCGGTACCGCACGAAGGCTTCCATGGCTTCGTACTCCGCCAAGCCCAGGCGGTCGTAGAGCTGGGCGGTGTCGTGGTTGCGGTCTTCGGAGCGCTGCCAGAACTCGCGCTTGTCGTTGCCGGGAAACACCGCGCTGTCCTTCTGCGACTGGTGCTTGAAAATGGCTTTTCGCTTCCGCATCAGCTCTTCCGGGCTGATGGGCACGGCCATTTCAATTTCCTCGACGCCCCATTCCTGCCAGGCCCCCCGGTAGAGCCACAGGTAGCAGTCCTCCACCCACGCCTCGCGGCCCTTCAGGCGGGCCAGGGCCGCAAAAATGGCGTCCAGGCACACCTGGTGGGTGCCGTGCGGGTCGCGCAGGTCGCCGGCCGCGAAAATCTGGTGCGGCTGGATTTCCTGTAAGATGTCCACCACTTCCTGGATGTCGGCCTCGCCCAGGGGCTTTTTTTTCACCTGGCCGGTTTCGTAAAACGGCATGTTCATGAAGTGCACGTTCGGCTCCTTCACGCCGCAAAAGCGGCACGCCGCCGCCGCCTCGCCCTTGCGGATGAGGGCCTTGATCTCCTGCACCAGCGGGCTGTCTTCTTCGCCCAGCTTTTTGTGCTTCAAAAACTCGACGACCTCCGCGTGTTCCTGCCGCGTGCTGGCCACGCCCACGTTCATCTTCTCGGCAAAATCAAGGGCGAAATCGGCGTAGCGGCGGGCGTCGTCGTCGAACACGGCGATGTTGCCCGACGTCTGGTAGGCCACGTGCACGTCGTGGCCCTGGTCGACGAGCCGCAGCAGCGTGCCGCCCATCGAAATCACGTCGTCGTCGGGGTGCGGGCTGAAAATCAGGGACCGTTTCACGGCCGGCACGGCCCGCTCGGGCCGCTGGGCGTCGTTGGAGTTGGGCTTGCCGCCCGGCCAGCCCGTGATGGTGCGCTGAATGGTGTTGAACACCTTGAGGTTCAGGTTGTAGGCATTGCCGGCTTCCACCAGCAAGTCGCTCAGGCTGCCGTCTTTGTAGTTTTCGTCGGTCAGTTTCAGGATGGGCTTCTGCATTTTCAGGCTCAGCCAGATCACCGCCCGCCGGATCAGCGCGTCGTCCCAGGCGCACATGCCCACGAGCCAGGGCGTTTTCACGCGGGTCAGTTCCAGGGCCGCCCACTGGTCCACCACCACCCGGGCGTTGGGGTGCTGCTGCAGAAAAGAAGCCGGCACCGCATCCGAAATCTTGCCCTCCACCGTTTCTTGCAGGATTTTGGCCTTGCCTTCGCCCCAGGCCATCAGCACGATCTTGCGGGCTTTCATGATGGTGCCCACCCCCATCGTCAGGGCCCGCAGCGGCACGTATTCTTCCTTGATGAAGTCCTTCACCGCGTCGGTAATGGTCAGCGGGTCGAGCTTTACCAGCCGGGTGGCCGACGTGATGGACGAGCCCGGCTCGTTGAAGCCGATGTGCCCGGTGCGGCCGATGCCCAGCAGCTGCAGGTCCAGGCCGCCGTGCTCCTCTATTTTGCGCTCGTAGGCCCGGCAGTAGTCTTTTACCAGCCCGATGGGCAGCGTGCCGTCGGGGATGTGGATGTTCTCGGGCAGGATGTCGACGTGGTCGAACAGCTGCTCGTGCATGAAATAGACGTAGCTCTGCAGCTCGTCCGGCTGCATCGGGTAGTATTCGTCGAGGTTGAAGGTGACGACGTTCCGAAAGCTCAGGCCTTCCTCCTTGCACAAGCGGATCAGCTCTTTGTACACGCCGATCGGCGACGAGCCGGTGGCCAGGCCCAGCACGGCTTGCTTGCCCTTTTTCTGCTTGCTGCGGATCAGCTCGGCGATTTCGTGGGCCACGCTGACGGCCCCCTCGTCGGACTTCTCGAAGATGGCTACCGGAAGCTTTTCAAACGTGGTTTCGGGGTAATGCAGGACTTCCATGGCCAATTTTCGAATTTAAAAGTTTGTGGGCTTTAAGAACGAAGCAGGAAAGGGGCGGCGCGGCGGGCAGCCGGCGCGGCGCAGGGCCCTCGGCGGGGCGCCAGCGCCGGGGCGTTGGCGGCGGGCCGGGCGCTGGTGGTCGGCGTGCGAACGGTTTTCGCGGCGGCCAGCGAATAGAATTTTTCGGACAAGCCGCCATTCATATGGCTCAAACTTAATTGCTTAATATGTACAAAGCAAGCTGGGAAATAAAAAAATGTGCGCGCACACGCAAAAAACTTTGTTTGGAGTGTGCGCACACGCAAAAATTTATTTTGTGGACGCATTTCGTGCACATTTCGGGGGCCAAGTATGAAAATGGCGGGACGGCCGGGGGCCCCCAACCAATGGGGCGCCCCGGCCCGGCCGGCCGGGCCCCGCCCGCGTTAAACCCAGGATTTGCTGCGATTTAGCGGCAGCGCAACCGTTTATTTCGGTCCTATCTTTAGCGGACATTACCAAGCGTTCGGACACTCATGGAAAAAAATGCGGTGCGCATCAAGGATATCGCGGCCAAGGCCAACGTTTCGGTGGGAACCGTCGACCGGGTGCTGCACAACCGGGGCCGGGTTTCGGAGGAAGTGCGGCAAAAAGTGCTGCTGATGATGCAGGAGCTCGACTACGAGCCCAACATGATGGCCCGCACGCTGGGCTCGAACCGCACCTACCGGCTGGCCGTCATCCAACCCGACCACACCCTGGACCCGTACTGGCAGGGCCCCCGCGACGGCCTCGACAAGGCCGCCCGCGAGCTGAAGCCGTACGGCATCGGCGTCACGGTTTATTCGTACAGCCTGACCCAGGTCGATTCGTTCGTGGCGCAGGCCACGGCGGCCACGCTCTCGCGGCCCGACGGCATTCTGGTGGCCCCGTTGTTTTACCGGGAGTCGCTGGCTTTTTTTGCGCAGTGGCAGCAGCAAGGCATTCCGTACGTGCTGTTCAACACGTACATCGCCGAGCTGCAACCCTTGAGCTACGTGGGGCAGGACTCGTACCAAAGCGGTTTTCTGGCGGGCAAGCTGGTGCGTTTCGGGCAGCCGCAGCCGGGCACTTTTTTGATTGCGCACATCGCCGAAGACATCGCCAACTCCGTCCACGTTACCCAGAAGGAGCGGGGCTTCCGCGATTATTTCGCCCAGCTCGCGCCCGCGCGGAACGGCCCGGCGCCGGGGCCCCGCGAACACCCCGACAAAATCATCAGCATCGACCTGCCCGACCCGGCCGATCCGTCGTTTGCCCGGCAGCTGAACCGGCTGCTGGACGACGAACAGGCCCAGCTGCGCGGCATTTTCGTGAGTACTTCCAAGGCCTACGAAATCGCGCCCTACCTGCAGGCCAACCGCCGCGAGGACATCCGGCTGGTGGGCTACGACTTACTGGAAAAAAACATTCACTTCCTCAACGAAAACGTGATTGATTTTTTGATCAACCAAAACCCGAAGGAGCAAGGGTATTGGGGCATTTTCGCGCTGGCCGACCGGCTGGTTTTTAAGAAAAAAGTACTGCCGCTGAAGTACCTGCCGCTCGACATCATCACCAAGGAAAACCTGCAGTATTACGTGGGCAAATAGCTGCGCTCGCCGGGGCCAGGCAGGGCCCCGGCCGGACAAAAAAGCGGCGCCTTCCCGGATGGGAAGGCGCCGCTTTTTGCTGCATTAAATCCGGGCCGGCTACTCGCCCTGGCGGCCCTTGGGCATGGTGCCGATGAGGTGGTCCCAGAGGGTGCTGCTCACGCCGAAGGCCACTTCGTCTTGCCGGTAGTGGTGCTGGCTGTGGTGCGTCCACCACACTTTCAGGAAGTTTTTGGGCGGCGAGTAGGCGTGGATAGCGTAGTGCACGAACAGGTAGGTGGCGTAGCCGAACGTGAAGCCGGCCAGCACCCCGAACGCCCAGTTGCCGAACACGAGCCGGAAGATGAAAAACAGCAGCGACGCCACGAACACCGTGACGATGGGCGGCATGGCCAGCCGGGTCTTGTCCTTGGGGTACTCGTGGTGCACGCCGTGCATCGTGTACTGCAGCTTGGCCCGTTTGGGCGTGGTGGCCGGCAGGTGGTAGAGGTAGCGGTGCACCGCGTACTCGGCAAAAGAGAACAGGAACCACCCGCCCAAAAACAGCCCCAGCGCCAACGCCCCCGACAAGAAGCCGTGGGTGAAGCCGTAGTATAAACTCAGCAGCGTAGTGGCCACAAAAATGCCCACCGGCCAAGCGATGTGCGTGTGGGAGAGGCGCTCCAGCAGGGGATTTTGGAAAAGCTGGGCCGAGCCTTTGTGCTTGGGCCGCACGGGGGCCATGGCGGGCGCTGCAGAAATTGGTTGCATGGAGAAGACGAGTTTGAGCGAACAATTCGGCCAGCAAATTTACAGCCCTCCGCCTAAACGGGGGCCGCGGCCGGAAAGCCCGCCTGCGCCAACGCGGGCAGCAGCGCCGCCAGCGGGTCGTTGGTTTCGGCGAAGCGCAGCCGGGCTTGGGCGTAAAACTGCTGGCGGGCCGCCAGGGTTTTGGCCAGCCACGCGGCCAGGCCGGGGCCGGCGGCGGCCAGCAAGGGGCGGCGGGCGGTGCCGCCCCGGTCCAGGCGGCGCGCCAGCACGGCCACCGGCACGTCGAGCCAAAGGGTGTAAGTGGTGCTATTCAAAGTTTTGATGTTGTCGTGGAAGCACGGCGTGCCGCCCCCCGTGGCCAGCACCAGCGGCTCGGGCCGGGCCACCACGGCGCGCAGGGCCTCGGCCTCCAGCCGCCGAAAATATTCTTCGCCGTGCTGCGCGAAAATGTCCGGCACCGTCAGCCCGGCCCGCGCCACAATCTCGGCGTCCAGGTCCAAAAACGGCCGGCCGAAGTGCTGGGCCAGGGCCCTGCCCAGCGTGGTTTTGCCCGAGCCGGGCATCCCGAGTAAGGAAAGATGCATGTTCATTTAACCGTCATCAATTAACATTTAACAGCTGCCCGGGAGTAAATTGCTAATTGATATTTGCTCAAAAAAATCAATTTAATAACTTATTTTTCAATGAGTTATTGAAAATAATTATTCGCAAGATAGTGACTGTTAATTGCTGGTCGGGAACTGTCAATTGATTTTTACCCGCGGGTCGAGCACGGCGTAGAGCACGTCGACGGCGATGTTGATGAGCACGAACAGCGCCGCCACGAAGAGCGTGGCGCCCATGACGACCGGAAAATCAAGGTTTTCGACCGCCCGCAACGTGATGGTGCCCAAACCTTTCCAGTTGAAAATGTACTCGATAAAAAACGCACCGGCCATGAGCGAGGCCAGCCAGCCCGATACGGCCGTGACCACCGGGTTCAGGGCGTTGCGCAGGGCGTGGCGCAGCACGGTGGCGCGGTAGCTCAGGCCCTTGGCCCGCGCCGTGCGGATGTAGTCCTGCCCCAGCACGTCGAGCATGCTCGAGCGCGTGAGCTGCGTGATGACCGCCAGCGGCCGCACGCCCAGCGCCACGGCCGGTAGCAGCAGGTTGCGCAGCACCAGGTGCCGCTGCCCCGTGAACGGATCGGTTTCAAAGAGCTGGCCGGTGAGGCTCAGGCCCGTCCAGCGGCTCCAGTAGAAGCCAAACGTGACGGCGATGAGGATGGCCGCCACGAACGACGGCACCGAAATGCCCAGCACCGAGGTCGTCACCAGGGCCCGGTCCAGGGCCGACTGCGGCCGCAGGGCCGCCGCCACGCCCAGGGCCACGCCCCCCGCGCTGGCCAGCAGCATGGCCGCCAGCGCCAGCCACAGCGTGCCGGGAAAATAATCGAGCAGAATGCGGAGCACGTCTTTGTTGCTCTGGAACGAGCGCCGCAGGTACGGCACCTTCAGCACCAGCGCCCGGGGCCCCAGCGGCAGCAGCACGAGCCCCCCGTAGCGGGCGCGGCCGGCCGAGTCGCGCGGGTGCAGGCCCAGCGGCGATACGTCGTTCAGGTAGCCGGCCAGGCGCTGGGGCAGGGGCTGGTCGAGGCCCAGGTCGGCGTTGATGGCGGCCTTGGTGGCCAGGTCGGTGCGCTGGCCGGCGAGTAGCGCGGCGGGGTCGCCGGGCAGTACATTGAAGAGAAAAAACACCGTGCAGGCCACGCCCACCAGCACGAGCAGGCCCTGGCCCAGGCGGCGAAGGAAAAAAGTGAGCATCGGGTTCAGTTGGTGGTATTTGGCCAAGTAGCGGGGGCCGGCCCGGGCGGCCGGCTTTTCGCCGGCGGCCCGGTAATCGTTGATGGCTCTGCAAAAGGCGAGTTGCCAGGCGACACGATAGGGAGGACGGCCCCGGGGCCCAGCGATTACCGGGCGGCCGGCTTTTCGCTGGCCGCCCGGGCCGGCACTGAGCGCTAAAACAGCTTTTCGACTTCGTACAGGTCCGGCACGTCGTGGTAGTGGTACTTGGCCAGCACGGTGCCGTTCTGGAGTACCATCAGGCCGGGGTTCGAGCGCACCATCGACTTGAGCACGGTGGCGTCGGCGGTGTAGTAGGGCACGGCCAGGTTCACGTCGTGGCGGAAGGCGTCGAACTTGGCCGGGTTGGTGCTGGTGATGGCCAGCACGCCGATGTGCTTGCGCGACTTCTCGGCCGCCGCCAGCAGGGCGTTGATGGCCTCGAACCGGTCGCGGTCGGCCTTGTTGCTGTTTTGCACGATGAGCACGAGCTTGTTGCCGGTGAGCACCTGCGGCGTCACGTCGTTGCCGTCGAGGTCGTACACCGCGAAATCGGTGATGGTGGGGCGCGACTCGGCGGGGTTGAGCAGCACCATCGACTGGTACTTCCAGGCCGGGTCGGCCGGGAACTGGTCGAAGGTTTTCGTTTCGCTGCCGCGCGTGAACGTGTAGCGGTAGCGGGCCGCCTCCGGGGCCTTCATCAGGCGCGGCAGGTTGTTGCCCACTTTATAAGGCAGGAAATCGAAGTACGGCTGGTGGCCCAGGGCCCGCATGCCGATGCCCACGGCCACGGCCGTGGCAATGGTCATCATCATCAGGCCCGTGGTGCCGGCGGCGTAGGTGCGCCGCAAAAACCGCTGGTTCAGGAACACGATGCCCCACAGGGCCAGCAAAAACAGGTCTTTGGCAAACGAAGCCCAGGGCGTGAGCTTGAGGAAATCGCCGAAGCAGCCGCAGTCGGTCACCTTGTTGAACGCCGCCGAATAAAACGTGAGGAACCCAAAAAATACCAGCAGCACCAGCAGCACCCACAGCGTTTTGCGCAGGTGCCAGCGCAGCAGCACGGCCACGCCCAGAATCACTTCCAACGAGCTGAGCAGGATGGACAGGAACCGGGCCGAATCTTTGAGGGTGAGAAAAAACGGGCTGAAATCTTTGGCGAACACCTCGAAGTATTCTTCCAGCTTGAGGGCCGTGCCCACCGGGTCGTTCAGCTTGATGAGCCCCGAAAAGATGAACACGGCCCCCAGCAGCACCCAGCACACGCGGGTGAAGTAGCGCAGCGGGCGGGGCGGCAACATCGGGGGCACGGACGCGGGGGCCGGGGCGTGGGGCGTAGAAAGGGGCATGGCAGTGGGTGCTAAGCAGAAAAGCGGGCGGGCAACGGTTCTAACGCCAACCGCCGGCGGACGTTACGCCCCGCCCAGAATCAGGGCAAACACGGCGTAGTTGAGCATGTCGCGGTAGCTGCCCTCCACGCCTTCCGAAACCTGGGCCGCGCCGCCCAAGTTCTCCAGCTGCTTCACGCGGTGCAATTTCATCAAAATCAGGTCGGTGATGCTGGCCACGCGCATTTGGCGCCAGGCCTCGCCGTAGTCGTGGTTTTTGGCCAGCAGCAGGCGGCGGTTTTCGGCGGCCTCGCCGTCGTAGGCGGCGGCCACGGCGTCGGGGGCCAGGTCCAGGGGCGCATCGGCGGGCAGGTGCAGCTGCATGAGGGCGATGAGGCAGTAGTTGACGATGGCCACGAACTCCTCGTCCACGCCGTCGGCCACCCGCTGGGTGCCCACTTCCTGGATGGTGCGGATGCGGTTGGCCTTGATGAAAATCTGGTCCGTGACCGACGGCAGGCGCAAAATGCGCCAGGCCGTGCCGTAGTCGTGGGTTTTGGCCAGAAACAGCTGGCGGCAGCGCGCCAGCAGCTGGTCGTAGTGCTCGGGGGTGGTCAAGGAATAAAAGAGTGAAGGAGGAAATGAGTGGGTGCGTTTTTTGAACGACAAGCTCCTCACCGCCGCAAGTTCGCCCCGGCGAGCGGATATTGGCCCGACGTAGCCCATCCTGCCTGCCCATGCTCCCCGCTCCTTCGCTGCTGCCCGCCACCACTCATTCGCTGCTGAGCCCCCACGGCCGCTTGCTCGATTTGCGCCGGCCCCGGGTGATGGGCATCCTCAACCTCACGCCCGACTCGTTTTTTGCCGGCAGCCGCGTGGCGTCCGAGGCCGACCTGCTGGCCCGCGCCGGGGCCCTGCTGGCCGCCGGGGCCGCCGTGCTCGACCTGGGGGCCCACAGCACCCGCCCCGGCGCGGCCGATGTTTCGGTGGAAGAAGAAACCGCCCGCCTGCTGCCCGCCGTGGGGGCCCTGCGCCGCGAATTCCCCGCCGCGTTTTTGTCGGTCGACACCTTCCGGGCCGGCGTGGCCGAAGCGGCCGTGGCCGCCGGCGCCGACCTGGTGAACGACGTGGGCGGCGGCACCCTCGACGCCGCCATGTTCGCCACCGTGGGCCGCCTGCGCGTGCCCTACGTGCTGATGCACCTGCGCGGCACGCCCCAAACCATGGCCCAGCGCACCGATTACGCCGACGACCTGGTGCTGGAGCTGCTGGGCTACTTCCGCGACGGCCTGGCCGCCCTGCGCGCCGCCGGGGCCGTCGACGTCGTCCTCGACCCCGGCTTCGGCTTCGCCAAAACCGCTGCCCAGAGCCACGCCCTGCTGCGCCGCCTGCCCGAGCTGGGGGCCCTCGGCCTGCCGCTGCTGGCCGGCCTTTCGCGCAAGCGCCTGGTGTACGGCCCCCTGGGCCTGACGCCCGAAACGGCCCTCAACGGCACCACGGCGCTGCACGTGCTGGCCTTGCAGGGCGGGGCCAGGCTGCTGCGGGTGCACGACGCCGCCGAAGCGGCGCAAGTAATTCAGCTTTTTTTTGAATATCTTTCCTGAAATATAGGATTCTACTGGTCGAACGGTCCGAAGGCGCTGCCCGGGCCGGGCCCGGCCGGTGCAGGGGAAGCGCAGACCGGGGCGGTGAATCGCCGAGCGGGGAGGGCCGGGTTAAAAATTGACACGCCACTGGCAACGTTGGGCCGGCTTTTGGAGTCTTTGCGGTGAAACCGGGGCCCGGGCCGTTTCCCGGGCAGCGGCCCCGGCGCCGCCTGAGCCGTCGGCCCAAGGGTAGCGCATCAATACGAGCCCCAGCCAACGGAATAGCCTAATTTCGCCCATATTCCAGCCCTTGGCGGCTGGTTTCCAGTTCGTAGTTCCCGGCTGCTCACCCGTCCACCACCCTTCACCGTCCCGCCCCGTGTCCGGCCCCTTTCCCATCGATTTTTTGCGCTTCGGCTGGACGGACGCGGCCGACGTCCTGCTGGTGGCCGTGCTGCTCTACCAGCTCTACAAGCTGCTGCGCGGCTCGGTGGCCCTGAACGTGGCCGTGGGCTGGGCGTCGCTCTACCTGCTCTACCTCGTGGTGAAGGCCCTGGGCATGGAGCTGCTCACCACCATCCTGGGCGAGTTCATGAGCGTGGGCGTGCTGGCCACCATCATCTTGTTTCAGCAGGAAATTCGGCGGTTTTTGCTTACCGTGGGGCAGGCCACGGCCTTCGAGCGGGTGCGGCGCTGGCGCTGGGGCCGCTCGAAGGCCGCCCCGCTCACGGTGACGCCGTTCGTGGAAGCAGCCAAAAGCCTGAGCAGCAAGTACACCGGGGCCCTCATCTGCTTCAGCCAGGCCTCCGACCTGAGCACCTACGCCGAATCGGGCGACACGCTCGACGCCGAAGTGAGCAAGCGCTTGCTGCTGAGTATTTTCAATAAAACCAGCCCCTTGCACGACGGGGCCGTGATTGTGGCCAACGGCCGCCTGCAAGCCGCCCGCTGCATTCTGCCCGTGAGCGACAACCCCGGCGTGCCCGCCGCCCTGGGCCTGCGCCACCGCGCCGCCATCGGCCTCACCGAAATCACCGACGCCGTGGTGCTGGTGGTGAGCGAAGAAACCGGCCAGATGAGCCTCGTGCGCCACGGC
Source organism: Hymenobacter sp. (assembly GCA_025353745.1). Taxonomy (GTDB): domain Bacteria; phylum Bacteroidota; class Bacteroidia; order Cytophagales; family Hymenobacteraceae; genus Hymenobacter. Next base: position 11,158 of record JANXOE010000189.1, read on the forward strand.
GTGGTCGAGCGCGGCCTCGACGCGGACGCCCTGGCCGCGCGCCTCGGCGAGTGGCTCGGGGCCGACAACCGCGACGCCGGCCAGCCCGTGGCCGTGGCGGCCACCACGTAGGCGCTAGTCGGGCAGCGTTGGCACGTGCTCCGCGTCGAGCAACGACGCGGCCACGGCCAAGCCGTCCGGTATTTCCCCCGTCGCGGGCGCGTCGAACGATTCCGGCGGGTGGCACAGCACCAGGCAGCCGCCGCGCTGCTGCAGCAGTGCCGCGCCGCGCCGCAACAAGCGCAACACGGCGGTGCTCAGCACGGCCACGCTGCTGCAATCGACCCACACGCGGCGGTAGCGGTGGCGCAGGGCCCAGCACAGGGCCCGGGCCAGGGGGGCGGGGCCGCTCTCCCCGTCGCTATCGGTGAGGATGAGCAAGCAGCTGTGGGGCAGCAACTCTCGGTACACACGCATAGCGAAAGGCTTTGGGCCCGAAGCAGCGGCCGTCCGAAGCCGGGCCGCTGCTTCGGGCGGTGCCCGCTACTTTTCAGTAGCAAAGGATTCCGTAAATCTACCCCTTGCCCCTGGCGGATTTATATGGTAAAACGCTGATTTTAAATTGTAAAATATACTGATTTGAACCACCGGTATATGCCGCAATGCCAGTCAATGGCCTCTGGCAAAGATTGATGTAATATCTTGATTATTACTATATTAAGCAGGGGTCGGCTGAATTTTGCGCGGCGCGCCTAGTTTAGCAGGCCATCGGTCATGGCCAAGTGGACGAGGGCGGCCGTGTTTTTGGTGCGGGTTTTTTCCAGGATGTTGTGGCGGTGGGTTTCGATGGTGCGCTTGCTGGTGAAAAGCTTGGCGGCGATTTCGTTGGTGGTGAGGCCCCCGGCGATGAGCTTGAGCACTTCCAGCTCGCGGGCCGTGAGATGGTGGTCTTTCCGCTCGTGGGCGTGTTCGTGGGCGTCGGCGTGGCGCACCTGCACCTTGTAAAACATGGCCAGCCCCAGCTCGGACGACAAAAACTGCTTGCCAGCCACCACGGCCCGGATGGCGGCCACAATCTCGGCCCGGTCGGCGCTTTTGAGCACGTAGCCCATCGCGCCGGCGTCGAACATTTGCCCGATGTAGCGCTCGTGGGCCAGCAGGGTGAGCACCAGCACCCGCACGGCCGGGTACTCGGCGTGCAGGCGCACGGTGGTGGCCAGCCCGCCCAGCACGGGCATATCCACGTCGAGCAGCACCACATCGGCGGGCACGGTGGGCAAGCGCTCCAGCAGCTCCTGGCCGTGGCCGGCCTCGCCCACCACCACCAGGTCGGCCTCGTCGGCCAGCAGGGCCCGGATACCGTTCCGCACGATGGCATGGCTGTCGACGAGGAAGAGCCGAATCATGGGCACTGGTCGGAAAAGGGCAGGCAGCGACGGGCGGTTCCGGCAGCAGCAGCGGTCATAAAGCAGACAGAGAAGAGCTTAATTGACCCAAGGTACCATTAATAATTAATGGAAACACCATTAATTATCAATAAGAGCATTATTAAAAATAATTAAATAGTTATTATATTAATAAATATTTTTATATTAACTCTAATTCCTAAGTTGCGACTGTTGCGTGAGCCGGTCGGGAATCGCGTTGGGCGGGCCGGTGCTTGCCAACTTGCCCCGCAGGCCAAAAAAATAACCGCTTGGCCTGCGGGGTGGCAGCCACTGGGCCGGTCATCGGCGGGTTTTGTGGCGAAAAAACACGTTTTGGCCTGCGGTGCGGCCGGCGGCGCCTAAACGGCGCCGGGCAGCGCGGCGGCGCGGTCTTTCAGCGTGCCCAGTTCCCGGCCCACTGCGGTGAACGCCGCGATGGCCTGGTCCAGGTGGGCGCGGGTGTGGGCGGCGCTCAGCTGCACCCGGATGCGGGCCTGGCCCTGCGGCACCACCGGGTAATAAAAGCCCACCACGTAAACGCCGTGGTCCAGCATCCGGGCGGCAAATTCCTGGGCCAGCTTGGCGTCGTAGAGCATCACCGGCACGATGGGGTGCTGGCCGGGGCGGATGTCGAAGCCGGCGGCGGTCATCTGGGCGCGGAAATACTGGGTGTTTTCTTCGAGCCGGTCGCGCAGGGCCGTGCTTTCGGTGAGCAGCTCCAGCACGCGCAGCGAGGCGCCCACGATGGCCGGGGCCAGCGTGTTGCTGAACAAGTACGGCCGGCTGCGCTGGCGCAGCAGCTCGATGATTTCCTTGCGGCCCGAGGTGAAGCCGCCCATGGCCCCGCCCAGGGCCTTGCCCAGCGTGCCGGTGATGATGTCGATGCGGCCCAGCACGCCGCGCAGCTCGTGGGTGCCGCGGCCGGTTTTGCCCAAAAAGCCGCTGCTGTGGCACTCGTCCACCATCACCAGGGCCTGGTATTTGTCGGCCAGGTCGCAGATTTTGTCGAGCTGCGCGATGGTGCCGTCCATCGAAAACGAGCCGTCGGTGACGATGACGCGGTGGCGGCTGCCCTTGGCCTGGGCGGCCTGGAGCTGCTTTTCCAGGTCGGCCATGTCGTTGTGGGCGTAGCGGTAGCGCTGGGCCTTGCACAGG
>JANXOE010000230.1 GCA_025353745.1 Hymenobacter sp.
TACGTCGGCCGCCGCATGGAAGTGAAGGTGGTGAAAATCAACTCCGCCTTTGATAACGTCGTGGTGTCGCACAAAGTCCTCATCGAGAAGGACCTGGAGCAGCAGCGTGAAGCCATCCTCAACAACCTCGAAAAAGGTCAGATTCTGGAAGGCAACATCAAGAACATGACCAACTTCGGCGTGTTCATCGACCTCGGCGGCGTAGACGGCCTGCTGCACATCACCGACATCTCGTGGGGCCGCATCGGCCACCCGAGCGAGGTGTTGCAGCTCGACCAGAAACTCAACATCGTGGTGTTGGATTTCGACGAAGCCAAGAAGCGCATTTCGCTGGGCCTCAAGCAGTTGCTCCCGCATCCGTGGGATTCGCTGCCGGCCGAGCTACAGCCGGGCTCCAAGGTGTCGGGCCGCATTGTGAACGTGGCCGACTACGGCGCGTTCATGGAAGTGGTGCCGGGCGTCGAAGGCCTGATTCACGTGTCGGAAATGAGCTGGAGCCAGCACCTGCGCAACCCGCAGGACTTCATCAAGCAGGGCGACGTGGTGGAAGCGCAGATTTTGACGCTCGACCGCGAAGACCGCAAGATGAGCCTCGGCATCAAGCAATTGACCGAAGATCCGTGGACGCGGGGTGATTTCGGCGGCAAGTACGCCGTGGGCACCAAGCACAACGGCCTGGTGCGCAACCTCACCAACTTCGGCCTCTTCGTGGAGCTGGAGGAAGGCGTGGACGGCCTCGTGCACGTCTCGGACCTGTCGTGGACCAAAAAAATCAAGCACCCTTCGGAGTTCGTGAAGGTGGGCGACCGCCTCGACGTGGTGGTGCTGGAGCTGGACCTGGGCGCCCGTCGCCTGGCCCTGGGCCACAAGCAGCTGGAAGAAAACCCCTGGGATACGTTCCAGACGGTGTTCACCCCCGGCTCGGTGCACCGCGCCACCATCACCGAGAAATCGGAGCGTGGGGCCGTGCTGGAGCTGCCGTACGGCATCGAAGGCTTCGCTTATCCGAAAGGGCTGGCGAAGGAAGACGGTAGCAACGCCGAAAACGGCGAGGCCCTGGACTTCCGCGTGACCGAATTCTCGAAGGACGACCGCCGCATTGTGCTCTCGCACACCGCCGTGTACAACCAGGCCGCGGCCGCCGAGGACGACAGCCGCAACGCCAAGTTCAAGAAGAAGCCCAACGCCAAGGGCGAGCCCCAGGGCGAAGGCAAGATGAGCGACCTGAAGAAGCCGCAGACCGACGACAAGTCGACCCTCGGCGACCTCGACGCGCTGAGCGCCCTGCGCGACCAGATGATGGGCAACGAGCGCAAGGCCGGCGAGCAGAAGCTCAAGGACCAGGCCGCCGCCAAAACCCCGGAGGCCGGCGCGGCCCCCGACAACGCCGAAATTCAGGAAGCCTAAGCCCTGAACAACAGCCAAGAGAAGCCCCGGCGCACGCGCCGGGGCTTTTTTTGTGCGGGCTGGGTTGCCGGGGCCGGGCGGGCTGCTTACCTTTGCGCTCCCGAAAGCCCTCCCGGTGACGTGACCGAGCGGCTAGGTAGAGGTCTGCAAAACCTCCTACGGCGGTTCGAATCCGCCCGTCACCTCTTGTTTTGAAGCAGGAAAGCCCCGCTCGCCCCACGGCCAGCGGGGCTTTTTCGTACCGGCAGGGCCCCGGCTATGGTTTTGGGCCGGGTTGTGCCTACATTTCGTGGCTGGGCTTGCGTTGAATAGCCCACGCGTCCGAAAACGTCGTTAATCCATCTCGCGGATATGAAAATTGTTGACCTGCGCACCATGCGCGGCCCCAGCTACTGGTCGGTGAAGCACCACAAGCTCATCGTGGCCAAAGTTGATTTAAAAGAATTCGCCGGGCAGTGGTCGAGCGCCGTGCCGGGCCTGCCCGAGCGGCTGGGGGCCCTGCTGCCCCACATCGGGCAGGCCCACCAGCCGGCGGGCGTGAGCGGGGCCGGCAGCCGCCACACCACCAAGCACCCGCCCCTGACGCCCGAACGCCTGAGCGACGGCGAGCCCCTGGGCCACGTCATCCAGCACGTGGCGCTGGAATTGCAGCGGCAGGCGGGCATGCCCGTGTTCTGGGGCAAGTCGTACCCGGCCCGCGAAGACGGCGTGGAGTACGTGGTGTTTGCCTACCAGGAGGAGCGCGCCGGCCGCGTGGCCGCCGAAGCCGCCGTGGACGTGGTGGGGGCCCTCTGCCGGGGCGAGGACGTGAATTTGAAGCCGATCATCGCCGAGCTGCACGAGATTCGGGAGGACGAATTTTTTGGGCCCAGCACCTACAGCATCGTGGCCGAGGCCGCTTCGCGCAACATTCCCTACATCCAGCTCAAGAACACGTCCATCATCCAGCTCGGCTACGGCGTGAACCAGCGCCGCATCTGGGCCACCACCACCAGCCTCACCTCGCACGCCGGGGTGGAGGTGGCGGGTAATAAGAACCGCACCAAGGCCATGCTCCACGACGCGGGCGTGCCGGTGCCGCGCGGCACCACCGTGTACTCGGAAGACGGCCTGCGCGACGCCATCGAGGAGCTGGGCTTTCCCATCGTCACCAAGCCGCTCGACGGCAACCACGGCAAGGGGGCCACCATCCACATCACGAGCTGGGACGACGCAGCCGCGGGCTTCAAAGCCGCCCAGGCGTACTCGCGGGCCGTGATCGTGGAGCAGTTCATTGAAGGCTTCGACTTCCGCCTGCTGGTGGTGAACGGCCAGCTCATCGCCGCCGCCAAGCGCACCCCGGCGGCCGTGACCGGCGACGGCACGAGCACGGTTAAGCAATTGATTGACAAAGTGAACGAAGACCCGCGCCGCGGCGTGGGCCACGAAAAAACCCTCACCAGCATCAAGGCCGATGCGCACACGCTGGCCTTGCTGGCCAAGCAGGGGAGGGCCCTGGACACGGTGCTGCCCGCCGGCGAAATCCAGTACCTGAAAAGCACGGCCAACATCAGCACCGGCGGCACGGCTTCCGACGTCACCGACCTCATTCACCCCTACAACCTGCTGCTGGCCGAGCGCGTGGCCGGCATCGTGGGCCTCGACATCTGCGGCATCGACCTGCTCACCCACGACATCGCCGTGCCCCTGAACGAAAGCCGCGGGGCCGTGATCGAGGTGAACGCCGCCCCCGGCTTCCGCATGCACATCGACCCCACCGAGGGCCTGCCGCGCAACGTGGCGGCCCCCGTGGTCGACATGCTGTTTCCGCCCGGCAGCACGGCGCGCATCCCCATCATCGCCATCACCGGCACCAACGGCAAAACCACCACCACCCGCCTCATCGCGCACATGGTGGCCAGCAAGGGCTACAAAGTGGGTTTCACCACCACCGATGGCATCTACATTCAGGGGGTGCAGCTGCAAAAAGGCGACTGCACCGGCGGGCAAAGCGCCGAGTTCGTGCTCCGCGACCCCACCGTGAACTACGCCGTGCTCGAAACCGCGCGCGGCGGCATGCTGCGCTCGGGCCTGGGCTTCCACACCTGCGACATTGCCGTGGTGACCAACGTGGCCGCCGACCACCTGGGCATGCGCGACATTCACACCGTGGAGGAAATGGCCGCCGTGAAGGGCGTGCTGCCCCGCACGGTGCGCAAATCGGGCTGGGCCGTGCTCAACGCCGACGACGACCTGGTGTACAACATGGCCCGCACCCTCGATTGCCAGGTGGCCCTGTTCAGCATGGACGAGCACAACCCCCGGGTGTGCGAGCACGTGGCGGCCGGCGGCGTGGCGGCGGTGTACGAGGCCGGCTACATCACGATTTACCGCAACAGCTACAAGCTGCGCATCGACCGGGCGGCCGAGTTTCCGGTCACGTTTGGCGGGCGGGCGGGCTTCAACATCGAAAACAGCCTGGCGGCGGCCCTGGCCGGCCATCTGGCCGGCTTCGGCCCCGACGACATCAAGACGGCCCTGCGCACCTTCGTGCCCTCGGCCACCAAAACGCCGGGGCGGATGAACGTGTACAAGTTTCCAAAATTTGAAGTCGTGGTCGACTACGCCCACAACACGGCGGGGATTGAGAAATTTGCCGGCTTCATGGACGCCACCGCCGCCACCCGCAAAATCGGCGTCGTGTCGGGCCTCGGCGACCGCCGCGACGAAGACACGCTGGGCTTTGCGCGCGTGGCGGGCCGCATCTTCGACGAAGTGATTTTGCGCCAGGACCGCGACCTGCGCGGCAAGTCGGCCGAGTTTCTGCGCGAAATCATGACCCGCGGCCTGCGCCTCGACAAGCCCGATTTGCCCATCACGTACATCGAAAACGAGCTCGACGCCATCGACCACGTGCTGGCCACGGCCCCGGACGGGGCCGTCGTCACCCTGTTCACGGAAGACATCGCCGCGACGCTGGCCAAGCTGGACGCGTACGAAAACGAAGCAAACGCGCACTAGCGGCCGCCGGTCTTTCCAAGGGGAGCCATCCTTCCAAGCAACGCTGTCCTTCCGAGCGCAGCGAGGAATCTGGGTTGAGGGCCCCCAGGTTCCTCGCTACGCTCGGAAGGACAGCGTTGTGCGAAAAGAAGCGTTGCCCAGAAGGACGGCTTTGCTTGGAAGGACGACAATATAAAAGGGCCGCCCCGGTAATCCGGGGCGGCCCTTTTTTGCTTGAAAAAGCAAGGCTGGCTATTTGAGTGTGAAGGTGGTTTTGCCCATCAGGGCCCCGCCTTCGTACAGTTCTACCGTGTGCACGCCCTTTTTGTAGGCCGCGCCTTTGGCGTAGGTAAACTGCACGGCTTGGTGGGAGTTGTCGTACACCACGTCCTGCTTTTGGGTGTAGAACGACTCCTGGCCGTCAACGGTGAAGGTGCCGCCGCCGGTGCTCAGGTTGTAGAGGGCCGCGCCGTCGGGCTCCAGGATGCGCATGTAAACGGCTTTGGTTTCCTTCGGCGACACGTCGTTGCGCGACAGGTTGAAGGTCACCTTCACTTTGTCCACGCGCTTGGCCTTGAACTCCTCCTTGTCGTCCTCCTTTTCCTTGTTTTTGCTCGTGATGATGGCCACGTGGATGTTATCGGCCTGGAGGCGCGAGGCCACCGTCACTTTATCCGACAGGTCGCGGTTGGTTTTAGAAATCGTGCTGATGGTGTCGGTCAGCTTGTTCTGCCGCTCTTTCAGCGTCGTGGTTTCGGTGTAAAGCGTCTCGTTGTCCTTCTTGAGCTGGGCGATTTCTTCGTCGCGCTTCTTCAGTTGGCCTTCCAGGTTGACGGCGCGTTGCTTGAACTGCTTTTGCATGGCCAGCGAGAAGCTGCCGGCCTTAAAGGAGTGCAGCCGCAGCAGGTCGGCGTTCACGCTGGCGATGCGGCTTTTCAGCGAATCGTTGCTCAGCCCCAGCTTTTGCAATTCCTGGCTTTGGCGCTCAAAGTCGGCCTTAATGGCCTCGTATTCTTTGATTTGCTCCGTCAGCTTGGTGTCCTTCGCTTGCACGTCGGTCGTGAGCTGCTCGTTTTTGGTCTGCTCCTGGCTGCGCAGGTACAGCAACACGCCGTTGATGCCCAGCAACACGAGGACAAGGGCCACCCAAAGCAGGACGCGGCTGTTATTTTTCCGGGGTTCGGGGTTTTCGTTGGGGTTCATACGGGGGGGGTTAAGCGAAAAAAAAGGTGAGCGAATGAATGCCGGCCGGGTAGTGGCCGGCGTAAATGTAGCGGCTGGGCGCATTTATGAATGCCGGTATGCCCCAGCTTTATACTTTTGTCGGATGGAATCGGTTACCCCAACCCTGGACGCTGCCTACTGGGAGCAGCGCTACGCCGCCGGCCGCGACGGCTGGGACGCTGGGCGTATCACGCCCCCGCTGCGCACTTATTTCGACCAGCTCGACCCGGCCGCGCAGCCGCGCGTCCTCGTTCCCGGGGCCGGCCGTGCCTACGAGGCCGAGTACCTGCACCGGGCCGGTTTCCGGCAGGTGTTCGTGGCCGATTTTGCGGCCGAAGCCCTGGGGGCCCTCGCCGCGCGGGTGCCCGACTTTCCGGCTGCGCACCTGCTGCTGGCCGACTTTTTTGCCCTGCCCAACGACCCGCCCTACGATTTCATTGTGGAGCAGACGTTTTTTTGCGCCCTCGATCCCGCCCTGCGCCCCGCCTACGCCCGGCAGTGCGCCGCGCTGCTGCGCCCCGGCGGCACGCTGGTGGGCTTGCTCTTCGACACCGAATTCCCCAAGGCCACCGAGCCGCCCTTCGGCGGCACCCGCGCCGAATACCGGGCGTACTTCGCGCCGTACTTTACGTTTCATCGCTTCGAAACGGCCACCAATTCGCTCCGGCCCCGGCAAGGGCGGGAGTTGTTCATCTGCCTCAAAAAGAAATAAATACCGCCATGTTCACCACACTCGCCACGGCTTTGCCGCATTTTCGTCACACCCAGTCGGGCCAGTTTTTTCTGATGGCGGGGCCCTGCGTCATCGAAGGCGAGGACATGGCCCTGCGCATCGCCGAGCGCATCAAGCACATCACCGACAAGCTCCAGATTCCGTTCATTTTCAAGGGTTCGTACCGCAAGGCCAACCGCTCGCGGCTCGACTCGTTCAAGGGCATCGGCGACGAAACGGCGCTCCGCATCCTGCAAAAAGTGGGGCGCGAAATCGGCGTGCCCACCGTGACGGACATCCACGAGTCGGGCGAGGCGGCCCTGGCGGCGAAGTACGTCGACGTGCTGCAAATCCCCGCGTTTTTGTGCCGGCAGACCGATTTGCTCATCGCCGCGGCCAACACCGGCAAGGTCGTCAACATCAAAAAAGGCCAATTCCTGAGCGGCGAGGCCATGAAGTTCGCAGTGGATAAGGTGCAGGAATCGGGCAACCCGCACGTCGTCCTCACCGAGCGGGGCAACTCGTTCGGCTACTCCGATTTAGTGGTCGATTACCGCAACCTGCCGGCCATGCAGCGCTTCGGCGTGCCCGTGGTGATGGACGTGACCCATGCGCTGCAAAAGCCCAACCAGGCCAGCGGTGTCACCGGCGGCCAGCCGGCCCTCATCGAAACCATCGCCAAAGCGGCCATCGCCGTCGGGGCCGACGGCTTGTTCATCGAAACCCATCCCACGCCCGCCACCGCCCTCTCCGACGGCGCCAACATGCTGCCGCTCGACCAGTTAGAAGGGCTGCTGCAACGCCTCACGCGGGTGCGCGACGCCGTGCGGCCCCGGGGGGAGGTGGAAATTAACGGCCTGCCGTAGCCGCGCGGCGGCCTAAATCCAACCGTCGTGGGGGCCCTCGAGCCGTAGCGTGAAGTGTTGCTTCGGCTGCCCGCGCCGGAAAAACACCAGGCCGACGTAGAATAAATCCACCGTCACCGTCACGGCGGGGTGGGCTTTGATGGCGGCCCAAGCCTGCTCCATCTCGGCCGACCAGTGGATGTCGTCGAACACGAACACCGACTCATCGGTGCGGTGGGCCAGGCATTGGGCGAAGTAGCGCAGCGTGGGTTCACGGCGGTGGTTACCATCAAAAAATACAAAATCGGCGGGCCCCGGCAGCGCGGCCAGGGCGGGGGCGAGGGTGTCGTCGAGGTTGCCCTCCACGATTTCGACGTTGCCCAGGCGCAGCGCGGCGAAGGTGTCGCGGGCCGCGGCGGCCACGTTGGGGCAGCCCTCGAACGTGACGACGCGGTGGCGCGAGTCGGCTGCCGCCAAGTAGGCAGTGGTGAGGCCCAACGAGGTGCCCAGCTCCAGCACGGTGGCCGGACGGAAGCGGTTCACCAGCCGGAACAGCAGCTGCGCCAGGCGCGGCGGCTTGGCGGCGGCGCGGGCAATGTCGGCCACCCGCCGCACCCGCCCGGCCCCGGTGTGCGAGCCGGCGCCCAAATCCGTGACGGTGAGGCGGTCCGGGCTGGCCAGCAGGGCCCTACGCCGGGCCTCAATGGGCGCGAAGGCGGCAAACGCGCCGTCGTGGCAAATAACCGTGGTGTAGAGGTTGTACACGAACGGCGAGTGCAGCCCGTGGGCGTTGCCGGCGCGCAGCCGGAAGCGCAGGTAAGCGAAAAGTTGGTGCAAGGCATTGTTGTCGTTCCGACCGCGGGGAGGGCCCCAGGGCCCTCCCCGCGGTCGGAACGACAAATAGTTAAAGCGAGTAAAAACGGATTAATTCAGTCGGAAAGGCACCATCAACGTGAATTCCGGAATCTCGACGTTGAACTCCTGGCCGTTGGACACGCGCTCCATCAGGTAGGTGCCGCGCATCTTGCCCACGCCCGATTTCAGGTTGCAGCCGCTCATATAGTGGTGCGACTGGCCCGGTTCGAGCACGGGTTGGCGGCCCACTACGCCTTCGCCTTCCACTTCGCGCACGGCGCTGTTGGCGTCGTGGATGTGCCAGTGCCGTCGCAACAGCTTCACTGTGAGTTGGCTATTGTTGCGAATTGTGATCTTATAGGCGAAAACGAAATGCTCTTGCGTCGGGCTCGAATAGTCGGGCAGGTAATTGGTCGTGACCGAAACGGTGACGCCTTGCGTAGTGGTGGTAGGCATAGGAGAATCGGTCAAAAAGTTGAGAAATCTAACACCGGCCCGTGCCGATTAGTTTTACACCAATATACCTTCCAAAGTCTGAAATATCACGTTATTTCTTTATTCCCAAACCGATGGTAAAGATAGCCGCAAGCTGGCAGCCCGTGCTAGCCGATGAGTTTGCCAAACCGTATTTTCAGCACCTCATTGCCTTCGTGAAGGGCGAATACGCCACCGCCACCGTGTACCCGGCCGGCCCCCAGATTTTCCACGCTTTCGAGGCCTGCCCGTTCGACGCGGTGAAGGTCGTCATCCTGGGCCAGGACCCGTACCACGGCCGCGGGCAGGCCCACGGCCTGTCGTTTTCGGTGGCGGAGGGCCAGCGCACGCCGCCCTCGCTGCAAAACATTTTCAAGGAATTGCAGAGCGACTTGCCCGCCACCGCCCCGGCCCCCAACGGCAACCTCGACCGCTGGGCCCAACAGGGCGTGCTGTTGCTCAACGCCACGCTCACGGTGCGCGCCGGCGAGCCGGCTTCGCACCAGAAAAAAGGCTGGGAAGAATTCACCGACGCCGTCATCCGCAAGGTGTCGGAGGGCCGCGACCACGTGGTTTTCATCCTTTGGGGGGCCTATGCGGGCAAAAAAGCAGAATTAATTGACGCCCGCAAACACCTGATTTTAAAGTCGGTGCACCCCTCGCCCTACGCCGCCGACAAAGGCTTTTTCGGCAGCAAGCCCTTCAGCAAAACCAACGCCTGGCTGGAAAGCGAAGGCCTGGCGCCGATTAGCTGGTAATCCACAGCAATTTTATGCGCCGCTACCGGCCGTTCGCCGGTCAGGGCGCAACTCTTTGCGTCCCGACCGGCGAACGGTTTTGAGCACTCGTGCAGCGCGTGGTGAGCGGCTCTTCTGCGGGACGCTCAGCGGCTCACGGAATAGGTTTTGTGCTGGGGCCCCACGCCCGTGATTTTCACCGATTGCCAGCCCGTGGGCAGCGTGCTTTTGCCCTGCACCAGGCCCGCGGGCGTGATGTCGAGCCCGCCGAAGCCCATGAGCACGGCTTGCAGCACGCCGCCGGCCCCGGTGGCGAAGTAGGGGTTGGTCCCGCCCTTGGTGTCGGCAATCACGCGGAAGGGTGGCGGTAGGTGGGGCTCGTAGGTGCCGCGGAAAAAGTGGCGGGCTTGGTCGCCGTCGCCCAGGCGCGAATTCAGTAGGTTAAAGCTACCGGGGAAGTTGCTCACCCGGCCCCGGCCGTACCGGTCGTAGGCCGGCGCGGCGCTCATTTGCGCGGTTCGCTGCCGGGCCGGACGACGGTGCTAATACCCCGGGTTTTGCTGAAGCTGGGCGTTCAGCTGCAAAGCGGACGTGGGAATGGGCTGCAAAATGCGGTACGCCTGCCCGGCGTTGGGCCAGGCCGTGGCCGTGCCGGAAGGCGAATTAAAGGCGGAATAAAACAAATATTTTTCGGCAATTTTATTCAGCAGCTGGTCCTGGCGCACCAGGTCTTCGCGGCGGTAGCCTTCGTGGTACAGCTCCCAGCCGCGCTCGTTGAGGACGGCGGTGCGCACGCCGGCCTGGCCCGTGGCGGCGGTGCCGGCCAGGCCGGCCCGGGCGCGGAGCTTGTCGATGTAGGCCACGGCTTCGGCGCTGTTGCCCAGTTCGTTCTGGGCTTCGGCGTAGGTGAGCATGGTTTCGGCCAGGCGCAGGAGCGGCATTTCCACGTTGGAATCTTCCCCGTTCGGGATGTTGGCTTGCACCGGAAACTTGAACGTGACGACCCGGCTCAGGTACTGCTCCACCGACTGCGGGGCCGCCGCCGTGCCGTACACGGGCGTGCCGTCGCTTTTGCGCAGCAGGCCGGACACGGAAATGCCCGTGCTGCGCTGGTTGGTTTGCGAGCCCGTGCCGCCGTGGGCCAGGCTGCCGTTGTACTCCGTGCCCGACGGCACGTAGAAGTAGCGGTCGGCGTTTTGCACGTCGTAGGTGAGGCGCACCTCCGGCTTCAGGCCCGGCAGCAGCTCGTAGTCGGCGCTGACGCTAAAATTCATCTTGTCGGTGGCGAGCTTGTCGTCGATGTCGAGCAGCGAGGTGGGGTTGGCAATGAAGGCGTTCAGCGGGTCGCGGCTGAAGACGCCCTCGTTGTCGCGCACCGGCAGGTAGGGCGCGAACGAGATGGCCGAGGAAATGATCGACGACCGGACCCCGCCCTGGGTGGGCTGGTTGGCGTCGTTGAGCCGGGCGGCAAAAATGTTGATGGCAAAGCGGAACTTGTCCTTGTGGTACTCGATGTTGCTGCGGCCGCGGAACCGCTCCAGGCCCGTGTTTTTGATGACCCCGTGCTGGTTGTAGTAGCCCAGCGAGAAGTAGTAGTTCAGGTTGTCGCTCTTGCCCGAAAAGCTTAGGTTGTGGCCCTGGATGCTGCCCGTCCGGGTCACTTCCCGGAACCAGTCGGTGGTGGGGGCCGCCGCCTGCTGCTCCGAAAACAAGGGCGTTTTGCCCGCGTTCAGGTACTGCTCGTTCCAGAAATTCATGTACTGGGGCCCGCTCAGCGTCCGGTAGCGCTTCGCTATCCGCTGCAGGCCGCCGTAGCCGTCGTACGCCACCTTGACCGTGCTGGTCGTGCCGCGCTTGGTGGTGGTGATGATGACGACCCCGTTCGAGCCCTTGGCGCCGTAGATGGCCGTGGCCGACGCGTCCTTCAGCACCGACACCGATTCGATGTCGTTCGGGTTGATGGTGTTCAGCGGGTTGCGGTCGGGGGCCGAAAAGCTGGCGTCTCCGGTGGGCGCGGGCGGGTTGTTTACGATGAATCCGTCGATGACGTAGAGCGGGTCGGTGTTCAAAAACAACGAGTTACGGCCCCGGATGATGGTGCGCCCGCCGCCGCCGGGCTGCGACGTATTTTCTTTGAACTGGATGCCCGCCACGCGCCCCCCGATGAGCTGGTCCACCGAGGTCGAGGTGCCGCCGGTGTTGGCGTCCGCCGCCCGGATGTTGGCCACCGCGCCCGTGATGTCCTCCACCCGGCGGCTGCCGTAGCCCACCACCACCACCACCACCACGTCGCTCAGCTCCTGGGCGTCGGTCCGCAGCGTCGCGTTCAGCGTCACGGGCGCGGCGCCCACGGTCACGGGCAGGGTTTGGGCGGCGTAGCCAACCGACGAAAACACCACCTGGTAGCTGCCCGGGGCCACCCGCAGCTCGTAGTTGCCCTGCGCGTCGGTGGGGGCCGCGTTCGGGGTGCCCTTCACCTGCACCGTGGCCCCGATCACGGGGCCGCCGTTGGCCTCGGCCACGGTGCCGCGGATGCTGCCCTGCCCGAGCGCGGCCCCGGCCAGCCCGAGCAAAACCACCAGCAACCCGCCGGCGCGAATTTGTAAGAAGGAGCCCATAAAAAAGATTTTTGGTAAAAAACCCCTTGCCGAAGCAGCGAAGGCGCAGCTATAAGTTATACATAATCAAGCAATCCATTGCGTGGAAAAGCGGCGTTTTGCACCGAAATCGGTAACGTAATCGATTTCAAAAGTTGAAATTTTCCAATGAAAAAATGTATTTTCATTGGTCTGTTTCCAGGGCCCCGGCAACCGGTTGGCCTATTAGCTAAAGGGTGCCGGGGCCTTGATGCCCGGTGCCGTTTCCTGGTTTTCCCCGCCCGTCCCGATGAAACGAGCCACCCTGCGCGACGTCGCCCAAGCGGTGGGCGTCACCGTGGCCACCGTGTCGCGGGCCCTCAGAAACTACCCCGACATCAGCCCCGCCACCAAGCAGGCCGTGCTGGCCGCCGAGCGCCTGCGCTACGCCCCGCACCCGCTGGCCGTGAAGCTGCGCCAGAAGTCGTGCCGGGTGGTGGGCGCGGTGGTGCCCCAAATCGGGCACCCGTTCTTCGCGGGCGTCATCAGCGGCATCGTCGATGCGGCCGAGGCCCGGGGCTGCCACGTCATCCTCAGCCAAAGCGACGAGAGCTACGAAAAGGAAATCCGCGTCACGCAGCGGCTGCGCGCCACCGGCGTCGACGGCCTGCTGGTCTGCCTCTCCGACCAAACCGTGGACGTGGCGCACCTGCGGGACCTGCAGGACTACGACCTGCCGGTGGTGCTGTTCGGCAAAATCAGCCCGGCGCTCGACGCCAGCACCGTCGTTACCAACGACTTCCAGGGCGGCTACGACGCCACGGCCCACCTGCTGGCCCAGGGCCTCACCCGCGTGGCCCACATAAAGGGCGCGGCCCACCCCGAAAACACCCGCCAGCGCTACGCCGGCTACCGGGCCGCGCTGGCCGCCTACGGCCTGCCCCTGCGCCCCGAGTACGTGGCCGAGTGCCAGCGCGTGGCGCCCGCCGAAGGGTTTGCCTGCGCCCGGCAGCTCATGGCCCTGCCCGAGCCGCCGCAGGCCATCTTCGCCGTCACCGACGCGGTGGCCATCGGGGCCCTCGCCGCCCTCGGGCAGGCGGGGCTGCGCGTGCCCCAGGACGTGGCCCTCGTCGGCTTCAGCGACTGGGCCGTGTGCGAACTGCTCGACCCGGCGCTCAGCTCCGTGGCGCGGCCGGGCTACGAAATCGGGCAGCAGGCCAGCGAGCTGCTGCTGCGCGAAATCCAACAGCTGCGCGACGGCCAGCCCGTGGTGCACGAGCACCGCGTGCTCGCCGCCACGCTGCGGGTGCGCCAGTCGTCGGCCCGCGCTACGGCCCCTGCTTCCTGAGCACCATCGCCTGCCCGCCGCCGGCGGCCAGGGCCATCTCCACCACGTCGCCCCGGTGCACCAGGCGGGTTTGCCGCACAAGGTGGTTGGGGGCCGTGGCCACGTCCGGCGCGTCGCTGAAAATCGTTGCTTCGTAGGCGCCGGCGGGCAGGAAATCCAGTTTAACGGCCAGCGTACGGGCTGCGCTGCCGTTAATGGTGCCCACAAACCAGTCGGGCCCCTTGCGCCGGGCAACGCACGCGTACTGGCCCACGGCCGCCCGCGGCACGCGGGTTTCGTCCCACACCGTGGGCAGCGCCTCGATGAACCCGAAGCCCGGCTGGCCTTCGTAGGCGGCCGGGTAGTCGCACACCATGCCCAGGTAGCTTTCCAGCACCACGTACATGGCCAGCATGTGGCAGCGGGTGCCGATCATCAGCGGCCGGGTGTACTGGGGTTTGAACTGGCCCGGCGGCACCGCCCGAAACCCGCCCAGGTGGTAGTCGGTGGGCCCCGCCAGCAGCCGGGTAAAGGGCATGTCGAGGTCGTGGTCGGGCGTCATGGCCGGGCCCCACTTGTTGTTTTCGTAGTTGAGGGTGCCCTCGCGGGTGAGCTCGTTGGGGTAGGTCCGGCTCAGGCCGGTGGGCTTGAAGGCCCCGTGGAACTGCACGTGGATGCGGTGCCGGGCCGATTGCCGCAAAATCTCCTCCTGGATGTTGACCATCTCCTGGTCGTCGCGGTCCATGAAATCCACCATCATGCCCCGCACGCCCCACGCCTCGAACTGCGCCAGGGCCTGCTCCAGGCGGTCATAAAACGGCTTCCAGTGCACCCACACGCGGATGCCCACGCCCTTGCCCTTGGCGTAGTCGCAGATGCGCTGCATGTCGAGGCCCGGCACCGGCCGGGTCACGTCCGAGTGCGGGCCGGGCGCGTAGCTCTCGCCGTCGTTCACGTACCAGGCCACGCCCCCGTAGCCGATGACGGTGTGGTAGGCGATGCCGTGGCGAGCGCAAAAATCGATGTAGTACTTGTTGGTTTCGAAGTTTAGCCCGGGGCTAAAAGTGGTGTCCGGCACCACGTCGCCGTTCCACCAATGAAACGTGCTCAGGCCAGGCTTCAGCCAGCTAAGGTCCTTGACGGCAGTTGGTTCGTTCAGGCTGGTGACGATGTTCGACTCCATCAGGGTTTCCACTTTCCGGCCCAGCAGCAGCACCCGCCAGGGGCTGCGGTGCGGCAGCGCGGCGCGCACTTTGGCCCCGGCCTGGCCCGGCAGCGGCGAGAGCTTGCTCGTGAGCACGCCCCCGTGCTTGGCCAGGTACAGGCCCGCGTAGTCGCGCAGGGCCGCCTCGGTGATGGCCAGGTACGCCCGGCCCGGAAACTCGAACAGCGTGGGCAGGTCCATCAGGGTGTCGGCCCTCACCTGCGCCCAGGGCAGCCGGCTGTAGAACCCTTCGTGCGAGGTGGTGTAATTTTCGCGGAACAGCGTGAGCACCGTCGGGTTGCCGGCCAGCGCGAAGGTGGAGTTTTCCTCCGTGAGCGTGTAGGAGGGCCCCCAGGCCGGCTGCGCCGGCACCTCGTAGCGAAACGCCAGCCCGTCGTCGAACGCCCGCACCACCAGGTTCACCCGCCGGCCGGGCGCTGTTTTTTCCCGCAACGCAATGACGGCCTGGCGGTAGCGGTTGCGCACCAGGCGGTTCTTGCCCACGGGCAGCGCGTAGGTTTCGTCGGTCCGGGAAAGCTGCGTGCTCACCACCGCCAGCCCCGCCCCGAACGCGCCGCCCTCCCGAAACACCAGGCCCAGCGAGGACGCGGCCACGACCGGCTGGCCGTAAAAATCGACCCGGTAAACCGGGGCCCCCGGCGTCAGCCGGAAGCTGAAAACCAACCGCCCATCGGGCGATTTCAGGCGCACAGCGGTTTGGGCACGGGCCACAGGGCCCCAGCCCAGCAACCATAAAAAGCAGATGACGCGGACCGGGTTGCTCATGGGCGTGCTGGTTTTTAAGCGCAAAGCGCCAACGGATTTTGTTGGCCCGCGGCCCCAAGCGCTACAAGTGCAGCACTTTGGGCCTGGCCAGCTTGAACTCCATCACGGTGCCTTCGCCCACGGTGCTTTTTACGCGGATGTGGGACTTGTGGGCTTCCACGATGTGCTTGCTGATGGCCAGGCCCAGGCCCGAGCCGCCCGACTCGCGCGAGCGGCTTTTGTCGATGCGGTAGAACCGCTCGAAGATGCGCGCCTGGTGCTCCGGGGCAATGCCGGGGCCGTCGTCGCGCACCACCACGCGCACGCTGCGGCTGCCTGCCACCAGCGAAACTTTCACGTGGCCCTGGTCGCGGCCGTACTTCACGGCGTTGTCGATCAGGTTGATGAGCACCTGGCGGATGCGGTTGCGGTCGGCCACCACGGGCAGGCCGGCGGCGGGCAGCGCGGGCGGCAGCAGCTCGAGAACGGTGCCGCGGCGGCGGGCTTTTTCCTCCACCAGCTCGAAGATCTCGTGCACCAGGGCCACCAGATCGAAGCGCTGGCGGCGCAGGCGCACCACGCCTTGCTCGAGCTGCGAAATCGTGACCAAGTCCTGCACCAGGGCGTCGAGCGTGTCGAGGCTGGTGGCGGCCTTGGCCAGAAACTTGCGCCGGGTGGCGGGGTCGATGTCGTCGGGGCCCTCGGCGTCGAGCACGGTGTGCACAAAGCCCTGAGCGGCAAAAAGGGGCGTTTTCAGCTCGTGCGACACGTCGGCCAGGAACTCGCGGCGCAGGGCTTGCAGGCGCTTCAGCTCGTCGATTTCCTGTTGGCGGCGCTCGGCCATCTGCAAAATCTCGTCGCGCACGCGCTTCACCGGCTCGGGGCGGAACAAAAATTTGCTGCTCAGGCGCTTGAACTCCTTGCGCTTGATGTGTTCCAGCCCGGCGTAGATGCCGTTGATTTCCCGAAAAATCAGCGCCTCAAACGACAAGTAGATCAGCAGGAAGCACGCCGCCACCGTGATGCCCCCCGCCAAAAACGCCTCGCGCTGGGGCAGCCCGGGCACCACCAGCGCGCAGGCCGTGAGCACGCCCGCCACCAGCAGCGCAATGAGGATGGCAACGGTGCGGGAAGAAAAATTCATTTCAGTAAGCAATTAACAACGGGCAACGAGCACAGTTGGCGGCAAAAGAAACGCGCAAATCGACTTGAACAAGTCACAAAGCAAATGAGCAACGGCAGAAGTGCCATTGCTCATTGTTCACTGCGAATTACTCACCGAATTCAATCGGCGTTGAACTTGTAGCCCACGCCTTTGATGGTCTGGATGTGGTGGTCGCCGACTTTCTCGCGCACCTTGCGCACGTGCACGTCCACGGTGCGGGCCAGCACGAACACGTCGTTGCCCCAGATGTTCTGGAGCAATTCTTCGCGGTTGAACACCTTGTGGGGCGCGGCGGCCAGGAAGGCCAGCAGCTCAAATTCCTTTTTGGGGAGCGTGATTTTGCGGCCGTCCTGGTACACGGCAAAGCCGGTGCGGTCGATGCGCAAGCCGTTGATTTCGATGGCTTCCACGGCGGCGTGGGGGTCGTGGTCGCGGCGCTTGAGGGCGGCCAGGCGGCTGAGCAGGGCCCTGGGCTTGATGGGCTTGGCGATGAAATCGTCGGCCCCGGCCTCGAAAGCGGCCACTTCGGAAAACTCCTCGGCGCGCGCCGTCAGGAACAGGATGTAGGTGTCCTTGAAGCGGGGCTGCTCGCGCAGCAGGCGGCAGGCGGCAATGCCGTCGAGGTGGGGCATCATCACGTCGAGCAGGATGATGTCGGGGCCGAAGCCGGGGGCCACTTCCAGGGCCTGGCGGCCGTCGCCGGCCGAAGCGGTGAGGTAGCCTTCCTTTTTGAGGTTGAATTCCAGCAGCTCCACGATGTCCGGGTCGTCGTCGACCACCAGAACTTTGTAAACGGGGGGTTTCGCAGTGCTCATGGCGCGGGGGCTAAGGTGGAGGTATGTTGCCGCAAAATTACCCCCGCGCCCCGCCAAGCCCGTGTTACGTTTGTGTGACGCGGCCGGGCGGCGCAACACCCGCGCTACTGCACCATGTTCAGGGGCCCCTTCAGGCCGCGGTACTGGTACATGTCGATCTTCACCGAGCCCACGAACATCTCGGCCTGGAACAGCACCGGAATCTTGTTGCGGTCGTCGGAGAGGTACACCGAAACGGCGTTTTCGCCCTTGAAAATCTTGTTGTTCGGCATTTTGGGCACCAGCTTGAACGCCCGCACCGTGCCCGCCTTGGTTTCCACGGTTTCGCGGCCCCGGTACACCACTTCGAGCAGGAAGTTGTCGCCGTCGAAGTAAGCCGGTATGCGCACGGTTTCGCCCACGCGCATGCGGTCGAGGTTGAGCGTGCGCAGGTAATAAAAGCCGCTCACCAGCTCCAGGCAGTTGTTGGCCACCTTCACCGAGGTGCGGGTGGGGTTGTCGCGGTTGTGGTCCTGCACGTCGGCCACGTCGTGGATTTGGTCGAAATCGACGGTTTCCTTCTTGTGGTAGCCTTTCTCGGTGATGTCGCGCTGGGCCCGCAGGGGCAGGATGCTGGCCGTGTCGATGTAGGCCCGCCACTGGTCGCGGACGTGCAAAAAGAAGTCGAACGAGCCGATGGTGCGCCCGCTCACGGTGGCCTTGTAGCAGGGGCGGTCGGCCAGGCGCTCGAGGGCCCCGCTGGTTTCCACGGTGGCTTCGGCGGCGTTGAAAAGGCCGTAGTGCACCTTGTAGTTGATGACCTCGCCGCGCCCGAAGCTCGACTGGGGGAGGTAGCGCAGGGCTTCGGGCCCCGTGGCCGATTGGGCGGCCAGGAGCAGCAAAGCAAGCGGGGTAGCGTAAATCCAGCGGCGCATCATACCAAAACGAGTAAGCGAAATTAAGCGGTAAGCACGGCCCCGGTAGGACAAACGCAGTGCCAACCCGCAAATAAAAACGCGAAAAAGCCCGCTGCCGATGGCAGCGGGCTTTTTTTAAATACGCGGATGCGAAAGCCTGAAATACGGCGTGTAAACCAACGGTTAAAAAATTGCAACCAACCGCGGCTTCCACCCCTCGGCCGGTTTACAGCGTGTCCTCGCCGTCCTCGGGGATGCTCATGTCCACGGGGATGACGGCGTCGTCGCCCTTGGCCATGGCCCGGATTTTGGCTTCGATTTCGTCGGCCAGCTCGGGGTTGTCGAGCAGCAGGGTTTTCACGGCTTCGCGGCCCTGGCCGATTTTGGTGTCGCCGTAGTTGAACCACGAGCCCGACTTGCCGATGATGCCCATGTCGACGCCCAGGTCCACGATCTCGCCCACTTTGCTGATGCCCTGGCCGTAGATGATGTCGAACTCGACCACCTTGAAGGGCGGCGCGACCTTGTTTTTCACCACCTTCACCTTCGTGCGGTTGCCGGTCACGTTGTCCTTGTCTTCCTTGATCTGGCCGATGCGGCGGATGTCGAGGCGCACCGAGGCGTAGAACTTCAGGGCGTTGCCGCCGGTGGTGGTTTCGGGCGAGCCGAACATGACGCCGATCTTCTCGCGCAGCTGGTTGATGAACACGCAGCAGCAGCCGGTTTTGTTGATGGTGCCGGTGAGCTTGCGCAGGGCCTGGCTCATGAGGCGGGCGTGGAGGCCCACTTTCGAGTCGCCCATGTCGCCTTCCAGCTCGCCTTTCGGCACGAGGGCGGCCACGGAGTCGATGACAATGATGTCGATGGCCCCCGAAGAAATCAGCTGGTCGGCGATTTCCAGCGCCTGCTCGCCGTTGTCGGGCTGGGCGATGAGCAGGTTGGTGGTGTCGATGCCGAGCTTCTCGGCGTAGGATTTGTCGAAGGCGTGCTCGGCGTCGATGAAAGCGGCCATGCCGCCTTTTTTCTGCGCCTCGGCAATCATGTGCATGGTGAGCGTCGTTTTGCCCGACGACTCGGGGCCGTAGATTTCCACCACCCGGCCGCGGGGCACGCCGCCGATGCCCAGGGCAATGTCGAGGCTGAGCGAGCCGGTGCTGATGCTCGGGATGTTGTCAACCTTGTTGTCGCTGAGTTTCATCACCGTGCCCTTGCCGTAGGCTTTGTCCAGCTTGTCGAGGGTGAGCTGGAGGGCCTTCATCTTCTCGGCGGCGACGTTCACTTCGCCTTTCTCGGCCTTGTCGGGTTTATCGACTTTTTCGGCTTTGGGGGCCTTGGAGGTTGCAAATGCCATGTGGGAGGGAGTTGGAAAAAAGGAATTACGTTTGGGTAAAGTTACGGGGTTTTGGCGGGTTGCGGCCGGTTGAAGTGGGCCAACCCCGGGCTGGCAATGCGGCCCGCTTGGGGCGGCTTTTTCTAACACGAGGGCCCCCGGTTTTGTGCCACTGGGATTGGAAATTTATGAGGAATCTTCTAAGAATTTTAGTAGCCGTTGGGGCCGTGCTGGTTACGGCGGGCACGGCGCAAGCACAGCTGGATAACCGGGCGTTTACCAGCCCCACGCCGGGCCTGGGCCGCGAAAGCGGGGAGCTGCCATCCGCGGCCGAAGACCCGGAAGACGCCGGGGCCGACGCCCCGCCCCAAGGCGGCGATTTGCGGCTTTCCCTCCACGCCTTCACCTTCTTCAAAGACAACGAGTACTTCAACGACATCGTGGAGGGCTACACGCTGTTTGGCACCCAGCTCAACCCGCAGCTCGTCTATTATCCCACCAAAGAGCTGCGCCTCGAAGCCGGCGTTTTTCTGTGGAAGGATTTTGGCACGCCCCAGCTGCGGCAGGTGCGCCCCACCTACCGCGCCACCTGGACGCACGGCCCCCACCAGTTCATTTTCGGCAACATCCGGCCCCACCTGAACCACGACTACATCGAGCCGCTGGTTGATTTCGAGCGCGTGATGCTCAAGCCGCTGGAGGAAGGCTTGCAGTACCGGTTGAACGCCAAGCGCGTGTCGCTGGACTTGTGGGTCGATTGGCTGAAGCAGGAATACGCCGGCGTGCGCTACCAGGAGCAGATTGCCGGGGGCCTCAGCAGCAGCTTCCGCCTCACGGGGCCCGAGAGCCGGGTGCAGGTTTCGATTCCCTTTCAGTTCACGGCCCAGCACCACGGCGGGCAAATCGACACGCTGCACGCGCCCATCCAAACGCTGTTCAACTACGCCACGGGCGCCGTGGCGCGGGTGCCGCTGCACGGGGCCGTGCTGCAAGCCGTGCGCCTGAACGCCTACGCCGTGGCCTACGACGACCACTCCACCGTGTTTCGGCTGCCCTACACCGGCGGCAACGGCCTGTACGTCAACGGCACGCTCGAAACCCGCTACGCGGACGCCATGCTGAGCTTCTGGCGGGGCCACGACTTTTACGCGCCGCTGGGGGGCAATTACTACCAGTCCATCGCCTCGCGCTACGGCACCCCGGGCTACACCGACGCCGAGCGCCGGCTGCTGCTGCTGCGCCTGCTGCGCGATTTCCGCATCGCCGACGCGGCGGCCCTCACCGTGCGCGTGGAGCCGGTGTACGACTTCAACCGCCAGCTGCTGGACTTCTCGTTCGGGTTTTACCTGAACTTCCGCCAGGAATGGCTGCTGGGCAACGCCGGCCGGCGCGTGCGCGTGGGGCAATAAACGCCGCCTCAACGCCCAAACGGCGAGCGGTATGCCCGTTGAGGGCGCCCCAATGCCCAGTCGGGCGCCCGACTGAGCGTTGAGGCCGCCTCAATTCCCAGTCGGGCGCCCGTTTGCCCGCTGGGGCGGCCCCAATGCCCAGTCGGATGCCCGTTTGCCCGCTGGGGCGGTCCCACCGGCTTACGGGGTAGTTCCGGCGCGCTCCCGCACGAAGCGGCGGATGCGGCCCAGGCCGTCGGCGTTGCGGAACCAGGCGAAGCGCGCGGGCGGCGTTTCGGGCCGGAAGCCGGCGGCCAGCGCCACGGCCTGGCCCCGGGCGTTGTCGTCGAAGCAGCGGATGAGCAAGCGCCGGGCCCGCACCGCGTCGAACCCGAACCGGCAGACGGCCCCC
>JANXOE010000244.1 GCA_025353745.1 Hymenobacter sp.
ACGGCGGCCGGCGACGGGGCGTTGGGTTCCATAAGCGGGGGCGGAAGAAGAGGAAAGTGGGTGCGCACGAAAGGTACCGATGGCGCGGGCAAACGTCCCGCCCGGTCGGCGGTTTACGTCAACAAACATAAATCCGCGTTATTTCACACGCATGAAAATCCGAGTTCTGGCCCTGCCCCTGGCCGTGCTGGCCGCCTGCACCACCGGGCAGCCCCGCACCGCGGCCGTGGCCCCCGCGCCGCCGCCGCCGGCTGCCGCGCCGCTGGTGGCCGCTCACGCCATGGTGGTATCGGCCCACCCCGAGGCCTCCAAAGTGGGCGTGGCCATCCTCCAAAAAGGCGGCAACGCCTACGACGCAGCCATCGCCGTGCAGTTTGCGCTGGCCGTGGTGCTGCCCGTGGCGGGCAACATCGGCGGCGGCGGCTTCCTGGTGTACCGCGGCCACGACGGCACGGCCGGCACCCTCGACTTCCGCGAAACGGCGCCCGCCGCGGCCACCCGCGACATGTACCTCGACCCGGCCGGCAACGTGGTGCCCGGCCTGAGCACCGCCGGGGCCCTGGCCGTGGGCACGCCCGGCACGGTGGCCGGCATGGTGGCCCTGCACGAAAAGCTCGGCCGCCTGCCCTGGGCCGACCTCGTGGCCCCCGCCGTGCGCCTGGCCCGCGGCTACGCCCTCACCGAGCGCGAAGCGGCCGGCCTCAACCGCACCCGCGACGAGTTTCTGAAGCACAACCCCGGCAACCCGTCGGCCTACGTGCGCCCCGGCGGCACCTGGCGCCCCGGCGACACGCTGCGCCTGCCCGAGCTGGCGTCCACCCTCATCCGGGTGCGCGACGAGAAGCGGGCCGGCTTCTACCAAGGCGAAACGGCGCGCTACCTGCTGGCGGAAATGCGCCGGCGCGGGGGCCTCATCACCCAGCAAGACCTGGACCGGTACCAGCCCAAGTGGCGCGCGCCGCTGCGGGGCCAGTACCGCGGCTACGACGTGATTACGATGCCGCCCCCGAGCAGCGGCGGCGTGGCCCTGCTGCAAATGCTGCAAATGCTGGCGCCCGTCGACGTGAGGGCCCTGGGCTACCACTCGCCCGCCGCCACGCACCTCATCACCGAGGCCGAGCGCCGGGCGTACGCCGACCGGGCCACCTACCTCGGCGACCCCGATTTTGGGCGCGTGCCGGTGGCGCAGCTCCTGGCCCCGGCCTACAACCAACAGCGGGCCAACACCATCCGGCCCGACGGCCGCGCCACGCCCAGCGCCCAGGTGACGGCCGGCCCCGGCCTGCCCGGCTACGAAAGCAACGAAACCACCCACTACAACGTCGTCGATGCCGTCGGCAACGCCGTGAGCTGCACCACCACCCTCAACGGGGCCTACGGCAGCAAGGTGGTGGTGCCGGGCGCGGGCTTTTTGCTGAACAACGAGATGGACGACTTCTCGGTGAAGGCCGGCGTGCCCAACGCCTACGGCCTGGTGGGCGGCGCCGCCAACGCCGTGGGGCCCGGCAAGCGCATGCTCAGCAGCATGACGCCCGCCATCCTGACGCGGGGCGGCCGGCTGGCCCTGGTGGTGGGCTCGCCGGGGGGCAGCACCATCATCACCAGCGTGCTGCAAACCATCGTGGGCATCGTCGACTACGGCCTCGACCCGCAGCAGGCCGTGGCTGCCCCGCGCCTGCACCACCAGTGGCTGCCCGACTACATCGACGTAGAGGCCGGGGCCCTTGCACCCGCCGCCCAGGACACGCTCCGCGCCCGCGGCTACGCGCTGCACCCGCGCGCGCCCTGGGGCCGCATCGAGGCCATCGAGGTGCTGCCCAACGGCCAGCTTTCGGGCGGCGCCGACCCGCGGGGCGACGACAAAGCCGTGGGTTACTAATCAGATAGTTCTTCCCACGAAAAAGGCGGCCGACTCGGGGAGTCGGCCGCCTTTTTCGTGGGAAACCAGCGGGCTGGTACCGGCCGCTAGCCGCGCAGCTGGCTGGCGGCCGAGTTGAGGGCCTGGCCGAGCTGGCGCAGCTTGTCCTGGGCGTCGGGCGTGGCGGCGGAAGCCACCTGGGCGGTGCGCTCGCCGAGCGTGCTCAGGCTGCGCGACAAGGCGCCGGTGTCGGACGCGCCGCTGCTCAGGGCGTCGTGCAGGTTCTGCAGCTCCGAGCTGATGCCGGTGAACTGGGGGTTGCCTTGCAGGGTTTTGATCCAGCCGGCGATGTTGGGGCCGGCCGCGCCGGCTGCGTTGGCGAGGCCGCCTTGCAGGGCGTTCAGGGTGGCGTCGAGCTGGCTGGTGCCGCTTTGCGATTGGGAGTTGTCCATGGGAAGCGAAGGGTTGAGAGGGTGGAATGACCCTCTATCAACGAGCAACACCTTTGCTTGTTAACCATCAGACGTACAATATTTTGGCATTATAAAATAAAGGTTTTAACCCCAAACTTATCGATCCGCTCCAGGTTATGCAGCTTCCGCTTTCAGGCCCGGGCGCGGTTCCGGTTCCGCCCGGGGCCCTCGCGCAAACGGCCCCCGGCGCCTGCCGCGAGGGCAGGCGTCGGGGGCCGTCGCTGGGCCATAAAAACCAGCCGCTTAGTGCCGGGCCGCCTGGGCCTTGGCCACCAGGCGCAGGTTGCCGGCGGCGGTGATGAGCTTTTGGCTCAGCTCGCGGATTTTGTCGCCGTTGCCCTGGAAGTTGTGGGTGCCGAGGGCCGATTGGGCCGTCAGCTCGCCCATGCGCTGGAACGCGGCGGCCATGCCGGCGGGGTCGTTGTTGCCGATGTGGGCGGTGAGGGCCTCCAGCTCCTGCACGATGGGGCCGAGGATTTTCTGGTCGCCGCTGCGCAGGTATTGGAGCCAGTTGCTGATTTGGTTCTGGCCGGCGCTGGCGTCGCCCACAAACCCCTTCTGGGTGGCGTTGAACAGGGACTGGATGCCGGCTTCGGCTTCGGAAATGAGGTTCATAAGGTGCGGACTGCGGGGGTGAAAAATGACTGGCTGGGGTACGAAAACCCGGTCCCCGGGGGCCGGGCGCGGGGCAAAAATACAACCGGCGGCCGGGCCCGCGCTACGCGTCGGGGGCCGCGGTGGCCGCGCGCACGGCGGGGTGCTGCGGGTTGAGCACGATGACCGAAAACGGGTACTGCTCGCCCTCGCGCTTCTCGATGCGCAGGGCCCCGGCCGTGCGCAGGGCGTTGATGAGGTCGCGCCGCTCGTACTCGGGCAGCGCCGGAAACTCGTCGGTGAGGCGGCGCAAAAAGGGCGTCAGCCACAGCTCGTGCACCGGCCGGTGCTGGCTCAGGCGCTGCAGCTCGGCCGCCATAAAGGCCAGGCAGCGCTGCTCGTCGGCGTTGGCCAGCGGGCGCACGGGGTCGAAGGCGGAGGACTCCTCGGCGGGCGGCGCGGCCGTGGGCACGGCGGCGGGAGCAGGGGCGGCCGGCCGGGCGCTGCGGCGCTGCTCCAGCAGGGCCAGGGTGGCGGCGGGCAGCAGCTCGCGGGCGTCGATGAAATGCTGGGGCCCCAGGTTCTGGAGCAAGTCGCCGGAAGTGGCCTCGCGGAAGCCGGCCACCAGCACCTGCCGGGCCTGCCGCCGCAGGTGCTGCAAGAGCGGGATGTAGTCGCGGTCGCCGGCCACGAGCACGAACGTGCCGATGTCGGGCCGCGTGTAAAGCACCTCCAGCGCGTCGATGCACAGCTGCATGTCGGCGGCGTTCTTGTGGTGGGTGCCCAGCACGTTGCGCGTGCTCACGCCCATCAGGTAAAGGCCGCCCTGGGGGGCCGTGGCCAGGCGCTCGAAGTCGGCGTAGGCGTTCAGCACCAGGCAGTCGAGGCCCTGCTGGGCAAGGGTTTCGCGCAGCTTGCGCACCAGCGCCAGCACGTAGTCGTTCAGGTCGGGCGGGTCGTGAAAGTGGTTTTTGAGGAAGTAATAAACGTTCTCAAAATCAACAAACACCGCCGCGTACGACGGGCCAGCCGGAGCAGTTCGGTTCGCCATAAGGGCAAAGGTAACGGCGGCCAGGGCCCCGGCGCGCGGCTGATCCGGTGGCGCGCGGGGCCGCCCGGCGGCTTCCGACGAAATAATTCTTTTTCTTTCGGCCATGAAGATGGAACCGTTTGAAAGTGCCCGCCTGCGCTACCGGCCCCTGGGGCCCGCCGACGCGGCCGGGCTGTTTGCCCTCGACAGCAACCCCAACGTGCTGCGCTACGTCGGCACGCCCCCGCTCACCGAAATCGACCAGGCCCGCGCCGCCCTCGACCGCATCGAGTGCGAGTACCGGGCCGGCGCTTTCGCCCGCTGGGCCGTGGAGCTGCGCGCCACCGGCGAGTTTGTGGGCTGGGCGGGCCTGAAAACCAACCGCACCACCGTCAACGGCCGCCTCAACTTCATCGACCTCGGCTACCGCTTGCTGGAGCCGCACTGGGGCCGCGGCTACGGCACCGAGGCCGGCCAGGCGTGGCTGGCGCACGGCTTCGGCCCGCTGGCCCTGCCGCTGGTTACGGCCTACGCGGAGGCGGCGCACGGGGCCTCGCGGCGCGTTCTGGAGAAGGTCGGCCTGCGGCTCGTCAACTTGTTCGAGGGCCCCAGCGGCGCGCCCTGCGCGTGGTACGAGGCGCGCAACCCGGCGGTGCCGTAAAGCCAAAAGCAAAGGGTGGAACGGCCCCGGCCGCAGGGGCCGGGGCCGTTCCACCCTTTGCTGCTGTTGTTTTTTGGGGGCGGCTAGGGCCCTACCGGCAGGGCCAGCGGCTTCCAGGTGTTGTTGGCCCGGTTGGCGTCGGGCAGGATGTTGGTTGGGTTGAGCACCACCGACGTCAGCGGCGAGGTGGAGTCGAAGCGGAACGTCCAGGCGGCGCCGCGCTGCCAGATTTCCACCGGCAGGTGCACGAGCGTGGTTTTGCCGTTGGCTTCTTTGATCTCGGCGGTGACGGGCATGGCCGCCTGGCCTTTGTTCTCCAGCGAGATGAGGGCCCCCTTGGTGGGGTCCTGGTTCACGTAGGCCACGGCGGTCACGGCCTGGTCGAGCTGCCAGTTCTCGAAAAACCACTCGTGCCAGAACCAGGTCAGGTCCTCCCCGCCCGCTTCGTTCATGGTGCGGAAGAAGTCGCGCGGCGTGGGGTGCTTGAAGGCCCAGCGCTTGATGTAGGTGCGGAAGGCGTAGTCGAACCGCTCGGGGCCCAAAATCTCCTGGCGCAGCAGGTACAGGCCGTAGCCGGTTTTGCCGTAGGCGGCAAAGCCCAGGTTGCGCGGCTGCGTCACGTCGGGCACGGTGTAGGGCACGTCCTGGTTGGGGTCTTGCAGGGCCCGCACGATGCCGGGGGCCGTGCGGCCTTCCACGTCGGCCAGCGCCTTGTACTCGCCGCCGTTGAAGTTTTTAGTGGATAAGAGGTTGATGAAGGTGTTGAAGCCTTCGTCCATCCACGGGTACTTGCGCTCGTTCGATCCGACGATCATCGGAAACCAGTTGTGGCCAAATTCGTGGTCCGTTACCGCCCACAGCGTGCCTTTGGTGGACTTGGCGCCGCAAAACACGATGCCCGGGTATTCCATGCCGCCCACCACGCCGGCTACGTTGGTCGCCACGGGGTAAGAGTACTCGTACCACTGCTTGGAGTTGTACTCGATGCTTTTCTTGACGTATTCCGTCGAGCGGTTCCAGGCCGTGTCCTGCGCCGACTCGGTAGGATAGAGCGACATGGCCAGCGATTTGCGGCCGCTGGGCAGGTTCATCCGGGCGGCGTCCCACACAAAGGCCGCCGAGGCGGCCCAAGCCACGTCGCGGGTCTGGCGGCAGCGAAAGTGCCAAGTGAGGCGGCCGTTTTTGCCCGCCGGGCGCGAGCCGGCCTGGGCCACTTCGTCGGCGCCGCGCACCACCACCGTTTTGTCGCTGCCGGCGGCCAGGGCCAGGCGGCGCTGCTGGGCGGCGGTGAGCACTTCGGCGGGGTTCACAAGCTCGCCCGAGCCGCCCACCAGGTAGTTGGCCGGCACGTTGACGGTGTAGTCGAAGTTGCCGTAGTCGAGGTAGAACTCGGCGGCCATGTAGGGCAGCGTGTTCCAGCCCTCCACGTCGTCGTACACGGCCATGCGCGGGTACCACTGCCCCACCTCGAAGATTTCGCCGTTCTTGGTTTGGAGGCGGCCCAGGCGGTCGGCCCCGTACTCGGGAATGTTGAAGGCGTAGGCGATGCGGATGGTCAGCTTGTCGCCGTGGGGCCGCAGGGGCTCGGGCAGAATGATCTGCATCCGCGTGTCGCTTACGCGGTACTGGGCCTTCGTTTTCTTGCCGTGCAGCTCGATGCTAACGGTTTGCAGCGAATCGCCGCCCCGGAAGCCCCGCGCCGCGTTGCCAAAGCGCCCGCCCGCCACGGCCGTGGCCGCGGCCCCGCGCGAGTCGGCCCGGAACAGGTTTTGGTCGAGCTGAAGCCACACAAAAGGCAGCGCGTCGGGGCTGTTGTTGGTGTAGGTGATGGCGGCGGTGGCCGTCACGCGGGCCGCTTTCTCGTCGAGCGAAGCGGCGATTTGGTAATCGGCCGCATTTTGCCAGTACGCGGCCCCGGGCTGGCCGCCGGCCGTGCGCGTGGCCGGCCCGGCTTGGTCGAGGAAGTTGGGGGCGAACAGCGCGCGGGCGTTGTAAGGCGGGCTGGGGGCCGTTGTCGGGGCCGCCGGCTGGGCCCGCGCCGCGTTGCTTAGCAGCAAGGCCGCGCCGGCCAGCAGCGGGCAAAAGAAAAGTTGCTTCATGAAAAATTTGGCGTCAAAAAAGGAATTATCAAAGCTAGCTACGGGAAACAAAGGCGCAGCCGCGCCGGCAAACGCGCCCAAAGACCGTCCGTCGCCCGGCGCGTTGCAGCCGGGCGCGGCCGCCGGCTACCCAACCCGCCGGTTGGGGCGCCGGCGGCGCCATCGGGGGCCCTGTGCCCAACCTATTTCCGGCGGCGGCCGTTACCGCGAGGCCATTTTTCTGTTCTTTTGTCGCTCAAGGTGTTTGAAAATTTACTGTTGGATGGCTTCGGTTTCTTTTTTCCTTTTCCAAAAGCTGTTCGAGTTAATAAAAACCGTCGTGCGGAGCTTGCCGGAGCATTTCTGGCGCGGCAGTCATTCAATTGATTAAGCCGATCAGTGGAAGAGACGCTTTGGCAAGCTCCGTACGGCGGTTCAAAATGGTTTTTTGGTTGCCTAAAACCGCTTATCAGTCCACAAAATGCAACTTCGTGACCTTGGCCGCTCCGGCCTGCGCATTGCCCCGCTCGTGCTGGGCGGCAACGTTTTCGGCTGGACGGCCGACGACAAAGCTTCCTTCGCCGTGCTCGACGCCTTTGTGGCCGGGGGCGGCAACGCCATCGACACGGCCGACGTGTACTCGGCCTGGGCCCCGGGGCACGCGGGCGGCGGGCAGTCGGAAACCGTGATCGGCAAGTGGCTGAAGCAGCGCGGGCGCCGCGACGACGTGTTGGTCTTCAGCAAGGTGGGCATGGAGCTGGGCGTGCCGGCCAACGACGCGCAAGCGGCCACCGAGCGGGCCATTACGGGGCTTTCCAAGGGCTACATCCGGCAAGCCGTGGAAAACTCGCTGCGCCGCCTCCAAACCGACTACCTCGACCTCTACCAGTCGCACCACGACGACGAAACGCTGCCCGTGACCGAGCCGCTCGAAGCCTACGCCGAGCTGATCCAGGTCGGCAAGGTGCGCGCCATCGGGGCC
>JANXOE010000102.1 GCA_025353745.1 Hymenobacter sp.
GCCGAGTTCGGCACCGTGTACCGCTACGAGCAGAGCGGCGAGCTGCACGGCCTGACGCGCGTGCGCGGCTTCACCCAGGACGACGCCCACATCTTCTGCCGCCCCGACCAAGTGAAGGACGAGTTCAAGAAGGTGATCGACATCGTGTTGTACGTGTTGAAGGCGCTGGATTTCCAGGATTTCACCGCCCAGATCTCGCTCCGCGACCCCGAAAACAAGGCCAAGTACATCGGCACCGACGAAAACTGGGCCCGGGCCGAAACGGCCATCCAGGAAGCGGCCGCCGAAAAAGGCCTCACCACCACCACGGAGCTGGGCGAAGCCGCGTTCTACGGCCCCAAGCTCGACTTTATGGTGCGCGACGCGCTGGGCCGCCGCTGGCAGCTCGGCACGGTGCAGGTCGACTACAACCTGCCCATCCGGTTCGGGTTGGAATACACGGCGGCCGACAATTCCAAGGCCACGCCGGTCATGATTCACCGGGCCCCGTTCGGCTCGCTGGAGCGCTTCGTGGCGGTGCTCATCGAGCACTGCGGCGGCAATTTTCCGCTTTGGCTCACGCCCGAGCAGTTCATTGTGCTGCCCATTTCGGACAAGTTTATCGACTACGCCCACGAGGTGAAGGCGCAGCTGGAAGCCGCCGACTTGCGCGGCTCCGTGGACGCCCGCGACGAGCGCATCGGCCGTAAGATCCGCGACGCGGAGATGGCCAAAACGCCGTACCTGCTGGTGGTGGGCGAAAAAGAGGCCCAGGACGGGGCCATCAGCGTGCGCCGCCACGGCGAAGGCGACCTGGGGGCCCTGTCGATTGCCGACTTCGTTGCCAGCGTGCAGGGCCAGCTGGCCGCTGCGATGTAAGGCCGGCTCCAGCCCGTGGCGGGGACTTTCCGCCGCCGCGCCGCCGGCCTTTTGGGCCGTTTGCCGGCGCGGCGGCGGAAAGTTAACGGACGGGTTTGCCTTTCCGAATAAAAATAACGATATTTGCCCCCTGATTGCCAGGGCGTACCCCGGCTGATCCGCCTTTAAATCTATTCGCCGCCACTTTTTTCGCAGGAGGACCAAACCATAGCAACCCCGAATCGTCGGTATGTGCCTCGCCAGCAGGTGGAGGAGCCGTTCAAAATCAACCAGAAGATCCTGGCCCGCGAAGTCCGCCTCGTAGGCGACAACGTGCCCCAGGGTGTGTACCCCACGGACCAGGCCCGCAAGATGGCGCAGGAACAAAACCTCGACCTGGTCGAGATTTCGCCCACCGCCGTGCCGCCCGTGTGCCGCGTCATCGACTACTCGAAATTCAAGTACGAGCAGAAGAAGAAAACCCGCGAGCTGAAGGCCAAGCAAACCAAGGTCGTCCTGAAGGAAATTCGCTTCGGCCCGAACACCGACGAGCACGACTTTGCCTTTAAGGTGAAGCACGCCCAGGAATTTTTGCGCGAAGGCGCGAAAATCAAGAGCTACGTGCACTTCGTGGGCCGCAGCATCGTGTTCAAAGAGCGGGGCGAAATCCTGTTGCTGAAGTTTGCCCAGGCCCTGGAGGACCTCGCCAAAGTGGAGCAGCTGCCCAAGCTCGAAGGCAAGCGCATGTTCCTCTACCTCGCGCCCAAGGCCGCGGTAGTGGCCAAGCCCGCCGCGAAGCCCGCGGCCCCCGCCGGCGACAAGCCGGAGAAAAAGGCCCCCAAGCCGCCGGTCGAAGCCAAAGAAGCCGCCCCGCAAGAGGCGGCCCCCGAAGCGGTGCAGGCGGCCGATACCGAATAGCTTTTTCCTGGTTGCGGATGGCTTCCCGGCCCACGGTCGGTGAGCAATCAACTCCAACAATCAACAACCACCCCCAAACCTTTAAAACAATGCCGAAAGTAAAGACGAAATCCGGTGCTAAGAAGCGTTTCACGCTCACCGGCTCGGGCAAGGTGAAGCGCAAGCACGCCTACAAATCGCACATTCTGACCAAGAAGAGCACCAAGCGCAAGCGCAACCTCACCCACGCCGGCCTCGTGAGCAGCGCCGACATGAACCGGGTGTCGCAGATGTTGAACATCTGATGCGCGAACGAGCGAGCAAATGAATGACGCCAATCGTCGTTCGCCGGCAATCGCTCGTTCACTCTTTTATTACTTCACTTATATCCACCAGGCTTCCGGCCGCAATTCCAAGCCACTGCCGCTGCGCAGTGACGCCGGCTGCCAAAAACAACCCAGGTTATGCCAAGAAGTGTCAACCACGTGGCCTCGCGCCACCGCCGCAAAAAAATTATGCGTTTGGCGAAAGGCTACTACGGCCGCCGCAAAAACGTGTGGACCGTTGCCAAGAACGCCGTCGAAAAAGGCCTGCTTTACGCCTACCGCGACCGCAAAGTAAAAAAGCGCGAGTTCCGCGCCCTCTGGATTCAACGCATCAACGCCGGGGCCCGCGAGCACGGCCTGTCGTACTCGCAGCTGATGGGCGGCCTGAAAAAAGCCGGCATCGAGCTGAACCGTAAGGTGTTGGCCGACCTGGCCCTGAACCACCCGGCCGCCTTCCAGGGCATCGTGGAGAAAGTAAAATAATCCGCGACCGGCCCACCATCACCAAGAAAACGCCGGTGCCGCGAGGTTCGGCGTTTTCTTGTTTTGGGGCCCTGCCGGGGGGCGTAGCCGCTGGCCGGGGCCCTGGGCACAAAAAAACCGCCTTGGCGCACGGCCAACGCGGTTTCGAAGAGTAGCGGGGACGAGAGTTGAACTCGTGACCTCAGGGTTATGAATCCTGTGCTCTAACCAACTGAGCTACCCCGCCGGGTTTTGTGGGTGCAAAGGTAACGCAAAAAATGGCTCCTGCACAAGATGCAGGCCCCAAAACATGTTTTTTCTGCGCCGTCGGCCGTGGGCCGGGCGGGGCCGTTCTTCCTTAATCAATCAGTACCATGGCTTTGTCCGATACTCAAGCCAAAACGCAGTTCGTGGTGGATTACCCCATCAACGCGTCGCCCAAGATCCTGTTTCCGTACCTGGCCACCGCCGGGGGGCTGGCCCAGTGGTTTTGCGACGACGTGCGCTACGTGGAGAACGCGCGCCTCAACTTCATCTGGGACCGCGAGAACCACTACGCCGAAATCGGCCCCCAGCGCCACAACCGGGCCGCGCGCTACGTGTTTTTGGGCCCCGAGCGGGGCCCCGTGGACGACCCCAGCTACCTGGAATTTACGCTGCATTCGTCGGAAGTGACCGACGAAGTGTTCCTGCACGTGGTGGACTACTCTGCGGGCCACGACGACGAGCAGCGCGAGCTCTGGGACGGCCTTGTGGCCAAGCTGCGCGAGCAGGTGGGCGGCTGAGGGCCCCCGGCGCACGATTCGGCGGTCCGCCCCGTTGGTGGGGCGGCCGCGCATTTGTTTGGCTTAGCGCATGATTAAGAAACTCGACAAGCTGATATTGAAGGCCTTCGCCGGGCCGTTTCTGCTCACCTTCGCGGTGGTGCAGTTCATCCTGCTCACCCAGACGCTGCTCAAGTACCTCGACGACATCATCGGCAAGGACCTGGGCCTGCCGGTCATCGGCAAGCTGCTCTTTTTTCTGAGCGTGCTGATTGTGCCCACCTCGCTGCCGCTGGCCGTGCTGCTCTCGTCGCTGATGACCTACGGCAGCATGGGCGAGCACCACGAGCTGACGGCCATCAAGGCGTCGGGCATTGCGCTCACGCGCATCCTGCGGCCGGTGATGATCGTCAGCGCGGGGCTGATGCTGGGCTCGTTCTGGTTCAACAAAGCGGTGGTGCCCCGCGCCAACCTCAAGGCCTACAGCCTGCTCTGGGACGTGCGCCAGCAGAAGCTGGCCCTCGACATCCGCGAGGGCGTGTTTTACGGGGGCATCCCGGGCTACACCATCAAAGTGGACCACAAAACCGGGCCCGAGAAGGACCGCCTGCACGGGGTGATCATCTACGACCACACCAAAAGCGGCAGCGCCACCGTGATGCTGGCCGACTCGGGCCGCATGTTCACCCGTTTCAACGGCGCGTACCTGGGCCTGGAGCTGTTCCACGGCCACAACTACGTGGAGACGCCCGACCCCCAGAGCCGCGCCGGGGCCACGATGCTGCGCCAGGGCTTCGACCACAGCCTGGTGACGTTTTCGCTGTCTTCGTTCGACCTCAACCGCACGAAGGAAGAGCTGTTCCAGACGAACCGGATGATGCTCACCATCCCGCAGCTGCGCACGGGCACCGATTCCATCCAGCGCCGCCTGGGCCAGGAGCGCCGGCAATTGCCCCGCCAGCTCGACACGTACTATACGTACCTGCGCTTCGACACGCTGGGGGCGGCGGCCAACCGGCGCGTGGCCCGCTGGCAAGTGCCCGCGCGGCGCCTGGCCAAGCTCACGGCCCCCGTTGCCGAGCAGGCCGCCAACCGCGCCCGCAACTTGCGCTCGTCCTTCAAGTCCACCGCCGAGCGGCTCGACGGGCTGGCGCGCGACTCGGCGCAGTACCGCGTCGAGATTTACAACAAGTACGCCCAGTCGGTGGCCGTGCTGCTCATGTTCCTGATCGGGGCCCCGCTGGGTTCCATCATCAAGAAGGGCGGGCTGGGGGTGCCCATCCTGGTGTCCATCCTGTTCTTTATCGTTTTTTACGTGCTCACCATCATGGGCACCAAGTACGCCAAGGAGTTTGTGCTGCCGGTGGGCGTGGGCGTGTGGCTGGCCAACCTGGTGCTGCTGCCGATTGGGCTGTTCCTGCTCTTTCAGGCTTACAACGACTCCGGTTTGCTGGAAGTAGATTTCTGGCGGCGCCTGCCCCGGCGCCTGGGCCTGCCCGGCCTGCGCCGCCTGACGGAGCCGGCGGGGGAGGAGTGAGGCGGGGCGATTCGTGCCCCAGAAACCTTTCCGCCGGGTTGTATATTTCTTATAAAAAGCGCGTACCTTTGTGGCACCCCTAAGTGTGGGGCAAGCGCTTTTATTTTTTCACCTTTAGATCCAAGACGGGGCCCGGCCCTATCAACCGATGAAACTCACCACCGAAGCAAAGCAGGACATTTTCGAAAAGAACAGCCTGCAACACGTCAAAACCGATACCGGCTCGGCCGAGGCCCAGATTGGCCTTTTCACCCACCGCATCAACCACCTGACCGAGCACCTGAAGGTGAACAAAAAGGACCACAGCACCCGCCTCGGCCTGCTGAAGCTGGTGGGCAAGCGCCGCCGCATGCTGGACTACCTCCAGCACCGCGAAATCAACCGCTACCGCGCCATTATCAAAGAGCTGGGCATCCGTAAGTAAGTCCGGAGTCTGAGAGTAGGGGGCCTTCCAACGAAGGTTCCCTACTCTTTTTTTGTTCGGGCCCGTTCTGCGCCGGGGCTGGCCCGTGGCACTGTTTCCCTCCGGCGCGCTGTTGCTGATTTTACCTGAGTAACGGGGGCCCCGGCGGCGCTCGTTTTTGGCTGCTCGCCCGCTGTCGCTTTTCCAAGCAAATCCCGCTGATGTCCCAACCCCACGTCTTTACCCAATCCGTAGCGCTGCCCGACGGCCGCCTCGTCACCATCGAAACCGGCAAGCTGGCCAAATTCGCCGACGGCGCCGTGGTGGTGCGCCTCGGCGACACCATGCTGCTGGCCACCGTCGTCTCGGCCCCGAGCCAGCGCGACGGCGTCGATTTCCTGCCGCTGTCGGTGGACTACCAAGAGAAATTCGGCTCGGCCGGCAAAATCCCCGGCTCGTTCCAGCGCCGCGAAGGCCGCCTGTCGGACTACGAAATCCTGATTTGCCGCCTCGTCGACCGCATCCTGCGGCCGATGTTCCCCAAAGACTACCACTACGAGGTGCAGGTGATGATCACCCTCATCTCGGCCGATAAGGAAGTGCAGCCCGACGCCCTGGCGGCCCTGGCGGCTTCGGCGGCCTTGTCGATTTCGGACATTCCGTTTGCCGGCCCGATTTCGGAGGTGCGCGTGGCCCGCATCGACGGCCAGTTTCAGATCAACCCCAAAACCTCCGATCTGGCCCGCGCCGACATGGACCTGATGGTGGGCGCCACCGCCGACTCCGTGGCCATGGTGGAAGGGGCCATGAAGGAAGTGAGCGAAGAGGAAATGGTGGCCGCCATCGCCTTCGGCCACGAAGCCATCAAGGCCCAGTGCCAGGCGCAAAAAGAGCTGGCCGCCGCCGTGGGCCGCACCGCCGATGCACCCACCCGGGACTACCCCAAGTACGACGAGAACGAGGAGCTGAAAAAGCGCATCCACGCGGGCGTGTACCAGGGGGCCTACGACGTGGCCCGCAGCGGCAACACGAGCAAGGGCGGCCGCAAGGAAGGCTTCTCGCAAGTGAAAAAAGCGTTCCTGGAGCAGCTGGTGGCCGAACAGCCCGAGCTGGACATGAAGCAGTTCAGCCGCTACTATTCGGCGGCCGAGAAGAAGGCCATCCGCGACATGATGGTGAAGGAGCGGGTGCGCCTCGACGGCCGCCAACTCACCGAAATCCGCCCCATCTGGTCGGAAATCAACTACCTGCCCGGGGCCCACGGCTCGGCCATCTTCACCCGGGGCGAAACCCAGAGCCTGACCACGGCCACGCTCGGCACCAAGCTCGACGAGCAAATCATTGACCAGCCGCTGGCCAAGGGCTACTCGAAATTCCTGCTGCACTACAACTTCCCCGGTTTCTCGACCGGCGAGGTGAAGCCCAACCGCGGCGCCGGCCGCCGCGAAATCGGCCACGGCAACCTGGCCCTGCGCAGCCTGAAGCAAGTGCTGCCGCCCGACGACGAAAACCCCTACACCATCCGCATCGTGTCGGACATTTTGGAGTCGAACGGCTCCAGCTCGATGGCCACCGT
This sequence comes from Hymenobacter sp., assembly GCA_025353745.1. Lineage (GTDB taxonomy): Bacteria > Bacteroidota > Bacteroidia > Cytophagales > Hymenobacteraceae > Hymenobacter. Next base: position 6,803 of record JANXOE010000102.1, read on the forward strand.
GTGCGCCGGCTCGCTGGCGCTGATGGACGCCGGGGTGAAGATCTCGGCGCCCGTGGCCGGCATCGCCATGGGCCTCGTGCAGGACAAGGAAACCGGTGAATACGCCGTGCTGAGCGACATTCTGGGCGACGAGGACCACCTCGGTGACATGGATTTTAAGGTAACCGGCACGGAGAAAGGCATTTGTGCTTGCCAGATGGACATCAAAATCCAGGGCCTGAGCAACGAGATCCTGACCGCCGCCCTGCACCAGGCCCGCGAAGGCCGGCTGCACATTCTGCGCGAGATGGCCAAAACCATCAGCGCCCCCGCGCCGGAGCTGAAGCCGCACACGCCGCGCTCGCACAAGCTGCTGATCGACAAAGAGTTCATCGGGGCCATCATCGGGCCGGGCGGCAAGGTCATCCAGCAAATCCAGAAGGACACCAACGCCACGGTCATCATCGAGGAGAAGGACGAGAAGGGCCACGTGAGCATCTACGCGGCCAACCAGGAGGACATGCAGGGGGCCATCGACCGCATCCGGGCCATCGCGGCGCAGCCGGAAATCGGCGAAACCTACAAAGGCAAGGTGCGCAGCATCCAGCCCTACGGGGCCTTCGTGGAAATCATGCCCGGCAAGGACGGGCTGCTGCACATCTCGGAAGTAACGCACGAGCGCATCCAGAGCTTGGAAGGCCTGTTGGAAGTGGGCCAGGACATCGACGTGAAACTGGTGGACATCGACAAGAAAACCGGCAAGTACCGCCTCTCGCGGAAAGTGCTGCTGCCGAAGCCCGAAGGCGCCGCCGCCGGCAACGGCCAGGCGTAACGCGGGGGCCCGAACTTTCGTCAAGGGAAGCCTGTTGGTTTCCCTTGACTCTCGGCCCCCCGTTAAGTGCTATTTTTTGTCAAATACTAATCCCCGTTATCGTCCCTACCTTTTTCCATGAGACAGCTAAAAATCAGCAAGCAGATCACCAACCGCGAAAGCCAGTCGCTGGATAAATACCTCCAGGAGATTGGCCGGGTGGACCTGCTCACCCCCGACGAGGAGGTGACCCTGGCCCAGCGCATCCGCGACGGCGACCAGCAGGCGCTGGAAAAGCTCACCAAGGCCAACCTGCGCTTTGTGGTGTCGGTGGCAAAACAGTATCAGAACCAAGGGCTTAGCCTCGGTGACCTCATCAACGAGGGCAACCTGGGCTTGATCAAAGCGGCCAAGCGTTTCGACGAAACCCGCGGCTTTAAGTTCATTTCCTACGCCGTGTGGTGGATCCGCCAGTCCATCCTCCAGGCCCTGGCCGAGCAGAGCCGCATCGTGCGCCTGCCCCTGAACCGGGTGGGCTCGCTGAACAAAATCAGCAAATCGTTTTCCGAGCTGGAGCAGAAATTTGAGCGCGAGCCTTCGCCCGAAGAAATTGCCGAAGTGCTGGAGCTGACCACCTCGGAAGTGGTGGACACGCTGAAAATTTCGGGCCGCCACGTGTCGGTGGACGCGCCGTTTGTGCAGGGCGAAGAAAACCGCCTGCTCGACGTGCTCGAAAACGAGGACGAAGAATCGCCCGACATGGCCCTGATGAACGACTCGCTCCGCAAGGAGGTGCAGCGGGCCCTGAGCACGCTCACCAAGCGCGAAGCCGACGTGATTACGCTTTACTTCGGGCTGAACGGCGAGGCGGCCCTGACACTGGAAGAAATCGGCGAAAAATTCAATTTGACGCGCGAGCGGGTGCGCCAGATCAAGGAGAAAGCCATTCGCCGCCTGCGCCACACGTCGCGCTCGAAAGCGTTGAAGCCGTATTTGGGCTAATTCTGCCTAATTTTGCGTTGTTGAAAAACCCCGGCCCCTTGGTTGGGGTTTTTTGATAGCGGCGGGCCCGTGGGCCGCGCATCATTTTTTTATTAACGGTTGCGGGGCCCAAGGCCGCGCGCTACGGCCCCAGGGGCCCTGTTTAACATGTCTGAACACCACAAGTGCCTGATCATCGGGTCCGGACCGGCCGGTTACACGGCGGCAATTTACGCGGCCCGCGCCAACATGGCCCCCGTCATGTACATGGGCTTGCAGCCCGGCGGCCAGCTCACCATCACGAACGACGTGGAAAATTTTCCCGGCTACGCCGACGGCGTAAACGGCCCGCAGATGATGGAAGACTTGAAGAAGCAGGCCGCCCGCTTTGGTACCGATATTCGCTACGGCATCGCCACGAAGGTGGATTTTTCGGGCCACCCGCACAAAGTGACCATCGACGAAACGATTGAGCTAACGGCCGACGCGGTGATCATCGCCACGGGGGCCTCGGCCAAGTGGTTGGGCCTGCCCTCGGAAGCCAAGCTGAACGGGATGGGCGTGTCGGCCTGCGCCGTGTGCGACGGTTTCTTCTACCGGGGCCAGGAAGTGGCCATCGTGGGGGCCGGCGACACGGCCGCCGAGGAAGCCACGTACCTGGCCAACCTGGCGAGCAAGGTGACGATGATCGTGCGCAAAAGCGAGATGAAAGCCTCGAAGATCATGCAGCAGCGCGTGCTCGACAACCCCAAGATCGAGGTGCTGTTCGACACCGCGACCGACGAGATTCTGGGCGAGCACGCCGTGGAGGGCGTGCGCGTGAAAAACCTGCGGACCCACGAAACCCGCGAAATTGCGCTCACGGGTTTTTTCGTGGCCATCGGGCACGAGCCCAACTCCAAGATTTTCCAGCCGTATTTGCACCACGACGAGCAAGGCTACCTCAAAACCCTGCCCGGGACGAGCAAAACCAACGTTGACGGCGTGTTTGCCTGCGGCGACGTGCAGGACTTCACCTACCGGCAAGCCGTGACGGCGGCCGGCACCGGCTGCATGGCCGCCCTCGACGCCGAACGCTACCTGGCCGCCCAAGGCTTGCACTAACCTCGCTTTCCTGCTTTTGCTGAATTACTGTTTGAACTTGATGCGCTCCGCGGGGCTGCTCGTGCTGCTGGCCGGGCTGGGTGTGGCCCCGGCGCTGGGGCAAGCGCGCAAGCCCGCGCACCCCAAAACCGAGCGCCCGGGCCGTCGGTCGGATTTCTTCCGGATCCGCACCCCGCGCATGCGCTACGTGCGGCCCGACACCACCACGGTCATCGAAACCGAGGAAATCCACGACGACAACTCCGACGCGGCCAAGTCGCTGCACTTCAACCCGGCCAAAAAGCTGAGCATCGTGAGCGAAGACACGACCACGCTCAACGAAGGCGGGCAGCAAATCGTGGAAATGTCGGAGGAAGTGCTCATCGATTCGTCGTGGGTGAAGGTGGCGGGCTACTATTCCGTCTGGGACACGCACAACATCAACCCCTACCGCGTGGACGGCCGCCGCTTCCGCGACTCGGTGAACCTGAAGCTGACCGATGCCAGCCGCGAACGGTTCAGCAAAATGCCGATGGGGCAGACGCCCATCACGTCGGGGTTCGGCTTTCGGGGCTACCGCTGGCACTTCGGCGTCGACCTGGACCTGGAAACCGGCGACTCGGTGCGGGCCGTGTTCGACGGCGTGGTGCGCATCAGCAAATGGGACGGCTCGGGCTACGGCAACTACCTGCTCGTGCGCCACTACAACGGCCTCGAAACCCTCTACGGTCACCTGAGCAGGGCCCTGGTGCCGGTGGGTACCTTCGTGAAGGCAGGGCAGCTCATTGCCTACGGCGGCAGCACGGGGCACAGCTCGGGCTCGCACCTGCACTTCGAGGTGCGCTACCAGGGCAACCCCATCAACCCGATTCAGCTTTACGATTTTCCCGACCATAAGCTTCGGAAGGACAACTTCACCATCACGTCGGCGCTGTTCAACTACTACAGCCAGGCCCTGCGGCGCGGCGGTGGCAGCCTCACCGGCGGCGGGCGCAGCCGCAGCGGGGGCCGTCGCGGCGAACCCCGGGCCGCCCGCGTGGTGGTGACCCACCGCGTGCGCCCGGGCGACACGCTCTCGGAGGTGGCCGAGCGCTACGGCGTGGGCCTCAGCGCCCTCAAGCGCCTGAACCCCGGCGTGAAAAAATTGCAGCCCGGCAAAAAGCTGCGGATCAAGTGAGGGGCCCCGGTACTTGACGAAAAAAATTGAAGTTTAACAATTCTTGTAAAATGCCAGTCACCGAGCCCCGAGCCCCGAGCCCCCTCAAATTGGACATCCTGGCCCTGGGGGCCCACCCCGACGACGTAGAAATGTCGTGCGCCGGCACGCTGCTCGCCGCCCGCGCCGTCGGCAAAGCCATCGGCGTCGTCGATTTCACCCGCGGCGAGCTGGGCACCCGCGGCAGCGTCGAAACGCGCGCGGCGGAAGCGGCTGCCGCCAGCCAGATGCTGGGCTTGGGCGTGCGCGAAAACCTGGGCATGGCCGACGGCTTTTTTCGCAACGACCGCGAACACCAGCTGCTGCTGATTGCCGCCCTGCGCCGCCACCGGCCCGACGTGGTCCTCTGCAATGCCGTCGAAGACCGCCACCCCGACCACGGCCGGGCGGCCCAGCTGTCCACCGATGCCTGCTTCCTGAGCGGCCTGCGCATGATTGAGACCGTGGACGAAAACGGCCAGCCCCAGGCCCCCTGGCGGCCCCGCAACGTGTACCACTACATCCAGGACCGGCAGCTGCCGTCCGCGTTCGTGGTGGACATTACGCCCCACTGGGCCGGCAAGTGGGCCGCCATCCAAGCCTACGGCAGCCAGTTCTTCAACCCCGACGCCGACCCGACGGCCCCGGCCACCTACCTGTCGAACCAGGAGTTTGCCCGTTTCATGGAAGCCCGGGCCCGTGAGTTCGGGCACCTGGTGGGGGTGGAGTTTGGGGAGGGCTTTACCACGCACCGGCCGGTGGGCGTGCGCGAAGTAGGCGACTTGCTGTAAACGGACGGGCG
>JANXOE010000266.1 GCA_025353745.1 Hymenobacter sp.
GCCGGCCAAAAGCTCTCGAAATCGCACCAGCGGCCGCCGGAAGCCGGCGTACTCGGCCTGCCCGGCGGCCGCCAGGCGGTGTTCGACGCCGTGGCCGGGCTCTGGGGCCGCCCGCCCGGCAGCGCCCGCTCCCTGGCCGAGTTGGCCGGGGCCCTGCCGTAGCCCGGCGGCCGGCCTTTTCAGGCAGTTAGTTCGGATCAAAGGCGAACTAGTTCGGTTCCGATCCGAACTAGTTCAGCTTTGATCTAAACCAGTTTGCTTTTTATGCGAACTAGTTGGCATCTGAACTGAACCAGTTGGCATCTGAACTGAACTAGTTCGCATATAATACGAACCAGTTAGCATCTGAACTGAACCAGTTCGCCTCCGACCCGAACCAGTTCGCATACAACCCGAACTAGTTTGGGTTGTATGCGAGCTGGTTCGGGTCGGAGGCGAACATTTTGTCATTCCGAGCGCAGCGAGGAATCTGGGTGCCCGGAAGCAGACCCAGATTCCTCGCTGCGCTCGGAATGACAGGTGCTGCGCTCGGAATGACAGGTACTGCGCTCGGAATAACAGGCGCTGCGCCTGGATTGACGGGTGCTGCGCCTAGATTGACGGGTGCTGCGCTCGGAACGACGGGTGGGCGCTTGGCCGGCCGCGCTACCGGCCTTACCGCACTTCCTTTTTGAAGGCCTCGGCCCAATAATCGGCCAGGCGGGTGGGCTCGGGGAGCTTGTAGCCGCGCAGGCAGGCCAGGGTGAGGCGGGTGGCGGTGGCCTGGTCGCAGCGGTGGCCGGGGCTGACGAAGAGCGGCAGCACCCGGTCTTTGCTGCGGACGACCTCGCCGATGAGCTCGCCGGTTTTGGGGTCGGTGAGGGGCGTGATGCTGCCCCGCTCGGGGCCCGGCTCGGCAAACGTGCCGGTGAGCTTCTGCTTGGCCACGCCGAAGGTGGGCACGTCGAGCAGCACGCCCAGGTGCGCGGCGATGCCCATGCGGCGCGGGTGCGCGATGCCGTGGCCGTCGACCATGACCACATCGGGCCGATGCGTGAGCCGGGCGAAGGCCTGCACCACGTTGGGCGCTTCGCGGAAGGAGAGGAAGCCGGGCACGTAGGGCATGGCCACGGGGCCGTGGCTGTACACCTTTTCGACGAGGGCGAGCGACGGGAATTCGAGCACCACGAACACGGAAAGGATGGTGTCGGGCGTGGGAAACGACGAGTCGCACCCGGCCACCAGGCGCGGCTCGCGGGCCAGGGGCTCGGCGCGCACCTGCTGGCGCATGGCCTGCTGCTGCGCGGTGAGCGAGCGCACGAGGGCGGGGTCGGGGGGCGGGCCGGGGGGGCGGAAGTAAGCCATGGGGGCGGGGCGGGGGAGAAGCGGGGGGAAATGAAGAAAGAAAAAACGCCGGGGGCCCCGCTTACCCAAAGCGGGGCGAAGGGCGTATACGGGGCCGGGGGCCGCGCTTTGCCGCGCCGCGCCCAAAAATTTCCACTCAGCCCCAAAATCGTGGCCCACGAACCCCATTCCGAGCAACCCGCCGCCGCGGGCACCGGCCCCCGGCTGGAGCGGCGCTACTACATCGACGTGGTGCGCCCGCGCCTCACGCCGCCGCAGCTCATGGCGGCGGTGCAGGCCGATTTGCCGCAGTTTTCGCCCGCCCTGCTCGCCGATTTCGAGCGCACGCGGGGCGAAGCAGGGCCCCTGCGCGTGGGCGACGAGTTCCACATCAAAATCCTGGGGCCCTGGAACGGCAGCGTGCGCGTGACCGAGGCGGGGGCCACGTTCTTCGAGCTCGTCACGCTCGAAGGCCACCCCGAGGCCGGCCGCATCCGCTTCGAGGCGCACGCCCTGGACGGGCGGGCCGACGCGCTGCGGTTCGAAATTCATTCGGTGGCCCGCTCGCGCGACGGGCTGGTGGCCTTCGCCTACGACACCCTCGGGGGCGGCAAGCTGATGCAGGAAGCCACGTGGGTGGAGTTTTGCCAGCGCGTGGCGCAGGCCAGCGGCGGCCAGGCCCTGGGCCCGGTGGCCGTCGAAACCAACCGCCACGCCGAAGACGGCACCACCCAACAGCAGCATTCGCATGGCTAAGCCCGCCCCCGCCGCGCCGCCCGCCTGGGAGCAGCAGCGCGCCCGCCTCGACGCCTACGCCCACGCCAAGGTCAACTACGACTACGAGCGCCAGCACGAGTACACGTCGGCCACCGGCTGGCGCCTCGACGACTACGCCACCGGCCTGCCCGCCGAGGCCCCCGGCCCGCCGGCCCCGGCCGGGGCCTTCGCCGCCGCCCAGGACGTGCTGCGGCGCTACGCCTTCCCGCCGCCCGACCTGATTACCGGTTTTTTCGCCCCCGACGGCCCCCTGGAACAGCGCGTGATGGTGCTGCGGGCGCACTTTTTGGTGTTTAATTTCTGGTTCGGGGTGCGCGTGAGCGAAGTGGTGGACGAAGCCGCCCGCCCCGGCCCCGACGGCCCCGAGCGGGTGTGGGGCTACGGCTACCGCACGCTCGAAGGCCACTTCGAGCGCGGGCAAATCGACTTCACCGTGCACAAAAACCTGGCAACGGGGGCCGTGCACTTCCGCATCCACGCCGTGTCGCAGGCGGGGCAAATCCGCAACCCGTTTTATTGGGCGGGCTTTAAGCTGTTCGGGCGGACGTTGCAGCGGCGCTTCGCCCACCAGTCGCTGGTGCGGATGCGGGCCCTGGTGGGCGAGGCGCTGGCCCGGCCCCAGCCGCTGGCCGCCCCGGCGCGGTAGGGCCGGGCAGGGCCCCCCGGCCTACGGCCGGCTGAACAGGTAGGCGTCCTGCTCCAGAAAAGGGTTCACCCGCAGCTCCAGCGTTTTAATCTCCGCGCCGGCGGCCCCGAACTGGGCCGGAAACACCCCGTAAGCGGGGTTGGAGTACGTGGTGCGGAACTGCTCGGCGTCCATGTAGTCGAGCGTGGCCACCAGGCCGGGGTGGTGCGCAAAGCGCACCAGCAGCTGCCGCCCCCGGGCCTCGACCGTGACGGTGCCGTACACCGGGTTGCGGTAGGTGCCGGCGTAGGCGCTGAGGTCACGGGCGGGGCGGTCTTTGCGCTGCACACGGGCGGCCAGGTCGGCCAGCGTGCGGCGCCGCTCGTCGCGGCCGGGCTGGGCGAGGGCGTACAGCTGCCGGCTGCGGTCCACGTAGGGCATGCCGAGGTAGGCGTCGAGCAGCTGGTAGCGCAGGGCCTCAAAAAAGCTCTGGTTGTCCTGGTTGGTGAGCACGGCCAGGCCCAGGCCCTCTTCGGGCACGAAGCACACGTTGGTCACGAAGCCGTTGGCCCCGCCGGTGTGCCAGTACACCTGCCGCCCGTTGTAGTCGCCGGCAAACACACCCAAGCCGTAGGTGGAGAAGTGGCTGGGCAAGATGGCCGATTTCGTCGCCGATACCACCGTGTTGGGCTCGCGGGTGCGGCGCAGCGTGGCCCAGGGCAGCACCTGCTGCCCGCCGTAGCGGCCGCTGTCGAGCTGAAACCGCAGCCAATGCGCCAGGTCGGCGGCGCACGACACGAGGCCGGCGGCCGGGGCCAGGTTGTCGATGCGGTCGAAAGGCAGGGGCACCAGCGGGCCGAACGCGTCGGAGTAGGGCCTGGCAATGTTGGGGCGCTGGGCGTAGCCGGCCGTGAGCGGGTAGGTGTGGGCCATGCCCAGGGGCGTGAGCAGGCGCTGCTGCACCCATTCTTCCCATTTCTTGCCGCCCGTGGCCGCCGGAATAATTTCGCCGGCCGTCAAAAAGCCCGCGTTGCAGTAGCCGTAGGTTTGGCGGAACGGGTTGGCGGGACGCAGCGTGCGCATCTTCGCCACGATTTCGGCCCGGCTCAGGTCCGAATCCCAAAACGTGAAATCGCCCTGAAACGTCTTGGTGCCCAAGTGGTGGCTTAGCACGTCGCGGACGCTCACCAGCCGGGTGCTGGCCGAGTCGTAGAGGCGGTAGCCGGGCAGGTACTTGCGCACCGGGTCGTTCAGGTTCAGGCGTTTCTCTTCTTCGAGCTGGGCCAGGGCCGTGCCCGTGAACAGCTTCGTATTGGAAGCAATCATAAACAAGGTATGGGCGTCGACGGGCTCGGGCTGGCCCACGGCGCGCACCCCAAAGCCCTCGGCGGCCACCACCTGCCCGTCCTTCACCACCACCACAGCCAGCCCGGGAATGTTCCAAAGGCGCAGGCCGCGCTGCACGTAGGCGGCCAGGCTGTCGCGGACAAACCGGGGGCCCCCGGGGCGGGGCTGGGCCGCCGAAGGCCGGGCCAGCAGCAACGCCGCCAACCCGGCCAACAGGCCGCGGCAAAACATCAATCGAAAGGGCATGAACAACAAAAAGTGTCGGATGGGAAGCGAAAAATAAGCACGCTTCGCGGAAAATCGGCCGTTTTTTGCCGAATGGGCCCCGGCCGCAGCCGGACTGGTTTCGCATTCCATCTGGCGCGGGCTGCGTGCAGTCCCCGGCCTGGTGAATGGGCCCACGGCGCGGGAACGGGGCCGCCGGCCACATTTGTACAAATGCTGGCCGACAGCCCCCGGTCATAAAAACAGCCCCGCAGGGGTGCGGGGCTGTTTTCATGACCGGGGTGCGGATCCACGCCGGCGCTATTCTTTGAGGAGCTTAAGGCGTTGGGTTTGGCCGCCGGGGTAGACGATCTGGACCAGGTAAAGCCCGGCGGGGAGGCCCTGCAGGCCATCGAGGGGCACCTCGGAGGCCCCGGCGGCCAGCACGGGGCGGTAAGTACGCACGCTGCGGCCCAAGCCGTCGCGTACCTCGACGGTCGCAGTGCCGGCCACCGGGCTTTGCAGGGCCAGGTTCAGGGCGGCCCCGAACGGGTTGGGGTAGGCCCGGGCGGTGGGCGCCGCGTCGGTGGCCCCGAAGGCGAGTCCCAGGGGCCCGAAGAAACTCTCGGCCCCGTCAAGGTCGAGCTGGCGGAGGCGGTAATAGCGGGTGCCGGGCGTGCGGCCGGCGCCGACCTCGCGGAAGCCGTAGTTTTGCGCCTCGGAGCTGTTAGGCGAGTGGGCGGCCACGAAACCCAGGGTGCTGAAGGTGGTGCCGTCGGCGGAGGCCTGTACCTCGAAGCCGCGGTTGTTCACTTCCTGGGCCGTGGCCCAGGAAATCAACGCATTGGGGCCCTGCGCTACGGCCGTGAAGCTCGTCACGCGCACCGGTAGCGGGTTGGTGATGTCGCCGAGCGTAAACAGCGCTGCCAGGTTGCCTGAAATGCCGGTGCGGGTGACCGTTTTAGCCGTGGAGTCGTAGCTCGTTTTGCCCAGCGACTCGAACGGGTTGCCGCCGCTTGCGGAGCGGAACATGGTCAGTTTGTACGGCTTAAAGACCGTTTCCCGTTTCAAATAATGGAAGACGATGGAAAAATTGGTGAGGTTGGATCGGGCGGGCGCAAAAGTGAAGCTGCGCGCAATGCTCACGCTGGTCCCGATCCCGTGGTAAATCACGTTCGTGACCCGGGTGACGCGGGTAGGACCGGGCGAAATGCCGGTGGCGGACAGCTCCACTCCGAGGTTGCCGAATCTACTCGGCGTGGCCGTGCCCACGGTGCGGGTGGTGCGGATCACCCCCAGCACGTAACCCGTCTCTGTGTCGCCGGGCCCTGTTTGGCCGGTGGCCTGGTTCACCACGGCCAACATCGTCGCTGCGCCGCCCAGATCGATGCTGTAGATGCTTGTATTGTCCGTTCGGGTGACGATCGTGCCGCTGCCCAGCACGAGCCTGTTGGAAACGTCCATGCGGTTGGTTAGCGTTTTCGTGCCTCCGCCTTCGATCTTGAAATTGGTGAAAGAGGCGCCGTCAAAGGTTTGATTGGTACCGCCCAGGATGAAGTTGCCCCCCGTCTGCACGAAGCCCCCGTTTTTGTCCTGGAAGTCGCCGATGATTTTTAGCTCAGACCCTTGCAGGAACACGCGGCCGCCCATCGTGTTGTTGGGTTGCCCTTCGATGCGCAGGGTGCGGACCACCGCCTTCAGTGGCTGCGAGCCGGTGATGGTGGGGTAGGATGGCTGGCCTGCGATGTAGGGAACGGTCACGTCCGTGGTGCGGTTGGGCACGACGCCGGTCGACCAGTTGCCGGCGGTAAACCAGCTGTTATCCACGGCCCCCGTCCACTGGGCCGGCACGCTGCCGGTCACCGTAAAGTTGGCCTTGTAGTCGGTACCGCCCGCGTTATCAAAGATGTTAAAGTTGGTGCCCGCGCCGCTGTTCACGCCGTAGCCCTGGAAATATAGTTCCAGCACGTAGGCGCCGGGGCCGCTCGTCGCGTTCAGCAAGTTGGGCAGGGTAGATGTGTTCACCCAACCTTTCGTGGTCGTGGTGCCGTCGCTGGTCGTGGTCTGGGCCCCCAGCACCAGCGGGGCAAACGACCCCGGCGCAGCGCCCTGAAGGTATACCCGGTACAGGAGCTCTACCGTCTGCACGTCGTCGCCGCCGTCGCTGGTGGTTTTCGCTAGCGCGCCGAGACTCAGCTGGCCCGTGCCCCGGTCGAAGCTGCCTAGGTTACTTCCCTGGTACGGAGCGGCCGTACTGCCCGCGTTGCTGTTGGTGTAGCGAGACACGCCGTTGATGACGGCGTAGTCTTCGGTAAAGCCGCTGGCGGCTTTGGCCGGGGCGCTCAGCCCGGCAAACAAGACAAATAGCAACCCGGCCAGCAGCCCGGGCCGACCAAGTAAAAGTGCTCGCTGCAACAGCAGGAAGGGAGTTAACCGACGGGTGTTTAGAAGTTTTTGCATGGTGTAAATAAATAACATGAGGAAAGCAACAATCAAATATACGAAGATCCGGCAACCTTGAGTATTTAATGCAAAAATTTATTGGTTACCTGTTGTTTGTGTAGGCGTACACGCGGGCTTATCGCCACGCGCTGTGCGCAGCTCCCGGCAGCGTAAAAGGGTGCCCAAGCAAGCTGAAATTCTTTTAACGCGTTGGTAATGTGTATCAAAAAAACTTGTTTGTTTTTATTTTCCTGGCGGCCACGCACGCAAAAAAGGCCCCTCCTAGGTGGAGGGGCCTTTTGGCTAACGATATAAAATACCCGACCCGGACAGCTAAGGGGACGGCGGATAAATATAAAATAAAATAAAAAGAATAAAATATTGCATATGTGGAAGAAGATAATAGAACGGGGATGGCAGCCGTGAAGGCTGCGATAGCAATTAAATCTTATAATTTAATTGGATAGTAATATTGGTTTCGACGCAGCAATTAATTGGACACAACAAGGCGCTTTTGCACGGCGCTGCCGCCCCCGGCCAGCGTGAGGACGTAGATGCCCGGGGCCAGGCCGGCGGGCAGCGCCAGCGGCTCAAGGTACTGGGCCCCGGCCGGGGCGAGGGCCTGCACCAGCACTGGGCGGCCCAAGGCATCGGTGAGGTGCAGCGTAAGGGTTTCGCCTTCGTAGCCTTGCAGCAAAACCTGCACGGCGCGGCCGGCGCTGGGGTTCGGGTACACTTCCACCCGCCGGGCCAGGCGCGCCGGGGGCACCAATGTTACCACGGCGCTGTAGTGCACCACGCCGTCGCGGTCGACCTGCCGCAGGCGGTAGTAGGTAGGCTGGGCCAGCCGCTGAGGATCGGGCCATTGGTAGGCCAGCGCTTGGGTGCTGGCGCCCGCCGCTGCCACCTGGCCGGCCTCCGCGAAGGCGGCACCATCGGCGGAGCGTTCGAGCGCAAAGTAGGCGGTGCTGCGCTCGGCGGCCGTGGCCCAATGCAGGACGGCCGCCCCGAGGGCATCCACTGTGCCGGTGAACGCCGTTAGCTCGACGGGAAGGGGGCTCGGCGGTGCGTTCTGAGTGGAGGTGGATACGCTGGTGCCCAGTATGTTGTAGGCAATGCTGGGGCCGTCGGCGTTGTATTCGGCGTTGGTGATGTAGTAATACGTGTTGGGTTGCAGGCCCGTGACCGTGACGGTGTGGCCGGAGCCGTTGTACACCGCGTAGCCCCTGCCCAGCGCCCCGCCTTTACCGTAAACCGCGTCAGCACTGTAGTAATGGCCGTCTTCGGCGGCCAGCGGCACGGGCATGCCGTAGGCGCTGGCCGCCATTGCCACCACCCGGCCGTTGCTGTTGCTGCTGCCGCCAAGGCTTAGTACCATGGTGGTGGCCGTGACGCGGATGACGCTGACACCACCGCCTTGGCTGGGGGCCGTGGCTTGCGCCAGCACAGCGCGGAACGGCAGCCCCACCGCGAGCCCCAACAGGAGGGTTAAGAGACGCAAATGCATAGGATCGGGAAGTAGAAGTTGAAGCCAAATAGTAAATAGGATTGAAAGGCAAGTGGTAGTCAGTGAAATTTTTTTTATAATTATTTAAATAAAAAACAAAAACATATAATTTGTGTGCAACGCGTAATTCTTTGGTTTCTACTTAGACAAATATAGGACTAAAATTTAAATCATAGACTTATTTCTCGTTTTTAGAGATAAAAATTAAAAAATTATTGTAATAAATAAAGAAAAATAATAGATATAAATGAATTTAAAACAACCGTTCAATAAAAAAACGTTAATGTGCAAATTGTATTAACCTTAGCTGCCGAATTTTTAGACCTTGCCAAGGGATGGGAATGGGCGCACGAAAAAGGGCAGCCGGCGGGCTGCCCTTTGAGAAAATGATGGCAAGGAAAAAGCTACGGTGCCACGCGCATCAGGGACGGGGCGGGCACAGGGGTCAGCCAGGGGGCCTGGGTGAGCCGAACCTCGGGCCACAGGGCCTGGCGGCCGGTGTAGTGCAGGTAGACGCGGGCCGTGGTGATGACGTCTTTCTCGCAGTAGGTGACGATGCGGCCCAGGTTTCGCTCCTGCCAGTACACCTGCGCCACCTGCGAGCCGTCGATGTCGTCTTTGGGCGACGGGATGCCGAACACGCCGGCCAGCAGCGGCAGCGAGATGTGGCCTTTGTTGTCGCCAAACTTCCAAAGGTCCATCGTATCGAGCAGGTGGGGCAGGTCCCAGGGCTTGTGGCCGGCCACGTCGAGCATGGGCGGAATGCCCTGGCCGCAGATGAGCATGCGCCGGCCCAGGTAGCCGTAGTCAAACTCGCGGCCGTTGTGGGCGCAGAGGAAGTGCCCGTCGGGGCCGGCCGTGTCGAGCCGGGCGTAGCGGGCGGGGCCGTAGGGGGCGTAGCGCTGCAAAAACTGGCCGAAGCCGCGCAGCACCGCGCACTCGTCGTCGTCGGCAAACGACTTGGTGCGAAACTCCAGCGTGTCGTCTTGCAGCGGCCGGAAAAAGCCCACCGACACGCACACCACCTTGCCGAATTCGGCGTAGAGGCCGCCGTTGGCGAACAGCTCGGCGTGGGTCTGGCCGTCGGCCAGCTCTTTGGCGTGGCGCTTCTGGCAGAATTTTTCCCAGAGTGGCCGGTGGGCTTCGGGCAGCTCGGCGTGGGTGGCGTGGCCGGGAACGGTTTCGATGTCGACGAAAAAAATGCGGGTGAGGTCGACGTGGCGGAGGATGTGCATAGCGGCCGAAGGGCGGAGTGGGTTGCCCCAAAGCTAAGTAAAATTACCAGCCGCATTCGAAGGCCGGGGCCGTATTTTCGGGCCCATGTTGTTCCAGTTTGGTCCGCGCAGCGCCTTGCTTTTGCCTTTTGTGGTGCCGGGGGCGGCGGCCACGCTCTGGTTGTTGGGGAGGGCCCTGCGGCGCGGGGCCCCCGCCGATGCCTTGCTGGCCCTGCTCATTGCCGTGCCCACGCTCAGCGTGAGCCAGTGGATGCTGGGCTACGCGGGTTGGTTCGACAGCCACGACGGGCATTCCACGGTTATGTTTTACGTGCCCTGGCACGTGGGCACGGCCCTGGGGCCGGGCTATTTCCTGTACTTCCGCAGCC
>JANXOE010000326.1 GCA_025353745.1 Hymenobacter sp.
TGCAACCTCGCCTCGCTGGCCCTGCCCCGCTACCTCGCCACCGACGCCAAGGGCCACGTCACCTTCGACCACGACAAGCTCTACGAAGTGACCTACCAGGCCACGCTGAACCTGAACAAGGTGATTGACGTGAACTACTACCCGGTGCCCGAAACCGCGCGCAGCAACTTCCGCCACCGCCCCATCGGCCTGGGCGTGCAGGGCCTGGCCGACACGTTCATCGCCCTGCGCATGCCCTTCGAGAGCGACGAGGCCGCCGGCCTGAACACCGACATCTTCGAAACCATCTACTTCGCCGCCATGACGGCCTCGAAGGACCTCGCCGTGAAGGACGGGGCCTACGAAACCTTCGCCGGCTCGCCCCTGAGCCAGGGCAAGTTCCAGTTCGACCTCTGGGGCGTCACGCCCCAGTCGGGCCGCTGGGATTGGGAAGCGCTGCGCGCCGAAGTGGTGGCCCACGGCGTGCGCAACTCGCTGCTGGTGGCCCCCATGCCCACGGCCAGCACCGCCCAGATCCTGGGCAACAACGAGTCGTTCGAGCCCTACACGAGCAACATTTACGTGCGGCGCGTGCTCAGCGGCGAGTTCATGGTCGTGAACAAGCACCTGCTGAAAGACCTCGTGGCCCTGGGCCTGTGGAACGAGCAGATGAAGAACGAAATCATCACCGCCAACGGCTCGGTGCAGGGCATCGCCCGCGTGCCGCAGCACATCAAAGACCTCTACAAGACGGTGTGGGAAATCTCGCAGCGCCGCATCATCGACATGGCCGCCGACCGCGGGGCCTACATCTGCCAGAGCCAAAGCCTGAACCTGCACGTGCAAAACGTGAACTTCGGCAAGCTCACCAGCATGCACTTCCACAGCTGGAAGCGCGGCCTGAAAACCGGCATGTACTACCTGCGCACCAAATCGGCCGCCGACGCCATCAAGTTCACGGTGGAAAAGCAAGCCGCCGAAACCCTGGAGCCGATGCTCGTCGCCGCCCAGAACCAAAGCGACATGAGCTGCTCGCTCGA
>JANXOE010000042.1 GCA_025353745.1 Hymenobacter sp.
CCGCCCGCCGGCAAGCCCACGGGAACCGAATAATCTTCGCTTTCCCCGCAACGACGCCGCCTTTTCGGCGTCTCTGACCCAACGACGAAGCTTTTTACCCGCTCCCGCATTATGGATTTTTTGAAGGCCTGTCGCACGCCGCTGTGCTTGCTGCTGTGCGCCCTTTGCCTGGGTTGGGCGATGCCGGTGTGGGCCCAGAAGGCCGCGCCCCCGGCCGCGCCGGCCGCTGCCCGGCGCCAGCTCGCGGCCCGCCGTACGACGGCCCCCGTCAAGCTCGACGGCTTGCTCGACGACGCGGCCTGGGCCACGGCCCCGGTGGCGGGCCAGTTCACCGAGTTCCGGCCCCACCCCGGCCGGCCCGAACGCCTGCCCACCGAGGTGCGCGTGCTTTACGACGACGCGGCCATGTACGTGGGCGCCAAGATGCTAGAGGCCAGCCCCGACAGCATCCGGCGCGAGCTGACCCAGCGCGACGACATCGGCAACACCGATTTCATCGCCGTGTTTCTCGACCCCTACCGCGACCACCTCAACGGCTACGGCTTCTTTGTGATGAGCACCGGCGTGCAAATGGACGCCCGCTACTCGCCCGCCAACGGCGAGGACGTGGCCTGGAACGCGGTGTGGGAAAGCCGCGCGGCCCCGCTGCCCGACGGCCACGGCTGGAGCGTGGAAATGCGCATCCCGTACTCGGCCGTCCGCTTTGCCCAGGCCCCGGTGCAAACCTGGGGCTTGCAATTCTTCCGGCAGCGCAAGCGCGACAACCAGCAGTTCACCTGGAACCCGATCAAGCCCGAAGTCGACGGCTTCGTGAACCAGTGGGGCGAGCTGGGGGGGCTCGAAAACCTGCACCCGCCGCTGCGCCTTTCCCTCACGCCCTACGTGAGCACCTACGTGAACCACTTCCCGTACCGCGAGCAGGGCAAGAAAAACACCACCACCAGCTTCAACGGCGGGGCCGACGTGAAGTGGGGCATCAACGAGAGCTTCACGCTCGACGCCACGCTCATCCCCGATTTTGGGCAGGTGCAGAGCGACAACCAGGTGCTCAACCTCTCGCCCTTCGAGGTGCAGTACCAGGAAAACCGTGGGTTTTTCACCGAAGGCACCGAGCTTTTCAACAAGGGCAGCTTGTTTTATTCGCGGCGCGTGGGGGCCCAGCCGCTGGGCTTCGGCGACGTGGGCGGGCAGCTGCAAAAGGGCGAATTCATCGCGCAAAACCCCGGCGTGACGCGCCTGCTCAACGCCACCAAAATATCGGGCCGCACCCGCAAGGGCCTGGGCGTGGGCGTGTTCAACGCCGTGTCGGCGGCCAGCTACGCCACCGTGCAGGACTCGGCCAGCGGCCGGCAGCGCGAGGTGCTGACCCAGCCGCTCACCAACTACAACATCGTGGTGCTCGACCAGAGCCTGCCGCACAACTCCTACATTTCGCTCATCAACACCAACGTGACCCGCGCCGGCCGCGCCTACGACGCCAACGTGACGGCCGGCCTGTTTCGCCTCGTCGACAAGAAAAACCAGCACGCCTTCAGCGGGCAGCTCACCTACTCGAACCGCCGCGGCCAGCTGCTGAATTCGGAGCTGCCCATCGACGACCAGAACGGCTACCAATACTACCTGAACTACGGCAAGGTGTCGGGCAACTTCACCTGGTACGTGGACCACGGCATTCAATCGGCCACCTACAACCCCAACGACCTGGGCATCCTGTTCGGCAACAACAACGTGTCGCAGTCGGTGAACGTGAGCTACAACAAGTACGACCCGTTTTGGAAGGTGAACAACCTCCACACCTCGGCCGGCCTCTACCATTCGCTGCTGTTCCGGCCCCTGATGTACCAGGACGTGGGCCTGTTCGCCCGCGCCAACACCACCTTCACCAAAAGCTTCCTCACCACGGGCTTCAACCTGAACATCGACCCCGTGCACAACGACTTCTACGAGCCGCGCACCGCGCCGCTGGGGCCCTACTACGTGCGCGTGCCCAGCAGCGCCAACCTGGGGGTCTTCGTGTCGTCGGACTACCGCAAAAAAGTGGCTTACGACGTCAACGGCGGCGTCCGGCTCTACGAGCTGGACGACCGGCTCGCCCGCCCGCGCCGCGCCGGCTACGGCCTCACCCTGAGCCCGCGCTACCGGGCCAGCGACCGGCTCAACTTTCGCTACACCCTGGACTACGGCCTGAAAGTGAACCAGATGGGCTACGTGAGCAACGGCTTGTCGTCGGACCAGCCGCTCGACCAGCCGCTTGCGACGGCGTTCGGGCCCGACGTGCTGCTGGGCCGCCGCCGCGTGGTGACCTACACCAACACGCTGGCGGCCAACTACACCTTCACCAGCAGCGTTTCGCTCACCGTGCGGGCCCGGCACTACACCAGCAACGTGCACTACCTCGGCTTCGCCCGCCTGCGCCCCGGCGGCCCCGAGGAAAGCGTGGACTACCTGCGCAACCGCGACAACAGCTTCAACGCCTTCAACGTCGACGCGGCCTTCGTGTGGTGGTTCGCGCCCGGCTCGCAGGTGAGCATCGTGTGGAAAAACGCCGGCTCGACCTTCCTCGAAGGCAACGAAGCCACCCCGCTTTACTTCGACAATCTTTCCAATACCATCAACACGCCGCATAATAACAACGTGTCGGTGAAGATTTTGTACTACCTCGACTACCTGAGCCTGCGGCCCCGGCGCAAGTAGCGCGGGCTTGGTAAGCCCGCGCTGCATTTATTTGTCCTGCAAATGTCTTAAACCCACGCGGACTCCTCGCAATGCTCAAAAAGCTAGTCCTTTACCCGGCCACTTTTTTGCTATCCCACGCCGTGGCGGCCCAGAGTCCGGGGGCCGTCCCGCTCGATTCGCTGCGGGCGCGGGCCAACCGTGCCCTGGAAGGCAAGCGCTACGCCGAAGCCGGGGCCCTGCTCCAGCAGCAGGCCGCCGCCGAACCCTACCCGTCGGCCAAAGCCAGCGCCAACTACAACGGTGCCTGTGCGTTGGCCCTGGCCGGCCAGCCCGGGGCCGCGCTGCAAGCGCTGGCGGCCGCCCAGAAGCTGGGCTGGAACCGCGCCGACTTCGCCCGCCAGGACGACGACCTGGCCAGCCTGCGCGCCGCCCCGGCGTTTGCCAAAATTGTGGGGCGCATGGACAAAATACAAGCCCGGCAGGCCGACCCCAAAAACGCCAAGCTGGTCACCAGCGACATAGCTTTGTTTTGGCGCGCCTACGACCTGGCTGCCCAAGACCCGGCCCACCAGGAGGATATTTACAAGCGAGAATATTTCGACAAAGGCAGCCCCGGCTTGCAGGATTATTACAGCATTAAAATTCAGTCCGTCGAGCAATTTGTGAAAAACCAGCGGGCCAAGCCCGATTTTTACCGCAGCATCCGAGCCAACACGCTCCGCATTGCCGCCATGACGCCGCAGATTCGGGCGGGCTTTGTGAAGCTGAAGGAAGTGTACCCCGCGGCGCGTTTCCCCAACGTGTACTTCGTGGTGGGGCGCTGGAATTCGGGCGGCACGGCTTCGAGCAATGGCATGCTCATCGGGGCCGACCAGCAGTGCCGCACCCCCGGCGTGGCGCTCGGCGAGCTGAACCTGTGGGAGCGCAACAACTTTGCCGCCCTCGACGGCTTGCCCGGCCTGGTGGCGCACGAGCAGATCCACTACATTCAAAAGGCGAGCAGCGACCCGAGCCTGCTGCGCGGGGCCCTCAACGAGGGCATGGCCGATTTCCTGGCCGAGCTGACCACCGGCCAAAATCCCAACGCCCGCCTGCTGCCTTACGGGCTGGCCCACGAAAAGCAGATTTGGACCGACTTCACCAAGGAAATGGCCGGCAAAAGCTGGAACAACTGGATTGCCAACGGCGACCAGGAAACCCCCGACAAGCCCGCCGACCTGGGCTACTTCGTGGGCTATAAAATCTGCCAGAGCTACTACCAGGAAATGGCCGACAAAAAACAAGCCGTGCACGACATCCTGAACATCGGCGACTGCCCGGCTTTCCTGGCCAAAAGCCGCTACGCCGAGAAGCTGGCCGCCCGCTGAAAAGCTGTTGGGATTGATTTTCAGGGGGCCGCCGCGCGGGAAGACACTCCTTGGCGTCCCCGGCTCGAACGATTGATGTTTCCCCAAAAAAAGCAATATTCTTAAATTCGGGCTTACTTGCGCACCTTTCATTGCTTATTTCTACCCATTCGCATGAAAAAACTTCTCTTTTTGGTTGCCGGGCTGTGCACGAGCTTGGCCGCTAGGAGCCAGACGAGCCCAACCTGGACCCAGGTTTGGAGCGACGAGTTCAACGGGCCCGCGCTGGACCAGACGAAGTGGACCTACGAAACCGGCACCGGCGTCAACGGCGACTTTGGGACCGGCCAGCTCGACCGGGCCACCGACCGCCCCGAGAACGTGGCCGTCGAGCAGGGCATTGCCGGGGCCAGCGGCGGGGCCCTGCGCATCACCGCCCGCAAAGAAACCTACCTGGACCGCAACTACACCAGCGGCCGCATCAACACCAAGGACAAGGCGTTCTGGGGGCCCAACCACCGCATCGTGGCCCGGGTGTGGCCCAAGGGCGTGCGCACCCAGGGCCAGGGGTTTGCTTTCTGGATGATGGGCAACGAAGCGCCGCCCGGCGTGCAGCTCACCTGGCCCCAGGTGGGCGAAATCGACGTTATGGAGTACGTCGGCGCCATTCCGGCCAACAACCTGGGCACGGTGCACTACGCTTACCAATACAACAACAACCAGTACGCCGACTGGAACCACGGCTCGCACGGGGCCTACTACAGCTTTGCCGAACAGCAACTACCCGACGGCCCCGAGTGGATCCGGATCGACCTGGGCGCGATTTACAGCGTGAGCCGGGTGAGCCTGACCTGGGAGAATAATAGCAAAAGCTACCTCATCGAAACTTCTACCGACGGCACTGCGTGGCAGCCCGCGTACAGCACAGCCGCCGGCAAAGGCGGCGTCGACGAGGTGAGCTTCGCGGCGGTGAACGCCCGCTTTGTGCGGGTTACGGGCACGTTGCGGGTCAACCAGTACGGCTACTCCATCTACGAGCTTCGGGTATTCGCGGCCGGGGGCTCCACCAACCTGGCGCTGAACAAACCGGCCACTTCGTCTAGCGTAGAAAACTCGACGCTGGGGCCGGCCCTGGCCGTGGATGGCGACGTGAAAACCCGCTGGAGCAGTGGCTTTCGCAACCCGCAGTACCAGTGCTGTGCGCCGGCCGGCAGCACCGATCCCAACATCGGGGCCAACGGCTGGCACACCTACGGCATCGACTGGTTCTCTGACCGCATGGAGTTTTTCGTCGACGGCAATGTGTACCACATTCACTACTTCAACGACGGCAGGGTTTCCGGCCAGGTGGACGGTAAAAATGAGGACGGGGAAGTACTGATAAACGGCAAAAAAGTCCTGGAGTCGGAATACTCAAACATGTACCCCGAGTGGCACCCGTTTGAGCATAAAATGTACGCCATCCTGAGCACCGGCGTTGGCGGCAGCAACAACACGTACGGCGGTCCGGTTGCCAACGAGGCGATGTTTCCGGCAGATGTTTACGTCGATTGGGTGCGGGTTTACGAAAACCAAGTGGTAACCGCCGCCGCTCCGTCCCAAACGGCGGCAACCCAGGCAACAGGCTTTCCCAACCCGGTAGAAACTACCTGCCATCTAACAAACGCGGCCGAGGACTCTCCAGTGAGGGCCGTGGACATGACCGGCAGAACAGTACTCCAAACCAAAGTAAGCAACAGCGCCGTGGATATAAGCTCGCTTGGCTCCGGCACCTATATGTTGCTCATTCAGAACAAGAACACATTGCAGCGGCTGAAAGTGTGCAAGCAATAAACTCGGCTTGCCAGCCCAGGGCCCGCGCAATGAGAAATTCGCGCAAGTGCCCCGCGCCCCTGAACCGCCGCAGTGCCTCAGCTTCCGTTTGCCAATAGCTGGCCGGCCGCGGCCCAGGGCGTGAGCCGGCCCGCCGCCACCGCCGCCCGCACGCCCGGCAGGGCCCCCTGCACCGCTGCCCGGCCGTAGAACTGCGCCGCCAGCGCCTGCTGCACGGCGTCCTCGAACCACTGCAACTGCTGCTGGGCCCGGCGCTGCGCGAAGTAGCCGCTGGCGCGGGCCTGGGCGGCGTGGGCGGCGACGGTTTCCCAGGTTTCGGCCAGGCCCGCGCCGCTGAGGGCGGAGGTGAGCAGCACCGGCACCGCCTGGCCCGAGGGCGCGGGCGGGAACAGGTGCAGCGCGTTCTGGTAGTCGACGCGCGCGCGGCGGGCGGCTTGCTCGTTGGCCCGGTCGGCTTTGGTGATGCACAGCGCGTCGGCCATTTCCATGATGCCGCGCTTGAGGCCCTGGAGCTCGTCGCCGGCCCCGGCCAGCAGCAGTAGCAGGAAAAAATCGACCATGCCGTGCACGGCGGTTTCGGATTGGCCCACGCCCACGGTTTCGACGAAAACAACGTCGTGGCCCGCCGCTTCGCACAGCAGCAGGGCCTCGCGGGTGGCCCGCGTGACGCCGCCCAGGCTGCCCCCGGCCGGCGAAGGCCGCACGAACACCGCCGGATTTGCCGCCAGCCACGGCATCCGGGTTTTATCGCCCAAAATGCTGCCGCCCCCGCGCTGGCTGCTGGGGTCTACGGCCAGCACGGCCAGTTTTTTGCCCAGGGTTTCGACCACGTAGCGGCCCAGGGCTTCGATGAATGTGCTTTTGCCCACGCCCGGCACGCCCGTGATGCCCACCCGCAGGCTGCGCCCGGTGCGGGGCAGCACGGCCCGCAATACTTCCTGGGCCAGGGCCTGGTCGGCGGCCAAGGTGCTTTCGGCCAGCGTGATGGCGCGGCTCAATACGCCGCGCTCGCCGGCTAATAAGCCTTCGGCGTAGGCAGCGGCGGACAGACGGGGGGCGGGCAAAGCAGGTGCGGAGCAGTGGGTTGACGCCGCAAACTTACCCGTGGCGCGGGCTTTAGCCGCCGAACACCCGTTTCAGCAGCGCGGTGGTGCGGGCCACGGGGTTTTCGCGGATGTCGGCCTCCTCCTGGGCGATGAGCGTAAACAGCCCGTCGATGGCCTTGCCGGTGGCGTACTGGTTGAGGTCGGTTTGCACGGGCGCCACCAGCGGCAGCTGGTTGTAGCGCGCGGTGAGGGTGGAGTAGTAGCGCGTGGCCTCCACCTTGTCCAGGCTCTGCTGCATGATGGGCGCGAAGGCCGCGGTGAGCTGCGCGGTGGTGGTGCGCTTGAGGTACTGCGTGGCCGCGTCCTTCGAGCCCGTCAAAATGCCCCACACGTCGGAAAACGTCAGGCTTTTGATGGCGCTCAGGAAAATGGGCTTGGCGCTCCGGGCGGCGTCCTCAGCCCCGCGGTTCAGCGACAACTCAAACTTGTCGACCTGGCTGCCGAGTCCGATGGTGCGCAAAGTGGTGGCCACGCGCTGCGCGTCGGGCGGAAACGGGATGCGGATCAGGTGGTTGAGGTTGAAACCGTCGGTTTGGGCCGCCTGCTCGGTGCCCTTGCTGATGCCCTGGATGAGGGCTTCCTTGAGGCCCCCGGCCGCCTCGGTGTTGGTGAGGCCGGCGCGGACGGCCCCGGGGGCCGTCCCGCTTTTGCCCAGCGCGGGCAGCTTGAAGCTGCCGATTTTGGGCAGGCTGAACACCTGGGCCCGGGCCCCGAGCGACGCGCCCGACAGGGCCAGCAACAACGCGAAGAAAGAAGGCTTGATCATAGCGAAAAGCAGCGGCAAAAGGCGTGGACGATGCCCGCGCCTAAGAAAAAAGCGTGCCGCTACGGCGCCACCACGAAATTGGGCAGCCCGAGCTTGCTGTGGCGCCCGCCGAGCTTGATGCCGTTGTCGACGTAGCCGCAGGCCTTGCCGGCGGTGTTGGGGCTTTGAATGACGCCCAGGCTGGGATTGTCTTCGCGCGCCACGTAGATTTTGCCGTCGGGCCCGCGCTGGAGGGCCCCGATCTTGCGGTTGGCCGATTTGCCGACCAGGGTTTTGGCGCCCTGTTTCGCCAGGTCGAACTGCCAGATCTGGGTTTCGCCGCCGCCCGTGCCGTTGCAGCTGCCGTAGAGCTTGGTGCCGTCGGGCGAAAACTCCACGCCGTAGGCTTCGGCGTAGGGGCCGTAGCTGCGGGCGTTGCTCACCTGGCCGGTGGCGCGGTCGAAGTCATACACCTCAAACTTGTTGTTTTCGCGCCAGAGCGCCGCGGCCAGGCGGCGGCCGTCGGGCGAAAACTTGAGGGCCCCGATGGCGTTGCGCCCCGGCCCCGAGTTCACGCTGCCCACGCGGCTGAACACGGGCTTGCTGCTCTGCACGCCGTCGGGCGTGACGAGGTAGGCCACGAAGGCGCTCGACTGCCAGCGGTGGGCCACCACCCACGTGTCGCGGCCGTTGGCGGCGCGCACGGCGGCCAGCTTTTCGGCCACGGGCTGCACCAGCAGCAAGTTGGTGCGGGGCAGGTCGCCGAGGCCGTCGGCGCGGGTCATGTCGAGCAGCGAGTAGCGCAGGCCGTCGCGCCCGCCCTGGGGGGCCACCGTGAAGATATAGAACAAGTTGCCCGAGCCGGGGTCGGGCACGATGAGCGCCGATTGGGTGCTGCTGCCGCTGCCCATCAGCTTCTGGCCGTTGGGCATGGCCTTGTGCTCGCGGTTCCAGACGGTGGTGCCGTTGGTGTAAAACAGCAGCTCGCCCTTGCTCGTGGTGGCCACGGCGCAGCCTTCGTAGGTGCTCATCTTGCCGTCGCTCAGGGGCTTGGGGGCCCCGTCGGCAAAGCTCAGGCCGGCCTGCTGGCCGAAGTACCACAGGTCGGTGGGGCGCTGGGCGCGGGCGGCCCCGGCCAGCAGCAGCAACGGCAGCAGGAGCAGGCGCCAGGAATAAATTGGAATGTTCATAAGCACAAAAAAGCAGCGCGAAAGCGGAATAAACGAAAAACCGGGCCCGCGGGTGGGCCCCGCGCCTTCAACGCCGGCCCGCGGCTGCTATTTTGCGGGGCCCGGCGGCAAGTGGGCCGGCGGGCAAAAATTTTGCCGTTCCGCCATGCAGCTTTCTCCGCTTTTCACTTTTCTTGCCGGCCTGGCCGCGCACAACGACCGCGCCTGGTTTCAGGTGCGCAAGGCCGAGTACGACCGGCTGCGCGCTGATTTTGAGGCCGATGTCGCGTTCTGGCGGCAGGAGCTGAACCGGCTCGACCCCGCGTTGGCGGGGCCCCTGGGCCGCTCCAGCGTGTTCCGCATCTACCGCGACGTGCGCTTTTCCAAAAACAAAGACCCCTACAAAACTCACTTCTCGGCCTATTTCACCGCCAGCGCGGGCAAAGAAACCGACGCGCCGGGCTACTACGTGCAGGTGGGCCCCGGCGGCCAAACCCTCGTGGCCGGCGGCCTCTACCAGCCCGACAAAGCCCAGCTGGCCGCCATCCGCCAGGAAATCGACTACAACGCCGCCGGGCTGAAGGCCGTGCTGGGGGCCCCCGGCTTCCGGCAGTACTTTCCTGGCCTGGCCGGCGAGCGCCTCAAAAAAGCTCCCGCTGGCTACGACCCCGCCCACCCCGAAATCGAGCTGCTGAAGCACAAAAACTTCGTCGCCAGTCACGAAATTCCCGACGCCGACGCCCTGGCCGCGCCCGATTTCCGGGCCCACGTGCTGGCGCGGCTGGGGGCCCTGGTGCCACTGGGGCAGTTCCTGCGCGAGGCGGTAGGGTAGGGGCCCGGCAGCCGGCTTTTCGCCGGCAGCCGGGTAATCGCTAAACCGTAATTGCTAAGGGAAATCTCACCAGGTCAGCGTTTCCTGCTCGTGGCCCTGGCGCAGCAAAGCGCTGCGCTTCTGGCCGTTGGCCTCCGCGTTCACGATGTTCATCTGGTCGGCGAAGGCGTCGAGGAGCACGGCGTTGCGGATTTGCACGCCGCTGGCCGGGGCCGGCAGGGGCACTTTGCAGTAGAGCCAGTACGAGTCTTTTTCGGGCTGCATGCCCAGGAATTGCAGCGCCAGCGGGGCCCCGGCGGGCGTTTTCAGCACCAGCGTGCGGCGCAGGTAGTCGGCTGCGAGCAGGGCCCCCGCGGGGCCGGCCGTTTGCAGGTCGACGTGCGCCGGGCGGCCGGCGGAGAGGCCCCGCTCAAAATCGTCGGTGAATACCTTGGTGGCCAGCTCCAACTGCTGCTTGGCCGCGTTGTAGCGCAGCTCCGTGATGCTGGCGTGGTAGGCGTGCAGCGCCGGCCGCCCGGCGGGCGCGGGGCCCCCGGGCAGCACCAGCAACCAACCCAGTAGCGCAGCAAAAAACGGCATCGGCGACGAAAAAAAAGCGGTTAATGAAACAGCTTTAGCAGCGGCTTGAGCACGATAACGTAGCCCATCAACATGAGTATCAGCGCCGTGCCCACTTGCTGGGCCGCGCCCAGAAACTTGTCGGACGGCTTGCGGCGCAGGATCATTTCGTAGAGCAAAAACACCACGTGGCCGCCGTCGAGGGCCGGGATGGGCAGCAGGTTCATGAAGGCCAACACCATGCTCAAGCCGCCGGTGAGGCCCCAGAAGCGCATCCAATCCCACTGGCCGCCGTATTGTTGGGCAATTTCTACCGGCCCGCCCAGGCTTTCGGAGGCCTTGGCTTCGCCGCGTAGGATTTTGCCGATGGCGCGGCCCTGCAAGCCAATCACGCCGAATGCCTTGTTTACGCCCGCTGGCACGGCCTGGGCCATCGTGTAGTGGCGCTGCTCGAAGTGCATGGTGGGCTTGGGCTCGAAGCCGAGCTTGCCCGCGCTGGTCACGGCAGCCGTCAGGGTCAGGGGCTGGCCGTCGCGCTCCACGGCCAGGGCCGTGGGCTTGCCGGCGCTGGCCAGCAGGGCGGCTTGCAGCTCGTCGAAAAACTGGATGGGCCGGCCGGCGATGGCCGTAATCCGGTCGCCGGTTTTGAGGCCGGCGGCGGCGGCGGGGTTGCCGGGCACCACGCGGCCCACGGTGAAGGGCTCGCGGGGCCGCACAAACAGGCTGTCCTGCTGCTGGGCGAAGTGGTCCATGAAATTGGCGGGCACGTTCACGTCCACGAGCTGGCCGGCGCGCTCCACGGTGAAGTAGGAATGCGAGCCCAGCAGCACCTCGGGCTTGTACACCTCGTCGAACTCGGCGAAGGGCCGGCCGTTGATTTTCACGATTTTATCGCCCGTGCGGAAGCCGATGCTGCGGCCCAGGCCGTTGGGCAGCACGCCGTAGCGGGCCTCCGAGGCGGGCAGGTAGCTCTCGCCGTAGTGCATGGTGGTGGCCGAGAAGATGACGACGCCCGTAACCACGTTCATGATGATGCCGCCGAGCATCACCAGCAGGCGCTGCCAGGCCGGCTTCGAGCGAAACTCGTCGGGCTGCGGGGGCCCGGCCAGGGCGTCGGCGTCCTGGGTTTCGTCGATCATGCCGTGGATCTGCACGTAGCCGCCCAGCGGAAACCAGCCGATGCCGTACTCCGTCTCGCCCACTTTTTTCTTCACCAGGGCGAAGTTCAGCACCGCCGGCAGCGGAAACAGGAAGTCGAAGAAGATGTAGAACTTATCGACCCGGATCTTAAAGAGCTTGGCGAAGGCAAAGTGGCCGAATTCGTGCAAGCCCACCAACAGCGACAGGCCCAGCAAGAGCTGGCCGGCCATAACGAGAATTTCCAAAGGAGGTAAGAAGGAAAGTAGAAAAAGAAAGGGCGGCGGGGCCGCCGGTTTACGCTGTGGCCACTAACAACGAAGCAGCCCGCCGCGTTTCCGCATCGGTCTGCATTAAGTCGTCGAGCGACGGTTCTGCAAGGTACGGCACCCGCGCCAGGCACCCGGCCACCAGGTCCGACATCTGGCGGAAGCCGACCTCCTCCCGCAAAAACGCGGCCACGGCTATCTCGTTGGCGGCGTTGAGGATGCAGGCCGCGTTGCCGCCCCGGCGCATGGCCCCGAAGGCCAGCTCCAGGTTGGGGAACGCCGCCCGGTCGGGGGCCTCGAAGGTGAGCGTGGGGTGGTCGAGAAACGAGAAGCGCGGGAAGGCGTTGGCCAGCCGCTGCGGGTAGCCCAGCGCGTACTGGATGGGCAATTTCATGTCGGGCAGCCCGAGCTGCGCCTTGAGCGAGCCGTCGCGGAACTGCACCAGCGAATGCACGATGCTCTGGGGGTGCACCACCACGTCAATCTGGTCGTTGTCAAGGCCAAACAGCCACTTGGCCTCAATCACTTCCAAGCCCTTGTTCATG
>JANXOE010000071.1 GCA_025353745.1 Hymenobacter sp.
TCTCACCGCCGTGCAGGCCCCCGGCCTGTGCTACGGCGGTGTGGCGGATGAGGTGGATGACCATTGGCGGCGGGTGAGTGGCTTTTGGGTTGCTGGATTCTGGATTTTGACTTTTAACCTAAATACAGTCAGATGTTTACAGCCAAAATCCTACATGTAAACATTAAATAGTCACAAACACGAAGAAGTAAGCGCATTGAATCTAGAACGTCATGCTCATCTGGCGTCCGCTTGTCGAAGCAGCAGAGATGCTTCGACAAGCGGACGCCAGATGAGCATGACGTTCTAGATTCAATGCGCTTACTTCTTCGTGTTCGTGACTATTTAATGTTTACATGTAGGGTTTTGGCTGTAAACATCTGACTGTGTTTAGGTTAAAAGTCAAAATCCAGAATTCAGCAACCCAAAAGCCACTCACCCGCCGCCAATGGTCATCCACCTCATCCGCCACACCGCCGTGCAGGCCCCCGGCCTGTGCTACGGCCACCACGACGTGCCGCTGGCCGACACCTTCGCCGCCGAAGCCGCGCAGCTGCGGGCCAAGCTGCCGCCCGCGCCGGCCGGCGGCTACCGCGCCTTCAGCAGCCCCGCCGCCCGCTGCCGGGCCCTGGCCGACGAGTTCGCGGCCGACGTGAGCCTGGACGAGCGGCTGCGCGAAATGCACTTCGGCGCCTGGGAAAACCGGCCCTGGAACGACCTGCCGCCCGCCGAAACAGGGCCCTGGATGGCCGATTACGTCAACCTGGCCCCGCCCGCCGGCGAAACGTTCGGGGCCCTGCAGCGGCGCGCCGCTGCCTTCCTCGCCGAGCTGGCCGCGCCGGAAAAGGCCGTCGCGGAGGGCCCCGTGCTGGTGTTCACCCACGGCGGCACCGTCCGGGCGCTGCTCTGCCACTGCCTGGAAATGCCGCTACGCAACGCGTTTCAGCTGCGGATTGATTTCGCTTCCGTCACCAAAATCCAGCAGCAGCACAGCAAATGGAACGTGCTAGCCGTGAACGGGTAAGAAGCGGCTGCGAAGTAAAACCGAGCGCTTTCGACTTCGTTGTGCGGCGCGACGACCGGACCGTAGAGGGCCCCACGCCGCTGTTGCGCGGCGGCCTGCTACTCCATGATGTCTTCGTTCCAGAGCGCGGGCTCGGCCGCGATGAACTCGTTCATCATGTCCACGCACTCCTGCAGGTCGAGGTCCACCACTTCCACGCCGTGGCTTTCCATGAATTCGCGGGCCCCGTCGAAGGTGCGCGACTCGCCCACCACGACCTTCGGAATCTTGAACTGTACGATGGTGCCGGCGCACATGTAGCACGGCATCAAGGTGCTGTAAATCATGGTGTCGCGGTAGGTGCGCTGACGGCCGGCGTTGGTCAGGCAGTCCATTTCGCCGTGCTTGATGGCGGAGTTTTCCTGCACGCGCTTGTTGTGGCCCCGGGCCACGAGGCGGCCGCCGCGCACCAGCACCGAGCCGATGGGAATGCCGCCCTGCGCGCGCCCCATCCGGGCTTCGTCGATGGCGGCTTGCATGAATTCGTCCATGAGGTTTTGGTGGTAAAGATTTGACTTGTAATGAATTTACTTGATTATCCTTCCGAGCACAGGGAGGAATCTGAGGCGCTTCGTGCAGCGAGGCTGCCCAGATTCCCCGCTGCGCTCGGAAGGACAAAAATCAATGCTTACCGGGCGCAAATGCCCCGGTAGGCGCAAAACTCGCACTTCGTAAAGTCGTCGGTTTTGCGGATGGGCTCGGCCGGGTCGAGGATTTTGAGCACAATTTTCGTTATCAACTCCTCCGAAATCTTGACAAAATCCTGGCCTTCCGCCGTCAGAAACGACAAATCGGCCGAGAGCAGGCCCGCGTCGAGGTTGCGCATCGAGGCGATGGCGGTGTTGGCGGTGTCGCGCTTTTCGGTGCTGGCCAGCATGAAGCGGTAGAGCCAGAGCTGGCGCACCTTGTCGGCGCTGCTGCTGGCCTCGGTGAGGAGGCGCTCGGTGGCCTCGGCGGGGGTGAGGCGGTTGCGGTAGCCGCTTAGGTTGAGGTCGTTGGCTTCGACGAGGCCGGTTTTGTAGTCCACCACCCGCAGGCGGCCGTCGGGGAGCTGGTCCACGCGGTCGGCCATGCCGAAGAGGCGCACGGCCAGGGCCCCCGAGCCGGGCACGTCGACGAACACGGTGGCGGCCAGCGGTTTCTCCAGGCTGAAGAGGCGCAGCGGCAGGCCCTCGCGGGCGGGCAGGCCCTGCAGGTAGCGCGTGACGAGGCGGGCGGCCACCTGGCCGTACACGTGGTTCAGGCCCTCGTCGGGGCGGGCGTAGCGCTCGGTGTCTTCTTGGCGCAGGGCCCGGGCGACCTCCTCGGGCACGCGGGCCAGCAGGGCGGGCAGGTCGGCTTCGGTGAGGGGGCGGGCGTCCTGCTCGAAGGGGCGGAGCAAATTTTCGAGCGCCGCGTGCACCATCGTGCCGAAGCTGCTGGCTTCCAGGGTTTCCTCCACGGCCTCGTTCTCCTGGAAGCGGGCCACCTTCGAGAAGTAAAACCGCAGCGAGCAGGCCAGAAAGTCGTTGAGGCGCGAGGGCGAGATGTTGCGCTCCAGCACGCCGCGCAGGGCCCCGAGCAGTTCGGCGTCTTTTTCGAGCACGAAATCGCCGGCGTAGCTGGCCGTGGCTTCGGCGGCGTCGGGCACGGCCACGGTCAGGTTTTCGAGCGTCAGGCGCGGGTTCTGGGGCCGCAGGTCGTTTTCCAGCTGCAACAAAAACCGGCTGCGCTCGCCGCTTTTGGTGCCCTCGGCGCCGGGCAGCACGTGCACCAGGTCGACGCGCCGGGCCCGCTGCAGCAGGCGCCAGAAGTTGTAGGCCGTGCCGGCCTCGGCGTCGGCGTGGGTGGGCAGGTTGAATTCCTTCAGCACGTCGTACGGAAACAGCGACTGCTGGCGCTTGGGGGCCGGCAGCACGCCCTCGTTGCAGCTCAGGATAATGACGTGGTCGAAGTCCAGGGCCCGGGTTTCGAGCAGGCCCATCACCTGCACGTCGGCCAGG
Organism: Hymenobacter sp.; assembly: GCA_025353745.1. GTDB lineage: Bacteria > Bacteroidota > Bacteroidia > Cytophagales > Hymenobacteraceae > Hymenobacter. Next base: position 3,025 of record JANXOE010000071.1, read on the forward strand.
GGCTCGCCCGAGAAAGGCAGGCGGGTGCGGGCCATCTGCTCGTACAAAAACCGCCGGAACGAGAGCACCGACAGCCGCTGCTCGCGGCAGTCAAAGGCCGAGTCGAGCTGCTTGACGAGCGTATAAAACAGGTACAGGTACTCGGCCCCGAGCGGCGTTTCGTGGTCGGGGCTGGGCTTCTCGGCCGTGTACACCTGGTGCAGCAGGTCAATCAGCGTGTAGCAGGCCCGGATGATGTCGTCGCAGTTGTTCCAGGTCTGAAATAGAGCGTCGAGCAGGGGGTGGTGCTGGCCGAGGGCCAGCAGGTCGGCGGCGGGCAGCAGCACGGCGTTCAGGCGCACGATTTCGCGGCACACGTGGTCGAGAATGCCGTGGTATTTGGCGTCGGGCTGCCGGTTGAGCCACAGCTGGTAGCGCCGCAAAAAGGGGTGGGCCAGCAGCTTGCTCACCGCCAGGTGGTGGTAGCGCGGCACGCCGTAGCCGGTTTCGGCGCTGCCCTCGCGGATGCCGGTGAGGTGCACCTCAAACAGCAAATCGACCAGGTTGAAGAGCGGCGTGGCCTGGAAGCTCAGGCCCATCGTCACGTTGTAGGCGGGCACGGCGTCGGGCGGCAGGCCGTGCAGCACGGGCAGCAGCAGGGTTTCGTCGGGCAGCACCACGGCCACGGTGGCGGCGGGGAAGTCGCGCCGGGCCTCGGCCAGCAGCTGGCCGGCGAGCTTGCCCTGCATGCTGGGGTTGGCCACGCCCAGCAGGCGCACGTGGTGGGCCTGGCCGCGCAGCCACTCGGTGCCGCCGCCGAGGGCCCCCAGGGGCAAATCCCACTTGCGGGCGTACTCGCGCAGGTGCTGGCCGGCGCGGTTGGGCGAGTCGGGGGCCAGGTAAAACGGGTCGCCGTCGAAGCGCAGCTCGGCGCGGCCGGCGCGGTAGAGCAGGCGGATGAGCTTTTCCTCGGCTTTTGATAAGTTGCCCAGGCCCACGAACGCGTGCCGGGCCACGGCGGGGGCCCCCGGGTCGGCGTCGAGCGCCTCCAGGCGGGCCTGCATCTTCTTCACGGCCAAGCGGTAGGCCAGGCCGGGGTAGGCGAGGTGCTGGGCCAGCATGCGGCGCTTCAGCTCGCGGTACACGCGCTCGAGCTGGTCCCAGAAGCTGAACGAGCGGCCCGCCAGGCGGCTGCGCTCGGGCAGGGCCTCCAGGTCCCAGCGCTCCAGGGCCTTGGCCTGGCTCAGGTACTCGAACACCTTGCGGGGCGTGGCCAGGTTCTGGTCGAGGTTGGAGAAGTCGCTCAGCAGCAGGCCCGACCAGCCCACGAAGCGGTCGAAGTTCAGGCTGGTGTCGTAGCCCCGCAGGATGTCGAAGAGCAGTAATTGCAGCGCGATGGGCTCCTCGACCTGCACGCCGGCCAGCTCCACCATGTAGTCTTCCATGGCCGCCACGCGCGGGGCCCACAGGGCAGCGCCCGGCGGCAAGGCCTGGGCCAGCTCGTTTTTCAGGTACACCACCGCCCGGCGGGTGGGCACCACCACCACCAGCTCCGACAGTTCGTCGGCGGGCCCGGCGCCGTAGCGGTCGAGCAGGTGGCGGGCCGTTTCGGCCAAAAACGAGGGCGCGGCGGCGGTGGGGGCCAGGGCAGGAAAAGGGGCAGGCGCGGCGGCGGGCATGGAAAGTCGGCGGTTTCAGGCGGCAAGGTACGGCCGGCGGCCGTGGCCGCGGGCCCCGGGCAACCGCCGGCGCGGGCCCGGCGTTCGGGGCCCTTTGCCCGGCCTTTCGGTGAGATCCCCTTATCCACAAGCCTCAAAACAGCGGCCGCCGGCCCGGCGCGGCGGCCGTCACGTTTTCGTCCTCCGGCTCGTTAGAAGTCCATGCCAACGCCCGATTTCTCCGACGACCCGCCCCACGCCGGCGCGGCCCCGCCGCCCAACTACGACCAGCAGGGGCTGGCCGCCGCCCGCACCCGCATGGCCAACGAGCGCACCCTGCTCACGTACGTGCGCACGGGCCTGGCGCTGCTGGGCTTCGGGCTGGTCCTGATTCAGTTGCACCCGGTGCGTGCCCGGGGGTTGGGCTACGGGGCCATTGCCGCGGCAGCCGTGGCGATGCTGGTGGGCGTGGCGCGCTTCCGCTACCACAGCCGGCAAATCGACGCGTGCCGGGTGCCGGGGCCCTAGTATTAAATTTATGATAATGAATTACTTATTACATAGAAAGCGGCCAAATGTGGGCCCCGGCGCCTACACTGCGTGCAGAATCACGTAGAGCGAAACCGTCGAAATAACCACCCACAGCAGGGCCCCCAGCACGTAAGGCCGCACGCCCACCGACTTCACTACCGCGGCCGACAGCCCCGCGCCGATGAAAAACAGCGTCACCGTGAGCCCGATTTTGGCCAGCTGCACCATCACCGGCCCCAGCGGCTTGGCGGCGGGCACAAACGTGTTGGCCAGCATGGCTACGATAAAGCCGAAGATGAAGTAGGGAATCTTGATCTTCACCCCTTTCTGCTTGAAAATCAGGGCCGTGCCGATGGAAACCGGAATGATCCAGAGCGCGCGGGCCAGCTTCACGGTGGTGGCCACTTCCAGGGCCTGGTTGCCGTAGGCCGCCGCCGCGCCCACCACCGACGAGGTGTCGTGGATGGCGATGGCGCACCACAGGCCGAATTGGTTCTGCGTCATGGCCAGGGCGCGGCCGATGGGCGGGAAGGCAAACAGCGCCACGGCGTTCAGCACGAACACCGTGCCCAGGGCCACCGACATTTCCTCGTCTTTGGCCCGCAGCACGGGGCCCACCGCCGCGATGGCCGAGCCGCCGCAAATGGCGGTGCCGCACGAAATCAGGTGCACCACGTGGCGCCCGAGGCCCAGCCATTTGCCCACAAAATACCCCAGAACGAGCGTGCCGAAAATGGACACCACCGTGAACAGAAGGCCTTCCCGACCGGCTTGCACCGCCGCGTGGGCGTTCATGCCGAAGCCCAGACCGATAACCGAAAACTGGAGCAGCTTGGCGGTGAGGGATTTGGTTTGCTTCGCGAACGGGTTGCCGAGCGTTTGGGCCAGCGCCAGGCCCAGTGCCAAGGCGATGGGCGGCGAAGCCCAGGGCGTGAGGCAGAACACGAGCAGCAGCGCAAACACCACTTGCCGCAAGGTGAAATGCTGCCCCAACAGCACGCGCGGCGCGTTCAGGGCCCTAACAAAACCGGTCGGTTCGGGGGCATCGGTGGGCCGGGGGCCCTCAGCAAGCAGTGGCATAGCGCAAGTGGATAGAGTACCCCCAAATTTACGCTTTGCACCTTACTTTAGGTAATTGATAATTGTTATTCCAAATTACCTGAAGTTATTCAAGCGTTTTGGCCCGGTCCTGCGCGAAGCTTAAAAATCGTTGCGCCGCGTGCGTCAGCGGCTGCCCCTGCACCCACACCGCCTCGAACTGCCGGGGCAGGCGCAGGCCCTCGATGGGCACGATTTCGAGCCGCCCGGCGGCCAGCTCGCGGGCCAGGGCCCGCCGCGACACGAAGCCCAGGGCATCGGGGGCCGCGTCGAGATAGGTTTTGATGGCTTCGGTGTTGTCGAAATAAAACGCCACGATCAGGCTGTTGAGCTTGATTTTCAGCGCCCGCAGGGCAAACTCCAGCACCTCCAGCGTGCCCGAGCCGCGCTCGCGCAGCACCAGCGGGTGGGCCAGGGCCCCGGCCAACGGCAGGGGCCAGGCCGGCGGGCCGGCGGGTGTGGCCCGGCGCACGGCCACCAGCTCGTCGGGCAGCAGCAATTCGTAGTGCAGGTCGCGGCTTTTAGAGCGGCCTTCGACAAACCCCAAATCCAGCTCGCCGCGCAGCAGGGCTTCGGCGATGCGCTCGGAGTTGGCGTTGAGCAGGGAGAGCTGCACGTTGGGGTGGCGGGCCTGGAAAGTGGGCAGCAGGCCCGGCAGCACGTACTGGCTCAGGGTGGTGCTGGCCCCCAGGCGCAGGCGGCCCGCGGCCTCGTCGGGGTTGCGCAGGGCCAGGAGCTGGCCGTCGAGGTGCTGCTCGGCGGCCGCCACGGCTTCGGCGTGGGCCAGCAGCAGGCGGCCGGCATCGGTGAGGGCCACGCGGTTGCCGTGCCGCACCAGCAGGCGCTGGCCGTACTGTTTCTCCAGCTCGTGGATGTGCTTGGTGACGGCCGGCTGGGTGACGAACAGCTCCTGGGCCGCCTTGGTGAAGCTCAGGTGGCCGGCTACGGCCTGGAATACGCGAAGACGGAAATCGGACATGGGTGCAAGTAAGCGCCCGCGCCGTTGGCCGCGCTTGTGGCCCCCCGGCCCCCGGCTGCCGCGCCGGCGAAGGCGGCCAAAAACAGGCGCGCGGTTGGTGGCAGTGGGGCAAAGGGCGGCGCCTGACTTCAAAAACGGTGGGTAGTCGAAAAGGCCCTGCCCCGCGCCCCTGGGGCCGGCCGCCCGAAAACCAGGCAAATTTCTCATCTTCGCCCTGTGTTCACCCGCCAAACCCTGCGCCGTCTGGCCAACGCCAACAGCTTCCAGCGCGGCCAGGCTTACTACGACGGAGGCCAGCTGACCAAGCTGCGCCGCGAGGCCGACGGCTTCCACGCCAGCGTGCGCGGCAGCCGCAGCTACCGCGTGGCGCTGCAACTGGCGGCGGCCGGGCCGGCGTTCAGCTGCAGCTGCCCTTACGCGTTCGACGGCGTCTGCAAGCACAGCGTGGCCCTGGGCCTGGCCGTGCTCGACGCCTACACCCCCGCCGACCTGGCCGCTACCGGCCCGGCGGGTGGGCCCGCCGCCGGGGCGCCCGCCGATGCGTTGGCGAAGGCCCTGAAAACGGCCTGGGCCGACCGCAAAAAAGGCGACAAGCTGCGCTTCCTTAAACAGGCCCTGGCCAAAAGCGACGACCTGGCCCGCCAGTTCCTGGGGTTCGGCGGCCAGCCCGTGGCCGCTTCCACCGCCGACCTGCTGGCCACTTTGCCCGACCGCCTCGCCGGTACGCTCGAAGTGCTGGAATTCGACGAGGAATTCTGGGAAAACAGCGAGGCTTACCATGAAGACGACGAAGGCGATGCCCTGGCCGAAGCCACCGAAGAGGCCCTGCGCGACGCCCTGGCCCCCTTCGTGGCCGAGCTGCTGGGGCTGGCCCGCGGCGGGCAGCTCGCGGCGGGCCTACAGTACTGGGCCACCGCCTGCGCGGCCATCTACCAGGTGGAGGAGCCGGCCAGCGACGACTACGGCGCGTTTGGCGACTACGGCGCCGATGTGCTTCACCAGTGGCACGGCGAGTTGGCCGCCGCCGGCTGGCCGGCCGTACTGCTGGGGGCCGTCGTGCCCGCCGCCGAGCTGACGGCGGCGCTCGAGTGGCTGGGCCAGCACCTGGCCAACCCGCCGGCTCAATGGGCTGATTTTGAGCAAAGCTGGCTGCCGTTGCTGCTGGCCCTCGCCGCCGACCCCGCCGCCGCGCCCTTGTTGGCCCACCACCTGGAAAAAGCTGGGCTCAGCCCCGAAACCCGGGCCCGCCTGCAGCTGCGGGCTGCCCGCACCCTGCCCAACGACGCGGCCTGGCGCGTGGCCGCCGAAGCCCTGCTGCCCACCGATGCCGCCGTGGCCCAGCAGCTGCTCGACCACTACGCCGCCCTGGCCGACCGCCCCGCCCTGCTGCGCGCCGCCGCCACGGCCTTCACCGCCTGGCCCGACCGCTTCGCGGATTTCGTGCTCGTCAATTTCACGGCCGCCCAGGCCCCCGACCTGTTCCGCGGGGCCCTGCGCCACCGTGCCCTGGCCAACCACAGCCTCGAAGACTTCGGCCGCCTGCGCCCGCTGCTCGCGCCGGCCGCCGCCGCGGCCTTCGTGCAAGCCGCCGTGGCGGCGGCCCGGGCCCAGCGCGGCAGCGTCGCGTTTGCCGCCGAGCTGCTCGCCCGCGAGGCGGCCCCGGCCGCCCTGCGCGACTTTGTATTGGGCCTGGAATGGATTGAAATCAGCCCGCCTTACCACACCGAAATAGCCATGCTGCGCCTGGCCGAAACCGATCCTACGCCCCTGATGCTGGAGCTGGAAACCCGCACCCGGGCGTACCTCAACGGCCGCGCGAAGGCCAAGCGGGGGGCCTTCCTCTACGACCGCATCGGCCGCTGGCTGGTGTCGGTGCGCGGCGCGGCCCCCCGCCTCACCGAGCCCGTGCTGCGCCTGGCCCTGGAGCTGCGGCAGGAGTTCCCGACTTTGCACGGCCTGCGCGACGTGCTGCGCCGCGAAGGGCTGTTGGTGAACGACCCCGCGCCGCCCGCGGCCCGCCCAACCGGAGACGAACGCGCACCCGCCCGCCGGGGGCGGAGGCCCAACCCGAACAAGTAGCTGCGGCGGGGCCCCGCCGCTCCCCGATACGGTCAGCAAAAAGCAAGCAGGGCAGCGCCACGGGCCGAAGTAGCAGCGGCTGGCTTTGCCGGCCCCGGCGGGGGTGGCTACGCGCCCACCAGCACCGGCTGCTGCTCCGTCAGGCGCTCGGGCGCGGGGCCGTCCTGGTGCATTTCGCGGTAGAAGAAGGCGAAGATGAGCGGGAAAATGAGCAGCGTGAGCACCGTGGCCGTCACCAGCCCGCCGATGACCACGATGGCCAGCGGCTTCTGGGTTTCGGAGCCGATGCCGGTGCTCAGGGCCGCCGGAAACAGGCCAATCATGGCCATCAGGGCCGTCATCACCACGGGGCGCACGCGCGAGGCCACGCCCTCGCGCAGGCTGCGCGCCAGGCTCATCTTCTTGCGCAGGTTTTGCTTGAAGACGGTGATGAGCACGATGCCGTTCTGAATGCAAATGCCCAGCAGGGCAATGAAGCCGATGCCGGCCGAGATGCTGAAATTCACCCCCGTGAGGTGCAGCGCCGCAATGCCGCCGATGAGGGCAAACGGCACGTTGGCCAGCACCAGGGCCGCGTCCTTGCCGTTGCCGAAGGTGATGAAAAGCAGGATGAAAATGATGACCAGCGACACCGGCACCACCTGCGTGAGGCGCTTGGTGGCCCGCACCTGGTTCTCAAACTCGCCGGCCCACTCGATGCGGTAGCCCTTGGCGAGCTTGATGCGCTGGTCCATTTTCTGCTGCGCTTCGGCGATGGTCGAGCCCATGTCCCGGTCGCGGATGCTGAACTTCACGGCGATGAACCGCTGGCCGTTGTCGTGGTACACGAACGCCGGCCCGTTCTCGGTTTTGATGGTGGCGATTTCCTTCAGCGCCACCTTGCCGCCGCGGATGGTGGGCACGCGCAGCTCGCCGATCTTGTCCTCGGTGTCGCGGTTTTGCTTGGGGTAGCGCACGGTCACGTCAAACTTGCGCTCGCCCTCGTAAATCTGGGTGGCGGCCTTGCCGCCCACGGCCATCTCCACCACGGTTTGGGCGTCGGCGGTTTGCACGCCGTAGGCGGCCATGCGGGTTTGGTCGAGGCGCACGCTCATTTCGGGCTGGCCGAGGTTGCGCAAAATGCCCAGGTCTTTCACGCCCCGCACCCCGCCGAGCACCTTCATTACCTCGTTGGCCTTGCCGTCGAGGGCCCGCAGGTCGTTGCCGAAAATCTTCACCGCCAGCGCCGCGTTGATGCCCGCCACGGCCTCCTCCACGTTGTCGATGATCGGCTGCGAGTAGTTGAACACGATGCCCGGGTATTCCTTCAGCTTCTTGTCCATCTCGTCGATCAGCTGCTCCTTGGTAATGGGGCGCTTCCATTCCTCCTTGGGCTTGAGGTTCACCTGGGCCTGCACGTAGTAGATGCCCGAGGGGTCGGTGCCGTCGTTGGAGCGGCCGGTTTGGCTCAGCACCGACGTCACCTCCGGAAACGAGCGCAGGATGCGCCGGTAGTTGGCCGCCATCTTGTTGGTTTCCGTCAGCGACGACGACATCGGCAGCTTGGTTTCCACCCACAGGGCCCCCTCGTTCAGCTCCGGCAAAAACTCCGAGCCCAGGAACTTGAACGAGTACAGCCCCGCCGCCACCAGGGCCAGGGCCGTGCCCACGCTCAGCAGCTGGTGGCGGTAGGTGAAGCCGAAGGCGCCGGTCACGATGCGGTCGAAGAAGTTGACAACCGGGTTGTTCTTCTCCCGCACGTTTTTGTTCAGCAGCAGGCTCGCGAGCACCGGCACCAGCGTGAGCGTCAGCACGAGGGCCCCCACCAGCGCAAACCCCAGCGTGTAGGCCAGCGGGCTGAACATCTTGCCCTCCACTTTCTCAAAGGCGAAAATCGGCAGCAAGCAGGTCAGGATGATCAGCTTGGCAAAAAAAATGGCCTTGCCCAGCTCACCGCCCGTCTTTCTGATCAGGCCCAGCTTGGCCAGCTTGTTGAACCGTTCCATGCCCACCTGGTGGGCCTTGTGGTCGAGCACCACGAAAATGCCCTCGACCATCACCACGGCCCCGTCGATGATGATGCCGAAGTCGATGGCCCCCATGCTCAGCAGGTTGGCGCTCATGCCTTTGAGGCGCAGGCACACGAAGGCAAAGAGCAGCGCCAGCGGCACCACCACGCCCACCGTGAGCGTGGTGCGCCAGTCGGCCATGAAGATGAGCACGATCAGCGTCACCAGCACAATGCCCTCGACCAGGTTGTGGATGACGGTGTGCGTGCAGTGGTCCATCAGCACGTCGCGGTCGTAGAACGTCTTCAGGTACACGTCGTTGGGCAGCACCTTTTCGTTGAGCTCCGCGATTTTGGCTTTGACGCGGCCCAGCACTTCGGCCGGGTTTTCGCCCTTGCGCATGATGACGATGCCCTCCACCACGTCGCTTTGCTCGTCGAGCCCGGCCTGGCCCACGCGCGGGGCGTTGCTCTCCACCACCTGCGCCACGTTGCGCACCAGGATGGGCACGTTCTTTTCCTCCTTCACGATGATGTTGCCGATGTCCTCGGGCTTGCTCAGCAGGCCGATGCCGCGCACCACGTAGCTCTGCGAGTTCTTCTCGATCACGTCGCCGCCCACGTTCAGGTTCGACTTCTGCACGGCCTCAAACACCTCGAGCGGGCTCATGTCGTACTTGGCCAGCATGGCGGGGTTCACGCTGATTTCGTACACTTTGCGCGTGCCGCCGAAGGCCGCGATGTCGGCCACGCCGGGCACCGATTTCAGCTGCCGTTCCACCGTCCAGTCCTGGATGGCCAGCAGCTCGTTGGTGCTGCGCCCGGTGCGGCTCTGCACCGTGTAGCGGAAAATCTCGCCCGTGGGGCCGTAGGGCGGCTGCACGTGCGAGTCGCAGCCCACGGGCAGGTTCACGCCGCTCAGCAGGTTGTTCACCTGCTGGCGGGCGAAGAAATCCTCCACGTTGTCCTCAAAGTTGATCTTGAGCACCGACAAGCCGAACATGCTGATGGAGCGCATGTTGCTCTTCATTTGCACCGAATTCATGGCCACCTCGATCGGGGTGCTCACGAACCGCTCCACCTCCTCGGCCGAGCGGCCGGGCCAGAGCGAGACGATGATCATCTGCGTGTTCGTCACGTCCGGAAACGCTTCGATTGGCGTGTGCACGTAGCTGTAGGTGCCCCCCGCCACGAGCAGGGCCGTCATGAAAAAGACGAAAAAACGGTTCTTCAGCGAAAACGCGACGATGCCGGAGATGAATTTATTCATGGGATGGCGCTGGGCTCGGAAAACGGCAAACTGCCTGAGTGCAAATACAAAGGCAACTAACAAGGCCGCCAAAAAATGAATTTTTGCTGAAAATTTCGTGAAGAATGGATGTGCTTTAGATGAAGGTGAGATTATAAAAAAGCCCGTCGTCCTGGCAGACAACGGGCTTTTCGAAGGAAATCAACCGGGCAGCGCAACCCGCGCCGGCCGTAGGCTTTGCGATTGAAATTAGTGCACAACCAAGGGCTCGTTGTGCCCGGGCTCGCCCGGCAGCGGCACGTAGTGCGTGTGCTCCGAGCGGTAGAAGCGCTCGAACACGAGCGGGAAGATGAAGAGCGTGAGCACGGTGCCCGTGATCAGGCCCCCGATGACGACGATGGCCAGCGGCTTGGACGTCTCGGAGCCGATGCCGGTGGAAATGGCGGCCGGCATCAGGCCGATGGTGGCCATCAGGGCCGTCATCACCACGGGGCGCACGCGCGAAATCACGCCTTCGTTGATCGAGCTGTCCAGCGTCATCTTCCTGACCAGGTTTTGCTTGAAGACCGAAATGAGGATCACGCCGTTCTGGATGCAGATGCCAAACAAGGCAATGAAGCCGATGCCGGCCGAAATCGAGAAGTTGGTGTGCGTGAGGAGCAGCGCCGCGATGCCGCCGATGATGGCGAACGGCACGTTGAGCAGCACCAGGCCGGCGTCTTTGAGGTTGCCGAACAGAATGAACAGGATGAAGAAGATCAGGGCCAGCGACACCGGCACCACCTGCGTGAGGCGCTGCTGGGCGCGGCGCTGGTTTTCGAAGTCGCCGGTCCACTTCTGCTCGTAGCCCTTGGGCATCTGCACGCGGCGGTTCACTTTTTCCTGGGCTTCTTTAATAGTTGAGCCCATGTCGCGGCCCCGGATGGAGAACTTTACGGCGGCAAACCGGCGGTTGTCGTCGCGGTAAATCAGGCTGGGGCCCGTTACCGAGCCGATGTTGGCGATTTCGGTGAGCGGAATGGTTTTGCCCGCCTGCGTGGGCACCATCAGCCCGCTGATTTCGGCCGGCGTCTGGCGGAACTGCGGCTCGTAGCGCACCCGGATCGGGAACTTCCGCTCGCCCTCGTAGAGCTGGGTGGCCTGCTTGCCGCCCACCGCCATTTCGAGCACCGAGCTGGCGTCGGCCTTGCTCACGCCGTAGCTGGCCATGCGCCGCTCGTCGAGGTCGACGTGGAACTCGGGCTGGCCGATGTTGCGCAGCACGCCCAAATCGTCGATGCCGCGCACGGTTTTCAGCACTTCGTACACCTCGCGGGCCTTGCCTTCGAGCGTGGCCAGGTCGGTGCCGTAAATTTTGACGGCAATGGAGCCCTTCACGCCCGAAGCGGCCTCTTCCACGTTGTCGGTGATGGGCTGCGAGAAGTTGAAGTCCACGCCCGTGAAGCGGCCGAGCTTGCCCTTCATGCGGTCCACCAGGTTTTCGCGGTAGGCCTTGCTTTTCATCTTCTTCTCCACCTCCGGCGTGTGCTTGAGCTGCACGAGGAACTCGTTGTTGTAGAAGCCCGTCGGGTCGGTGCCGTCGTTGGGGCGGCCGGTTTGGCTCACCACGTCGCTCACTTCCGGAAAGCCCAAAAACACCCGCCGCATCTCGTTGCACAGCTCGTTTGACGACTGCAGGCTGATGCTCAGCGGCAGCTGCGCCCGCACGTAAATCGAGCCCTCGTTCAGCTCGGGCAAAAATTCCGAGCCCAGGAACGAGAACGAGTACAGCCCCAGGGCCGTCACGGCAAAGGCGACGACCAGGCTGACGGTTTTGCGGGCGTAGGTGAAGCGGAAAAACCGGTTGGCGCCGTTGTTCACGCCGCGCACGAAGAAGTTGTCCTTCTCGCGCACGTTCTTTTTCAGCAGGATGCTCACCAGCACCGGCACCAGCGTGAGCGTGAACACGAGGGCCCCCAGCAGGGCAAAGCCCAGCGTCCAGGCCAGCGGGCTGAACACCTTGCCTTCTACTTTCTCGAAAGAGAAAATCGGCAGCAAAGCGGTGATGATGATGGCCTTGGCGAAGAAAATGGCCTTGCCCATGTCGCGCCCGCTTTTCTTGATCAGCCCCAGCTTGGACAGCTTGTTGAACCGTTCCATGCCGATTTTGTGGGCCTTGTGGTCGAGCGCCACAAACAAGCCCTCGACCATCACCACGGCCCCGTCGATGATGATGCCGAAGTCGATGGCCCCCATGCTCAACAGGTTGGCGCTCATGCCCTTCAGCCGCAGGCAGATGAAGGCAAACAGCAGCGCCAGCGGAATAATCACCGACACGATGACCGTCGTGCGCCAGTCGGCCATGAACAGGAACACGATGAGCGTGACCAGCACAATGCCCTCCAGGAGGTTGTGGATCACGGTTTCGGTCGAAAAGTCAATCAGCTGCTGCCGGTCGTAGAAGGTCTTCATCTTCACGTCGGGCGGCAGAATTTTCGTGTTCAGCTCGTCCACCTTGGCGTGGAGGCGGGCGATGACCTCCGACGGGTTTTCGCCCTTGCGCATCACCACGATGCCTTCGAGCTTGTCGTCTTCGAAGCCGCGGCCCACCTGGCCCAGGCGCGGCAGCGCCGACTCGGTGACCCTGGCCACGTCGCGCACCAGAATCGGCACGCCGTTCACGTTCTTGACCACCGTGTTGGTGATGTCCGAAATGTTGTTGAGCAGCCCGATGCCGCGCACCACGTAATTCTGCTGGCCTTGGTTGATGACGTCGCCGCCCACGTTGATGTTGGAGCGCTGCACGGCGTTGTAGAGGTCGAGCGGCGTGAGGCCAAAGTCCTGGAGCTTGCCGGGGTTCACCGCAATTTCGTAGTCCTTCACCTCGCCGCCGAAGCTGTTCACGTCGGCCACGCCGGGCACGGCCTTCAGGTTGCGCTCGATGACCCAGTCTTGCAGGGTTTTCATCTCGCGCACCGTTTTGGTCTTGCTTTCCAGCGTGTAGCGGTAGATTTCGCCCGTGGGGCCGTAGGGCGGCTGCACGTCGGGGGTGATGCCGTCGGGCAGGTCCACTTCGCGCAGCAGGTTGTTCACCTGCGGGCGGGCGAAGGCGTCGTCCACGCCGTCGTCGAAAATCACCTTCACCACCGACAAGCCGAAGAGCGTGGTGGAGCGCACCGAGGCTTTCTTCTGCACCGGGTTCAGGGCGATTTCAATCGGCACGGTCACGAACTTCTCCATCTCCTCGGCCGAGCGGCCGGGCCACTGTGTGATGATGGTTATTTCGGTATTTGTCACGTCCGGAAACGCTTCAATCGGCGTGTTCCGGTAGCTCACTACCCCCATCACTACCACGGCCAGCGTCATCAAAAAGACAAAACCCCGATTTTTTAACGAAAAGGCAATAATACCCTGAATGAACTTATTCATTTTCAGCTTCTAGCAATGAAGAAACGTTGAAGATTAGGCAGAATTTTAAGGTGCTAGCAACCCCAGCCAAGACTGCAAAACCGTTGTCGGGGGTTGCTAGTCCGTTCGGTTAGATTAGTCGTTCAGCTCGTCGTACACGAGGAGCTGGTCCTTGGCAATCACGATATCTCCAGACTTGAGGCCTGAGGTGACATAACTGTAATTACCCACCGTTTTACTGATGGTTACGGGGCGGGTTTCCACGTGGGTGCGGTCTTTAAAGACCATCACGAAGTTGCGGTCCTTATCAAATACCACCGATTTGGCGGGCACTGTCAGGGCCTTGGCGCCTTCAATGTTCACTACCCTCACCTGAGCGTACATCTCGGGCTTGAGCAAATAGCCAGGGTTTTCAAGGCGTATGCGCACCTTCATCACCTTACTGTCGGGGTCGAGCACGTTGAATACTTTGTCAATCTTGCCCCGAAAGTGTTTGTCGGGGTACGAGAGCGTGGTAACGTCGGCCGAGTAGCCCACCTTCACCTTCGAAATGTCCGACTCAAATACGTTGGCCATGATCCAGACATCATCCAGGTCGCTCACCGTGAACAGATTTGCCACGTTGCTATTGTTGAACTGCTCATGCTCAGTGGCATTCTTCTCCGTAATAAACCCTGAAATCGGCGCCCGTAGCTCATATTTTCCGTCCTTACCAACCCCATAAACGCTGAGCTGTTTCACGTTTTTACCCACCGTGCCGCGCGCTTTAGTCACTTCGGCCCTGGCCAGCACCAAGTCACGTTCCGAGTTCAGACCGGCTTTGAACATGTCTTCGGCCACGGCCAAGTTCTTGCGGGCAATGTCGAGGTCGGAGGTGGCGGTTGTAGTTTGGTTCTGCACGTCGGCAATCTCCCCCGACTTGATGACGGCCAGCAGTTGGCCTTTGGTCACCTTATCGCCGAGCTGTACGTTGAGCTTTTCGACCACGCCGCCCACCAGCGGGTACACTTTCACGGTTTTATCCCCGTCGGCCGCAATCTCACCGGTCAGCACCAGCTCATCCTGCACCGGGCGCAGGCGTACGGTATCGAGCACAATTTGCTGCATCATGGTGTCAGACAGCCGGAAGCCTTCCTTCTTCTCTTCCTTGGCTTCGGGTTTCGAGCAGCCGGCCAGGGCTGCGGCGGCCAGCAGGGCTAAATAGGTGCGGTACATTATTATTGGTTTCTTAATAAACATCATGCAGAGCACGGCGAAGCATCTCGCGGGCAATCACTATTTTTTTTTGATTGAGTCACAAGTACAAGCGAGATGCTTCGTCGCTACTTGATATGCAGAATGCTCTGCATGACGCTTCGGTATTATTCAGCCCGAAATA
>JANXOE010000085.1 GCA_025353745.1 Hymenobacter sp.
ACGATGGGTTGGTCGGATTGCCAATGATTTGCGTGCCATTGGCGTGGCGGCCATTCTATTGCTCCTTGTTAATGGCGCATTGTTCATGGAAGCAAAAGCCCAGGATTTTCCGCGCCGCCCGCCCGACCTCGACCGGCTGACGCAGGAGCTGTTCGCCGAAATCCAGAGCGACCAGGTGCCGGTCGAGGACATCTACGAAACGCTGCTCAACTACTACCAGGCCCCGCTCAACCTCAATATCGCCAGCCGCGAAGACCTGCGGGCCCTGCTGCTGCTCTCGGAAACGCAGATCAGCAGCCTGCTGCGCCACCGCGCGGATAATGGCTTGCTGCTGAGCGTGTACGAGCTGCAAAGCATCGAGGGGTTCGACCTGCGCACCATTGCCCGGGTGCTGCCGTTCGTGGCCGTGGCGGGGGCCGATGCCCGCACCGCCCGGGGCCCCCTGTGGCAGCGCATCCTGCACGAAGACAACAGCTTCCTGCTGCTGCGCCACGAGCGGGTGCTGCAAGCCCGCCAGGGCTACACCCCGCCCACGCTCTACCAGGGGCGGCCCACGCTGCGCTACCTCGGGGGCCCCGACAAGCTGGCCCTGCGCTACCGGGCCAGCCACAGCCAGGATTTTAGCGTGGGATTTTCGCTCGAAAAAGACGCCGGCGAGCCCTGGGCCTGGCAGCCGGGCCGGGGCCGCGTGGGGTTCGACTACCTTTCGGCGCACCTCGTGCTGCAGGAGCGCGGGCGCTGGAAAACCCTGGCCCTGGGCGACTACCAGTTGCAGTTCGGGCAGGGGCTGCTGCTCTCGTCGGGCTTCGCGGTGGGCAAAGGCGCGGAGGTTATCACTACCGTGCGGCGCGCCTCGGTGGGGGTGCGACCCTATGCGGGGCTGCTCGAAAACTCGTTTTTCCGGGGCGGGGCGGCCACCTACCAGCTGGCCCCGCGCTGGCAGGCCACGGCCTTCGCCTCGCACCGCCGCGTGGACGCCAACCTGCGCCAAACCCAGGACTCGCTGGCCGCCGACGACGAGTTCAGCTCGGGCCTGCTCTACACGGGCCTGCACCGCACGGCCTCGGAGCTGGCCAGCCGCCACCGCCTGGCCGAAACCGTGGGCGGCGGCCACCTCGCCTACGCCAGCGCCGGCGGCGACTTGGCCCTGGGCTTCACCGCCGTGGGCACCCACTACGTTGCCCCGCTGCTCAAGCGCCCCGAACCTTACAACTTGTTCGAATTCAGTGGGAAAAACAACCTGGCGCTGGGCCTCGACTACAGCTACGTGTGGCGCAACCTGCTGCTGTTCGGCGAAACGGCCCGCACCGCGGGCGGGGCCGTGGGCACCGTGAACGGCCTGCTCGCCGGCCTGGGGCCCGCCGCCGACGCCGCCGTGCTGGTGCGCCGCTACCCGGCCGATTTCCACACCTTGTACGGCAACGCGTTCGGCGAAAACTACCGCAACATCAACGAGAGCGGCGTGTACGTTGGGCTGAAAGTGCGCCCCGTGCCGCGCTGGGAGGTGTCGGCGTACTTCGACCAGTTCCGGTTTCCGTGGCTGCGCTACCGCGTGGGGGCCCCCACCAGCGGCCACGACGCGCTGCTGCGGGTGGCCTTCACGCCCAGCAAAACCAGCATTTTATCCGCCCAGCTGCGCCAGCGCCTTAAGCCCCGCGACCTGCCCACCGCCCCCGAGCGCCCCGTGCCGCTGCCCGGCAATTACGTGCAGCAGAGCTTGCTGGTGTATTACGACGGGGCCCCCGCGCCGGCCCTGGAAGTGCGCACCCGCCTGCAAGCTTCGCGCCTGCGCCCCGACGACGGCCAACCCTGGCGCGCTGGCTACGTGCTGGCCCAGGACGTGGCCTACCGCTTCGGCCGCGCCCTGAAGCTGACGGCCCGCTACGCCGTGTTCGACGCCGACGACTACGACGCCCGCCAGTACGTGTACGAGTCGGACGTGTGGCTGGCCGTGTCGGTGCCGGCCCTCTACGGGCAAGGCACGCGGGCCTACGCGCTGGCCGAAATCCGGCTGGGCAAGCCCCTCACGCTGTGGCTGCGCTACGCCGAAACCCGCTACCGCCACCAAACCACCGTCGGCACGGGCCTCGAAACCATCGAGGGCCCCGTGCGCAGCGAAGTGAAGGCGCAGTTGCGCTACAAGCTTTGAATGAGTAAGAATTACATAGGGCCCCGCGTATCGGCCCTGCTGTTCTTGAGCCGCTGCTGAGGTTTGGTAACCCCGGCGTTGGAACAGAAAACTGCCAGCGCAGCCGGTAATATTTAGCTTTTTTGGCTAACTCGGTCTTTTTACGTAATGTGAATGGTCGTTTACAAAACGTAAAATACTCTGGTAGTACCGCTTATCTCACTCACTATTTTCCAGGTGTTGGGTAAAAGACTAATTGGTTTTCTCCCTGTAACCACGTGATACCCTGAGGTGTAGGGTGCAATTTGTGAACCGCCTGCCTAGCCAGCGGATGCCACGACTCGCCATTGGTGCGGGTTTCCAGCACTTCGCCGGTTGTGGCTAAGAGATAGCCGGTCGAGGTGCCGGGTACAAACGTAATCTGGTCAAAGCTGGTGAAGGGAGGGGTAACGACCGGTTGCCACTGCCCGGCGGTGAAGCGTAGCAGTCGTTTCGTCGGTAATGCCGTGTAACCCAAGTTACCGTGACTCAGGTGCGGTTTGCGCCCGGCCATTGTTACCCACAGCTCGCCCGTCTGCGCGAGCGAAAGGGACTGCACATCGACGGTGTCCGGGGTGTCGAGCAGCCGGGTAGGGGCTTGTAAGCCACCAGGCAGGACATAGATGTTGCCCGCGGTGGCACTCATGACCGTACGCGGGAGCGTCGGCATGCGGTCACTGCCAAAGACGTAGAGGGCTGAATCCGAAGCCGAAACCAGCAAGCCGGTCACGCCCCGGCTCAACTTGATGCAATAGGGATGCTGGGTGGAATTAGTGGCCAGTTGGGGGGTGCGCGTCGCATCGGAGCCATACAGCCACAGGTCGCCGTCCCCGTGCAGTGGCACCGTACCCGCCTCCTGGCGGGCGTACGTACCGACCACAAAATTGCGGCCGACGGCGGCCAGCGCAGTCGGAAAGAAGTTCGTGGGTAAAGCATGCGTTTCCCAGCTACTGCCTTGATTAGCAGTAAGCGCAAGGAAGGATTTTTGGCCTTTGTTGGCAAAATACCGATGGAAACTAGCGCGCATCAGGGGCGCATGGGTCAGCACCGTAGCATGGGGCGAGGTAGGGTCTGGCGTGCGGTAGCGTTGCCACGCCGAACCACAGGAGAGCAGCAGTCCACTGGCCAGGAGTAGCCCGCCCAAGCAGGAAACCAGTCGGATCACCGGTTGTCGGCGACCCTTCCCAATCAGCCACAGGAGCAGCAGCAACGGAATGAACGCCGCCCCAACGGCCCCTTTCTGGACGGGTGGTTCTGCTACCCTCGAAATCCCCACCAGCGCGCCATGGTTCTGGTCGCGGAAGTAGAAGTGCGAAATGGTAAACTCCGAAGGGGTAGCGACGAGCGCGGTATGCTGCCCAGTGAAACGATATAATTGCCCGGTCTGAGTTAAAATATAGCCGGAAGAGTCCGTTAAAAATTGGAAATCCTGTATGGGGGAAAGCGCGCTAAACGTATAGGTTTTCATGCAGGCTGATTGGAAAAATATTACACTAGCCCCATCAGCTAGACTGATTAAAACTACTGCCTCTCCAAGACTTGTCCGAGAAGGTTTCTTATGTAAAGTTACTTCCTATAGACAGCATAGAAGAAGAATTTCCGATTTAGAAAAACTCCTAGAATCCTTCTTTGATCCGCTGTGTAAAATGTCAACCAAACCCCCGAAATAGGTTGGGGTTTCAGCGCCGCGCCTCGTTTCGCCGCTACTGCTTCACTACTTTCAGTACCACCGGCCCGGCCGGCAGGGCCACGCGCAGCTGGTATACGCCCGCCGCCAAGGCCCCCAAATCCAGGGGGTACTGCCAGTTGTCGGCGTTTTTGACGGCCTGGGCCACCAGCACCGTGCGGCCCAGCCCGTCGGTGAGGCGCAGGGCCACGGGGCCCCGCTGGGCGTTGGCCACGGCCAGCGTGGCCGCGCCAGTGCTCGGGTTGGGGAACACCGATGCGCCGGCCGCGGCCGCCGCGGGCTGGGCGGCGAGCACGCGGGTGATGGTGAAATTCTGGTCGGAAATGTCGAAGAAGATGTTGTCGGTGGCCCGCACCATCACCCGGGCTTGAGCGGTGAGGGGCGCGCTGGTGGGCACCGTCACGGTGGCCGTGCCGGTGTTGGGGGCCCCGGCCAGCAGCACGGTGGGGTAGGTGTAGCCGCCGTCGGTGCTCAGCAGAATGTCGACCCGGGCGGCGTTGATGGGGGCCCCCGCGGTGCCGGCCACCGCCCAGGCAACCGGGGCCGTGGTACCGGGCTGCCACTGCACGCCGCCAACGTTCGGCGCCTGCACCCGGAAGGGCCCGGCCGTGCCCACCACGGCCACGGTGGTCGAGTCGTAATCGACGCCCCCGCCGGTGGACCGATTGTCGCGGGCCACGAAGCGGAACCGCAGCCGCCGGGCGTACGTGGGCAGGCGCTCGCCCAGGGTTTGGGTGTTGTTCGCCACGTCGCTCATCTGCGGAAACACGCGGGTGGGCGAGGGCCCCGGCGCAAAGACCCGGAACAGGGGCGCGTTGCCGGTGGGGGCGGCAACGGGCGACGGCAGCGAATCGCGGTCAAATTCTTCCCAGGCGTAGGTCAGCGCATCACCGTCGGGGTCGGTGGCCCGGCCGGTGAGGGCGAAGGGCGTGCCCACCGGAATGCGGAAGACGGCCCCCGCGTCGGGCACCGGCGGGCGGTTGCCGGTGCCCGACACGGCCGCGCAGGTGCCCTGGGTATTCAAAAAAGTCAGCACCTCGTCGTAGCTGCGCGAATGGAAAAAGGGGATGCTGTGGGCGGCCAGGTTTTCGGGGGCGCAAAGCCCGGCGTAGGCCATGATGGTGACGCCGCTGCCCGGCTCGTAGGCCGATTCGGGCGAGCGGTTGGGGCCGCTGCAATCGCCGCTGTTGCCGTTGAACGTGTGGGTGCAGCCCAGCTGGTGCCCGATTTCGTGGGCCACGTAGTCGATGTCAAAGCCGTCGCCGGTGGGGCGGGCCTGGCCGCTTACGCCGTAAGCTTTGGTGCCGGGTGAGCAGGCCGAGGCCACGTAGGCAATGCCGCTGCCGGCCGTGCTGAACACGTGTCCGATGTCGTAGTTGGCCGAGCCGATGACGCGGTCGAGGTTGGTCTGGTTCTGGCTCAGCATGGCCGTGCCGTTGGCGTTCGAGTATACTGGGTTGGCCACGGGGCCGGCGCCGCTCAAAAAAATGGCCTGGTCTTCGTTGGCCACCAGCACCAGCCGCACGGCCAGCTCCCGCTCGTACACGCCGTTCACGCGGTTGATGGACGTGGCCACGGCGGCCAGCACGCGGGCCCGGGTATTTCCCTGGGTGAGCGAATATTCCGGGGTGCAGGCCACGGCCAGCCGGAACGTGCGCAGCTGGGCCCCGTTGGGCTGGCCGGCGGTGGCAGCCGGCGCGGCGCGGGGGCCGGCGGGGGCCGTCTTCGTTTGGCACGTCCACCCGGCGGCGGCCCCGCGCTGGTCAAAAGCCACGGCGTGGGCGCTGTCGCCGGTCGGCTCAATGTAAAATACTCGTTCAGCGCTTAATACCTGGGCGTGGAAGCCGGTGGGGTCTACGTTGAGGCGCGCCGTGGCCGTGGGGTCGTCGAGGCCCTGGGCCTCATACGCCCGGATTTGGGGGTACCGCGCCGCGAGCGCCGGGGCCAGCACCGGCACGGGCCGCACGCGGTAGCGCTGGCTGCCGCCCCCGGGCAGGGGCAGGGCCAGCACGGCCCCGGCCGGCCGCAGGGCCGCCCGCACGGCGGCCAGGTCCACGCGCAGGGTGCGGCCCGGCGGGGCGGGCGGGCGATGCCCAGTCGCAGCCTGCGCTGCCGGCTGGTCGGCAAACCACGCTTGCTGGGCCCGCAGTTTTGCCGGGGCCAGCAGGGCCAGCGCGGCCAGCAGCAGGGCCGCCCGCCATTGCGCGCAGTTGCATCGCCCTAGTTTCAATAAACATGACGTCATGGGGCCCGTCGAAGAATAAAAATTAAGGCTGGTATCCAGCTTCAAGTTACGCTGCACTGCTGTAAAACGCATGTTCCCCGGCGGTGGGCCGGGGAACATGAAAAGTAGTGCAGGCAGCTATTATTCCGAAGCTGTCCTTTCGATTTAAGCGGTCATTCCGGGTGCTGCGAGGGATCTGGGATTGAGGCTAATCCAGATTCCTCGCTGCGCTCGGAATGGCAGTTTGGGGCATCCGGGAAAGGATTGAGTGATGTATCAGGCGTCGGTTTTTAGCAGCACGACTTGCGCCCGGTCGGCGGTATTGATTTTGCGGCGGAAATCGGCGTATCCAGCGTAGGCCGTGGCGGGCAGGCGCAGGCGGAGCAGCTCGAGGCGGCGCACGTAGCGCACGGTGCCGTCGGGCAAGGCGAGGTACTGCGCCGAGTAGGTGCCGTAGGCCGTGGCCAGCTGCACCGGGGCGGGGAGGGTTTCGGGCTGGAAGCCGGCGGGCAAATGCAGACGCACCGTGTCGGACTGGAGGCTGGCGCGGGCCACCCACAGCGGCGACTGCCGGGGCCCTGCCTGGGCCGGCAGGGCGGGCAGCCGGCTCAGCAGGTTGGGGCTGATGAACACGCGCTTGCCGCTGGGCGGCGCGAAGCCGGGCAGGGCCAGCCCCAGGGTTTCGACCACGCCGGGCGTACCCGCACCGGGGGCCAGCGCCAACCCAAATTTGCTGATGGTGAACGTGCTGAGCCGCAGGCGCTCGGCTACGTAGGCCTTCTGGTCGGTGGGGCTCAGCTCGTGCAATAGCTGGGCGTAGATGTCCTGTTCCTGGCCGGTGCGCAGGGTGCGGGCGGTGGCCGTGGCGGCCCCCGCCGCGTCCAGGTACAGGTCGATGCGCCGCTCGCGGCGGTTGTCGGCGGCCCGGTAGCGGGGCGTGGCCACCACCTGCCCGCCCCGGGGTGTAATCAACAGCGCGTGGCGGTTGCCGGTGAAGCCGCCCATGTAGCCCAGGGCGTTGGTTTGGCTGGTGCATTCGAGCCACAGCGTGTCGGGCCGGCCGGCCGGGGCCATCGGCACGCACACAATGACGTGGTTGAACTGGCTGCTCGGGAAATCGGCGCGCAGGTCGGCGTAGTCGGTGCCGGCGCCCACCAGGGCCACGTAGGCCGGCACGCCGGCGGTGGCCAGCAAGGCCATGGTGTAGTTGCTCAGGGCCTTGCAGTCGCCGTAGCCGTTGGCGGCCACCGCGCTGGCCGGGAAGGTTTGCCAGCCGCCCAGGCCCAGCTGCACCGAAATGTAGCGGGTACTGCCTTGCAGCAGGTTGTAGAGCCGGGCCACGCGGGTGCGCGGGTCGGGGGCATCTTTTATCAGCTCGGCCACTTTGGCAATGGTGGCGGGCGGCAGCACGGCGCGGCCGGCGTTCAGCTCGTAGCTCCACTGGCCCAGGGCCTGCCAGGTGGCGGCCGAGCCGCGGTGGCCCTGCACCTCGAAGGCCCCGGGGGCCAGGGCCACGGCCGGGGCCGTTTCGGCCAGCGGCGGGGCGTCGTCCTCTTCGTCGAGGGCGGGGCAATCGGCCAGGGCCCAGGCGTAGTGCTCCTGGCCCCCGGCGCTGGTGCGGGCCAGCCGCGACGGCCCCGCGTCCGGCCACTGCCGCTCCTGGTAGCGCAGGGGCAGGGCGGCGGGGGTGCTCACGCGCAGCGAAGCGCTTTGCACGGCCAGGCCTTCTTCGTCCTGCGGCTGCCAGGTGGGGTAGAAAAGGGGGTTGTCGGACACCACTTCGTAGTCGAATTCCACCGTGTAGGGCGTCTGGGGCTGGCGCAGGTCGGCGTAGCGCACGCGCGCGTCGGTCATGAGGCTGCCGCCGGCATCGCCCACGCCCTGGTCGTGGATTTCGGTGGCCCGCAGCTGGTGCAGCTGGCGGCCGTCGGCGTCGTACACGGCCCCGCGCAGGTAGGAAATGGTGCGCAGCGCGTCGTAGTCCACCGCAGTGCGGCCGAAAGCCTCGCCGCCCGCGTCGAGCACCGTCACCACCCGGTGCACGGCGTGCACCAGGCGGCCGGCCGATTTCACGGTCACCACTTCGTCGTCGGCGCGCAGCACGGCGTGGGCCCCTTCGCGCAAGGCAGCCGGAATGGCCGCCACCGAATACTTGGGCTCCGGGGCCGGGAGCAAGGCGGGGCGGGGGGCGCGGGCCCCGCCCAGGGGCAGGGCCAGCAGCAGCGGCAGGAAAGCTTTCACGTTTGTTTAATTAGCTAACAGTGAGCGGTTGACGATTGAATAATTAGCCGTGGGCAGTGGGCTGATTTTTTACTGTCAACTGAATTACGCCTTCTTCTTGATGACGAGTTTTTCGGCCTGCTTTTCCAGCATCAGGCGGTAGAACTCGCGCAGGTGCACGTACTCCTCGGCGCCGTAGGCCGACTTGCGCATCGTGAGGCGGCTGGTGAGCTGCACGGTGGGGCCGGTGGTGGCCACGTTGTAGAGGTAGCGGCCCCCGCCGTCGGGCAAGTCGATGATGGCGGTCTTGGGCGTTTCGGCCAGCTCGTAGCCCTCGGGCAGCGTCAAAGTCAGGAGTACCAGGTCTTCTTGCTGGGAGCCAAAATCCACCGGGAACTGCCGGTCGGGGTGGCGGAAGGGGTTTTGGCCGATGCCGAACTCGCGCAGTGGGCTCAGGTACAGGGTGCCGGCGGCGGCGTTGTCGTCGGGGGCCTGGGTGAAGGCGTAGTCCAGGGCCAGGGGTTTTTGCACGTCCTCGCGCCCGGCCAGCGCGGCCTTCGGCACGGCCCAGGCGCTGTGCTGGCGGCCGATTTCGGCCAAGTACTTCTTCTCGCCGAGCTTGGCCAGCTCCTGGCGGGCGGCGGCCCCGGCGTAGCCGGCGTGTTCTTCGTGCACCTGGCCCGCCAGGCCGCCCTGCGCGTCCAGCGCCAGCCGCACCTGCTGGTAGTGCATGTGGCGTTCGCTGGGCTGCAAATCCACCCAGCGGCCGTCCTTGGCAGTCACGAGGCGGCCCACCTGGCTCAGGCAGCGCTCGGGCAGCACGCCGCAGGGCAGGTCGGGGTCGGTGGCGTCGACGAGCAATTCCTTGCCCCCGGGCAGCGCCACGAGGGCCACCACGTAGTTAAATTTTTCGAGCAGCGGGTAGTTTTGGTCCACCCGGCCGTGGTCGCGGGTGCTCAGCAGCACGGGCTGGGCCGGCAGGCCGGCGGCGTGCAAGGCGGCGATTAATAACAGGTTCACGTCGGCCGACGTGCCGCTGTGCGCGTCGTAGGCCCGGCGCAGCGAGCCGGTGGTGGCGTAGCGGTTGGTGCCGTTGTAGCGCACGGCGGCCAGCACCGCCTGTCGCACGGCGGCGGCGCGCAGGGCCGGGTCGGGGTGTTTGGCGGTCAGGGCCTGCATCTGCTCTTTCAGGAAGCCGCCCCGGTCGAGCTGTTGGCCGAAGTTGTCGCTGGCCAGCAGCTCCGAATTAATTTTCTCCCAGGTGCCGGCCACGGGCTGGTAGGCCTGGCCGGGCATGCGCTCGCCGGCCAGCTCAAAGTCGATGCGCGCCACGTAGTCGTCGGTCGTGGTCATGAACGGCTCTTCGCGCAGCACCGGCACGTCCTTCATCACCCAGCGGTAGTTGGTGACGTGCGCCGTGATGACGTCGTTGCTGGCCGACTCGCGGTTGCCGCGCTCGTCGAAGCCGCCCTGCGTGTGGAGGCTGTACTGGCCGCTGCTTTGCTCGTGGGTGTTCACGGCCAGGGGCACGTAGCCCTGCATCAGCATCTTGTATTCGAAATATTCGGGAATGGACGCCCGGAATTCGCTCCAGCGCACCGGGTAGGGCCCCTGAAACACCCAGTCCTGCAGGTTGAACAAGAAGTCCGACGTCACGGTGTAGCCGTATTCCACCACCGAGCCCTCGCGCACGTCGGGCAGCGTGAACTTGCGCACCCGCACGTTGGCCGTGCGTTCTTCGATGAAGGCTTGGCCGGCGTCGAGCTTGGTTTTCTGCACCTGGCCGCCCACCAGGTTGTAAGTGGTGCCGCGCAGGGCCGTCACTTTTTCCTCGGCGCCGTTGCGGTGGTAGAGCGGCACGAGCACGGTGGCGGCGTCGTAGCCGGCTTTTTTCAGGATTTTAATGCGCGTCACCCGCTCGGTTTCCAGCTGGAAGCTGCTGCCGTTGAGGCGGAAGCGCGTGGTGCCGTAGTCGCACAGCACCACGGCCCCCGCCGCGCTGTCGCCCCGGAACGACTCGGCCTTGAAATCCTGGGGGTCGGGCTTGCCCAGCTTGATCGGTTCGGTCTGGGCCCGGGCGAGCAGGCCGGCCAGCACGGCGGGGGCCAGCAGCGCGAGCCGCCGGAAAAGTAGGGTTGCAGTCATGCAGTAGAAGAGAGCGGTGGGCAGTGAAGGAAGGATTTCGAGCTAAATATAAGCTCAGCCGCATCGCATTCGCGCTATATTCACCCGCATCAATTTTTTGCCGTTGCCCGGGGCCGTTGCGCTTCCGCCCGCATGGGGGCCGCTCGCCACTTTCCTAGCTTGCCCGGGCGGCCCCCGGGGCCGGGCGCAGCAGCAAAAAAGCCAGCGCGGCCAGCACGCAAACCAGGCTGGCCGCGTGCACCCACGGCAGGCGCCCGGGCCGGTTGTTGAACACCCAGCCCGCGAGCAGGGCCCCCAGGCCGATGCCCGTTTCCAGGGCGATGTACATGGTGGCCACGCCGCGGCCCCGGCGCTCGGGGTGGCTCAGGTCGATGGTCCAGGCGTAGAGCGTGGGCGAGTTCAGGCCCGTGCCGAGGCCGAACACCAGGGCCCCGGCCAGAAACACCGGCACCGACGGCGACCACACCAGCAAGGCCAGGCCCCCGGCCAGCAGGCCCGCCGACCACCGCAGCACCGGCACGCGGCCGTGGGTGTCGGAGGCCTTGCCCGCCAGCAGCCGCACGGCCAGCGACGCCACCGTGAAGCAGACGTAGAACAGGCCCTTGGTGGGGCCCGTCAGGCCCAGCAGCCGGCTCTGGTCGGGAATCACCGTCAGCACGGCCCCGTACGGAAACAGGCACAGCAGCGTGACCACCGCCGGCGAAAACACCCGCGGCTCCAGTACCTCGTCCCATTTTAATTTCAACAACGACCAGCGGAACCGCTGCCGCTGCGCCAGGGGCAGGGTTTCGGTGAGGGTGCCCTGCACCAGCAGCGAGAGCAGCGCCGCGCCGCTGGACAGGTAAAACATGGTGTTCAGCGAGTAGTGCTGCGCCACCCACGAGCCCAGGGCCGGGCCGGCGGCCATGCCCAGGCTGCCCATCACGCCGAGCAGGCCCATGGCCTCGCCGCGCCGCGCCACGGGCACGATGTCGGCCACAAAAGCAGCCGTGCCCGTGGGCTTGAAGCCCGTGCTGAACCCGTGCAGCAGCCGCAGCCCCAAAAACCCCGCGACGGTGAGCGCAAACGGGTAAAAGAACCCGCACACGAAGCACACCAGCGACCCGAACACCATCACCGGAATGCGCCCCACCGTGTCGGCCAGCTTCCCGCTGAAGGGCCGCGACAGCGCCGCCGTGAGCGTAAACAGCGCGATGATGAAGCCTTTGTACTGCCCCCCGCCCAACCGGGTGAGGTGGTCGGGCAGCTCGGGCAGCAGCAGGTTGAAGCTCAGAAAGAACAGAAACGACGACAAACACATCAGCCAGAACCCGACGGTGTAGGGCCGGGTGGCCGGAACGGTAGCAGCAATGGGGGCCATAGGGCCGCAAAGGTCGGGCCGCGCGCCGGCAGTTCGGTTGCCCACCGGCCCCACTGGCCCCCACTGGCCCCACTGGCGCGAGTTTAGCGACCGCAGGGAGCGTAACTCGTGCCCGGCGTTCGGGCGAGGCTGTGCCTCGCATAGAACGGCCCGCCGCAACGACCCAGCGGCGCGGCCCCGCCTTGCCGCGGGCGCGGCAGTGGAGGCACAGCCTCCACGTCAAAAACGGCACGAGTTACGCTCCGCTAAACTCGCGCCAGGGAGGCCGGTCCGGGGCGTCTTATGGCAGTTTGTAAATAAACTCCTCTATCTCGGTTTGGCGGGCATTCGCAAAGCCTTTGTCCGCACCGATTTTGGCAAAGCCGCATTTTTCTAAAGCCCTTTGCGAACCGAAATTATCGAAGGCAACCCGGCCGAAAATAGGTCTTGTATTTTCAAGGGTCAGAAATTTTTTGAGGGCTGTTGTCGCAATTCCTTTTCCCCAAAAGCTTCTGTCTAGCCAATACGTAACGCCAGCATCGCCTTCCATCTCAAATTTCGCAATACTTCCGGCGATGGTTTCATCCACCAGAATGGTCTGCATGTGGATGGTCGGGTCGTTCAGGTGTTTGGTATATTTCTCCACATAGGCTTCTTTGTCGGTGTGGTTTTTTAAAGTAAAAGCCGCTAGGTGATTGGCCTCTTCGTCAAGTTGAAACTGAAAGAAAAATTCCAGGTCGGATTTTTTGGTTGGCCGGAGATTTACCTGTCTATTTTGCATCGTAATGGCTGCTGTTACGCTTGGGCGATGGCTGGTGTAAGGACCGGCCCGGTGAAACGGCGGGTCCAAAAGATACGGTGATATTGCCTGTTGTCACGCACCGTAAGGCTGTTTGAGTGAGCGGTGATGGCGCGGGGCGGTGCTCCGTGCCGCTTATGGGCGGGCCTCTGGCCCGCGCGGGGGAGGGATGATACCAGGCCTTTCATTCACCCATCGCAGGCCAGCGGCCGGCCCCTGGTTGACACGGGGCACCGGCCCGCGCCAGCAGGCATCGATTCAAACAGCCGCTTCCCGCGTAACAGCCGCTAGTAAGGGAGAAAGTAGGCTGGTAGGTCCTGCTTTTGTTTCCGCGTCTTCCGGGGCGCTACTCCGGTGCCCGTGGGCCGCAAAAAAGCCCCGCGCGGCCGGGCCGGCGGGGCTTTGGGCAATGCAGCCGCGGCGCGGCTAGGCCGGCAGCGCGGCCCGGCGGGTGGCAACGCCTTCCTTGGCGGTGGTGAGCGTGGCCACCTGGGCCGCCACCTGGTCCGTATCCACATCGGCCAGGAAGCGGTCGAGGCCCGAGGCGAGGCGGTTGCGCTTGGTGAGGGCCGTGCGGCGCACCAGCAGGGCGGCGTGCTCGTCGGCGGCTACGCTCAGGGTGTCGGCATCGAGGCCGGGGGTGGCCAGCAGAATATCCTGCGTGGCAATCTGGGCATTCACGCGGGCCAGCTGGGCGGTGGTGCTGGTGGCGGTGCGCTCGGTGCGGGTATCGGTGAGCTCGCCCTGCGCCACGCGGGTGGTGTAGGTTTTGAGCTCGAAATTAATTTCGGCGGTGGCGGCGTCGCACATCGCGCGGTCAGTCAGGAGGGAGTAGTCTACTGCCATAAAGGGAAAGGGAAAATGGGGTTTTAGTGAAGTTCAAATATAAGAACACGATTCAAGGCGCCAACTGTTTTTGGACTTTCACCGCTGCCGGCCCTGGGCGGTGGCCTACGCGGTGGGCGCTAGGGCCGCTATCTCGGCCGTGAGCGCCGCCCGCCGGGCCCGCAGCAGGTGCCAGCGGGTGGCGGCTGCGGGGGGCAGCGGGCGGGCCTGCCGCGTCAGCCAGTCGGCCAGCCAGGCGGGGCGCTCAGGGTTGGCGGGGTCGGGCGTGCTTTGGGCGGCGGCTTGCAGCAGAGCGGGCAGGGCCTGCGCCCAGCGCGTTGCCACCCCGGCCTGCTCCTCGATGGCGGCCAGCTCGTGCCCCAGCTTGGCAGCCTGCTGCGCGCACACCCGCCGCCGGAAATCCAGCTCCGCCGCCTCGGGGGCGGGCAGGCCGGCCGGCGGGGGAAGCGGGGCCGGCGCGGCGGCCGCCTCGGCCGGGGGCAGGTGCGGCAGCAGGGGCCGCAGGGCCAGCAACACGTCGGGGGTGAGGTTGCGCCGGCCCGCCTCAATGGCGCGCACCAGCTCCGGGCTCACGCCCAGGTACAGGGCCATTTCGGTTTGTTGCAGCCCAAACCACACCCGCGCCCGGGAAAGCAGGTTGGTCGAAGGGGTAGCGCGGCGCGGCATGTGTACGGTATTGTCGTGAACCGAAAAATACCGTACGGATTCAGAACTGAAAGCGTACGGTATTTTCTATTTTACAATAATACCGTACGGAGTGGCTGGGCCCGCGTTTCCGGTGGGCGGTGCCATGCAGAAGCCCCAGCCGCTGGTGGGGCTGGGGCTTGTTGGGGAGGTATGGAGGTGAAAGGAAACAGACAATGGTCCCGTTATAAATCAAAAGCACCTGCCGACATTAATCTGTGCTTCTTTCTCAGCATAGATGCTCTGCAATGAAAGCCTCAAATTCTTTCTCATTTGTAATAAGATGAGAGGTGAAATCAGGTCCTTCTAAAAGCTTATGTTTTATTTTCTTTATATCTAATGTTGCAAGACTATATGTTAGATAGTCGGATGATTTCATATACGCCACCAGAGCATACTTGATAGTTGATTTTTTTCGGTTTGTTAGTTTAAATAATGTATTCGCATGTGAACCATATAATCCCGCAGCAGCAGTTACAACATAAATACTGTCAGTTAGTTTGTCTCTCAAATTAAAATGTAATTCTTCAAACCATTTGCTTATAGATTGTGAAAAATTAGCGTACAATTTATATTTTTTGCTAGTGGTTTTTAAGTGCATCGAAATGTTTTTCATTTCGATAAAGCACAAGAGGTCTTTGCTTGGATGTATATAAAGACAATCAGCGGAGCAAAGTGTACGAGGCAGTGAAAAATTTATGCTAAATGATTTGACTACTTCATCAAAATCAAGCACTCGCAAGGGTGAATGAAAGCAGCATGTTTTAGGAACCTTGTTAATTGGATAAATTTGCGCTCCTAAATGACGAATCAATAAATGTTCTAAATCCTTCATGACTCATCATTTGCTCTGAGATACATAATTTGTTTCATGGGCTCTGCTAATAAGCTGTAAAGTGGCTCAGTGTCTTGAGTTACGTCTTGAAAAGTACATATACCTTTCGCCTTTTCTGAAAGGTAAAATTTTGTTAGATGCTTCATTTTGTATGTACTAACATACGCCTCGATAGCCTGTAAAAAATATGGACTATGGGAGCTTACAACGCAGTATACATTGTATTTGGCTACAAGTGTAGCAATTACTTCTGCACAAACAATCTGCCATGCTGGATGAAGATGCACTTCTGGTTCATCAATAATGAATAGATTGGTGCCATTTAAAATGCCAGCTGTAGCAAGCATCTGAATAATGCCTAAAGTCTTTACCCCTGAAGCCGTATTAGCAATTCGAACTTCAACTTTGTCATCATTAAGAAAGAGAAAATCATCTCGCTTCTGGTCAAAATAAATTCTACCTTCTATTGTTTTTCCAATTACGTTAGAAATATTTACTTCTAACGTATTATTGGTGTCGTCGCTTTGAGGTGCAGCAGAACTAGTGGCAAAAGCTAGCTTCTGTAGAAGGTCAGAAGTTGTGTATTCTATGTTAAATGGGTTCTCATAGCTGCCTCTAAAGAAATTAAGAGAAGGTCTGAGATTTAGGACAAAAGGAGATTCTAATAGAGTTGCATCCTCAAAAAGTTCGGGGAGCATACTCTCCTCAACATGCATGTGGTCTATAATATTATCCTCAAACACGCAATCAAGTATGGCACTGGCGTTGTGGTTTAATGATATAACTCCCTTTTTGTTTTCTGCTCGCTTATTATTTATCTCGCCACGAAAGGCATTTTTTATCACATTTCCAAAAGAGGTAGAGTACTTACTTTGCTCATCTCTTCTCTCTGTAAAAATTTCTCGCAAATCACTAATGAATTCATCAATGATGAGTTCTCTTAAAACGGCGTCTTCTTCTTGTTCCTCCCGTCGTGTAATGCGTGGATTTGGACTTTCCCGCTGAGCGAGCGAATCAGTTACTCGTTGTTTAATATCAGCTAGAATAATTTCTATCCTGTTTCGATTTGCCTCAAAATCAAATGCGTCAACGTCTATAGCTCGTCTAATAGACGAGCTAAATGACGGTGAAATGCTGGTGCCTGCAATTCTTCGCAATGTCGAAGTAAAGCCAGATATTAAAGTGTTTACTTTTAGTGGTCTGACAACTTAATTCGGCCCGTAACAGTTACGAGCGGACACGCTGTCTTTCTTGCTCATGCCCCGCCCCGCTATACCCGTTATCCTACCGCCTGCCGATGCCGCCAAGCTGCGGGCTATTGTCCAAAAAGGCACCCATAAGAGCCGCAAAATCACGCGGGCCCGTGCGCTGCTGGCTATGGGTAGCGGCAAAGGCGCCGTCGCCGTGCACGCCGAGGTGGGCATTTCCACCACGCAGTACCACCGCCTCAAGGGCCGCTACCTGGCCCAGGGGCTGGGCCAGGCGCTGGAAGAGCGCCCGCGCAGCGGGCAACCGCCGAAGGTGACGCCTGCTTTGGAAGCGCGCATTACCAGCCTGGCGTGCAGCGACTTGCCGGCCGGCGCGTCCCGCTGGACGCTCTCGCTGCTGAACCAAACCCTCGTCTCGCTCGACTACGGGCCCGCCGTTTCCAAGGAAACGATTCGCCGGGTGTTAAAAAAAGCCAACTCAAGCCCTGGCTGAAGCAACTGTGGTGCATTGGCACCGTCACGGGCGAATACCTGGCCAACATGGAAGACGTGCTCGACGTGTACGCGCAGCCCGCCGAGGCGGGCGTGGTGCGCCTCTGCTTTGACGAGCGGCCCTGTCAACTGCTTGACCATGTGCTAACGCCGATTCCGCCCAAGCCGGGCACCACGCAAAAAGAACACCAGGAATACGTGCGAAAAGGCGTCTGCAACGTGCTGCTGGCCTACAACCTCGACACGGGCCAGCGCCATTTGCAGGTCACCACGACCAAAAACAAGGGCGATTACGCCCACTTTATGGACTGGCTCGTGCAAACCCATTACCCCGACGCGACGAAAATCCAGCTCGTACAAGACAATTACGCAACCCACACGTACGGGGCTTTCTACGAACACCTGCCCGTGGAAACGGCCCGTCAATTGCGGCACACCCTCGAATTTCACTACACGCCCAAGCACGGCTCGTGGCTCAACATGGCCGAAATCGAATTTGCCGCCCTCGCTCGCCAGTGCCTGGACCAGCGCATCGGCACCCAGCAACGACTCGAACAAGGAGCCTTGGCCTGGCAAGACAAACGCAACGCAGCCGCCATCAAAGTGAACTGGTCCTTCACCACCGAAAAAGCCCGCGACAAACTGAAAAATAGATACGCGGAAGTGACGAAAGTAAATAACGAAATTAACCTGTCAGACCATTAGTTGACGGGCTGAAGCATATTCTAGCTCTCTATTTCTGACAGCCTTTACAATGGAGAAAAGCGCTTTTCCGATTGTGGACTTACCAGTATCGTTAAGCCCTCCAATAACAGTTAGACCAGTCAAATCAATGACAGCGGAACCGATAGGGCCAATATTTTCGATACGAAGTTGCATAGGAAGTAAACTGTACGGGTGGACGGAGTGCCACCTGAGTAATGAGACAAAGGTAGTAGCATACGCTTCAGCGCATACTGAAAGATGTATTAGCTGAATAGATACTCTAATGTTCGATTCTGGCAGTTTTGCCTTGTTACATAATCGCTTCTCTGGAGGCGGATGGTCTTGTCTTTTTATCCTGTTACTTAGGTTAGCGTCGCAATATAATGCTATTATCTCCTCCCCTGCCAAAACGGCCGCCCTCCCGCACCCGGTCCCAACTTTGCCCCAACCCCGGAAATGCTTAATTTCCTGAAATCCATTTCCGCCAAAAACCCCAACGGCGCCCGGGGCCCCGAGAAGCCCGCCGTGAGCGTGCGCGAGCGGGTGGGGGCCCTGCGCCACCTGCCGGCGTTTTTAAAGCTGATTTGGCACACCAGCCCGGCCCTCACGGTGGGCAACGTGCTGCTGCGCCTGCTGCGGGCGGCCCTGCCGCTGGCCACGCTCTACGTGGGCAAGCTCAT
>JANXOE010000119.1 GCA_025353745.1 Hymenobacter sp.
AACTCCGGGCCCCAGTTGGTGTCGAGGCCGGGGCATTCGTGGGGGCACATCAGGGTCCAGTCGCCGTTTTCTTCCACGCGCTTCATGAACAGGTCGGGGGTCCAGAGGGCGTAAAACAGGTCGCGGGCGCGCATTTCCTCCTTGCCGTGGTTCTTTTTCAGGTCCAGAAACTCGAAAATGTCGGCGTGCCAGGGCTCCAGATAAATGGCGAAGGCACCCTTGCGCTTGCCGCCGCCCTGGTCCACGTAGCGGGCCGTGTCGTTGAACACCTTCAGCATCGGCACCAGGCCGTTGGAGTTGCCGTTGGTGCCTTTGATGTAGGAACCAGTGGCCCGCACGTTGCTCACCGAAAGGCCAATGCCGCCGGCCGACTGCGAAATCAGCGCGCAGTTTTTCAACGTGTCGTAAATGCCTTCGATGGAATCATCCTTCATCGTGAGCAGGAAGCACGACGACATCTGCGGCTTGGGCGTGCCGGCGTTGAAGAGCGTGGGCGTGGCGTGGGTAAACCAGCGCTCCGACATCAGGTTGTAGGTTTTGATAGCCGAGTCGATGTCGTCCTTGTGAATGCCGACCGACACGCGCATCAGCATGTGCTGGGGGCGCTCCACCACTTTGCCCTCCAGGCGCAGCAGGTAGCTGCGCTCCAGGGTTTTGAAGCCGAAGAAGTCGTAGTTGTAGTCGCGGTCGTAGATGATGGCCGAATCCAGCGTCGCGGCGTGCTTGTGGATGATCTCCCACACGTCCTTGGCGATGAGCGAGGCGTTGTCGCCGTTCTTGGGGTCCTCGTAGGTGTAGAGGCGCTTCATCGTGCTGCTGAACGACTTGGAAGTCACCTTGTGCAGGTTGCTCACCGCGATGCGGGCCGCCAGGATGGCGTAGTCGGGGTGGCGGGTGGTGAGCGAGGCGGCGGTTTCGGCGGCGAGGTTGTCGAGCTCCACGGTCGTCACGCCGTCGTAGATGCCGTCGATGACCTTTTTGGCAACTTCGATCGGCGACACGAAATCCATGTGCAAGCCGTAGCAAAGCTTCTCAATGCGGGCCGTGACCTTGTCGAACTTCACGGATTCGCGGCGGCCGTCGCGTTTAATTACTAGCATACCGGTAGTGTTTGGGTGTGGGATTCGGGGGGAAAGCGGCCGGCGCCGGGGCACGGCCGCGCGTGTTGCGGAGGCGGGAAGGCAATGGGGAAGACACCGGGCGGCAGGGCCCCGCCTGATTCAATCCCGGAAATTAGCGCTTGTGTTTGGGGAGGCCAAAGAAAAAGTATAGAAGTTTTCCACAAAGGGCCTAAAACAGGGCCCCGGGCCGCTTTTTGATGCCAGCCGGTCGGGGGCCGCGGGCCGGCAAAGTCGCCGGGCCGGACGGCCGTTATCGTTCGAGGGCCCCAAACAAAAATACGGTTCTGCGCTTGTCCGTGCGCGGCAAGACAACCGCCGCAAACAAGCAGATTAAGTGTATATTACTATTGAATCTGTTTATATATCCATTTTTTCAACGTGCCCATGTCCGACGCCCGCCCACCCCTGCCCCCTTACACCTTCGAAACCGCCACCCTGAAAGCCCGCCTGGCCGAAGACGGCTGGAACTCCCGCGACGCCGCCCGCGTGGCCCTGGCCTACACCGTCGACACGCAGTGGCGCAACCGCAGCGAATTCATCACCGGCCGCGCAGCCATTCAGGAATTTCTGACCCTCAAGTGGCAGCGCGAGCACGAATACCGGCTCATCAAGGAGATGTGGGGCTTCCACGGCAACCGGATTGCCGCGCGCTTTCAGTACGAATACCACGACGCGCAAGGCCGCTGGTTCCGCGCCTACGGCAACGAGCAGTGGGAATACAACGAGCTGGGCCTCATGCAACGGCGCGAAGCCAGCATCAACGACGTGCCCATCAACGAGAGCGAGCGCAAGTTTCACTGGCCCCTGGGCACCCGCCCGGCCGACCACCCCGGGCTGGAGCACACGGCCAAGTAGCCGCCGCCAACCAGCCAACGAGCCCCGGCTTTCTGCGGAAAGCCGGGGCTCGTTGGGTTTCGGGGCCGGGCCGGGTTAAAAATCCTCGTCGAGCGAAAACACGTTGTCGTTGCGCTCGCTCATCACGCCGGCCTT
>JANXOE010000143.1 GCA_025353745.1 Hymenobacter sp.
GTCGGTGTCGCCCTACGCCCGGCGCCTGTTCCACCAAATGGCGGTGCCCGAGGTCGACCACATCGACGGGCTGCCGCCGGCCGTGGCCTTGCAGCAGCAGCGCGGGGCCCCGAGCACGCGCTCGTCGGTGGGCTCGGTCACCACGCTCGCCAACCTGCTGCGGATGCTGTACTCGCGGGCCGGCCGCTACCCGCCGGGCCAGGGCATCGTGTACGCCGAAGGCTTTTCGCCCAACACGCCGGAGGGCGCCTGCCCCACCTGCCACGGCCTGGGCCGCGTGTACGAAGTCACCGAAGCCTCGATGGTGCCCGACCCGGCGCTCACCATCCGCGAGCGGGCCGTGGCGGCCTGGCCCCAGGCCTGGGGCGGCCAAAACCAGCGCGACATCCTGGTGAGCCTGGGCTACGACGTGGACACGCCCTGGCGCGAGCTGCCCCAAAAAGACCGCGACTGGATCCTGTTCACCGACGAGCAGCCCGTGGTGCCCGTGTACCCCGGCTACTCGCCCGCGCAAACCCAGCGGGCCCGCCAGCGCCGGGAGCCGCCCAACTACCTGGGCACCTTCAGCAGCGCCCGGCGGCACGTGCTGCACACCTTTGCCACCACCCAAAGCGCCCTGATGAAAAAGCGCGTGGCCCAGTACCTGCTCGGCCAGGACTGCCCCACCTGCCACGGCAAGCGCCTGCGGCGGGAAGCGCTGGCCGTCACGTTTGCCGGGCTCGACATCGCCGAGATGGCGCGCCTGCCCCTCAAGCGCCTGGCCGCCCTGCTGGGGCCCTACGCGGCAGCCAACGTGCTGAGTAAAGAAGAAGAAGCCGCCGCGCCCGAAAAAGCCATCGTCACCCAGCGCATCGCCGCCGACCTGGGGGCCCGCCTGGCCGTGCTCCTCGACCTGGGCCTCGGCTACCTGGCCCTGGAGCGCGGCACGCCTACGCTTTCGCCCGGCGAATTGCAGCGGCTTCGGCTGGCCACGCAGCTCTATTCTAACCTGTTCGGGGTGGTGTACGTGCTCGACGAGCCGTCGGCCGGCCTGCACCCGGCCGACACCGAAGCCCTGCTCACGGCCCTGGCCGGCCTGAAAAAAGCCGGCAACTCGCTCTTCGTCGTCGAGCACAACCTCGACGTGGTGCGCCAGGCCGACTGGCTCGTGGACGTGGGCCCCGCCGCCGGGGCCCACGGTGGGCGCGTGCTCTACAGCGGCCCGCCCGCCGGCCTGGCCGCCGTGGCCGAGTCGCAAACCCGGCGCTACCTGTTTGCGGTCGACCCGCCGGTTTTGCCCGCGCCGCGCCCGGCCACCGGCTGGCTGCAGCTGCGCGAGGTCACGCGCCACAACCTGCGCGGCCTGGCCGTCGATTTTCCGCTGGGCGTGTTCACGGCCGTCACCGGCGTGTCGGGCTCGGGCAAATCGAGCCTGGTGAGCCAGGTGCTGGTGGAGCTGGTGGCCGCCCGGCTCGGCCAGGTCCGGCCCGATGAAGCAGCAGATGTCGACCCGCTGGCGCGCCCGGCCCCCGGGGCCCCCGGCGGCCGCATCGCCGCCGGCCTGGAAAACATTCAGCGGCTGGTGCAGGTCGACCAGCAGCCCATCGGCCGCACGCCGCGCTCCAACCTGGCCACCTACACCGGCTTGTTCGACCACGTGCGGCGGCTGTTTGCCGCCACGCCGGCGGCCCGGCAGCGGCGCTACGACGCGGGCCGCTTCTCGTTCAACGTGGCCAAGGGGCGCTGCTCCACCTGCCAGGGCGAAGGCTTCGTGATGGTGGAATTGCTGTTCCTGCCCAGCGTGTACGCGCCCTGCCCGGCGTGCCACGGGGCCCGCTACAACGAAAAAACCCTCGAAATCAAGTACAAGGAAAAAAACATCGCCGACGTCCTGCACCTGACCGTGGACGACGCCTGGGCGTATTTCGAAGACGAGCCGCCCGTGCGCCGGGCCCTCGCCGTGCTGCGCGACGTGGGCCTGGGCTACCTGCGCCTGGGCCAGCCCGCCACCGAGCTTTCGGGCGGCGAAGCCCAGCGCGTGAAGCTGGCCACCGAGCTGCAGCGGGCCCCGCGCGGCCACACCCTCTACGTGCTCGACGAGCCCACCACCGGCCTGCACCCGGCCGACGTGGAGCGCCTGCTGCTGCAACTGGACGCGCTGGTCGAAGCCGGCAATTCGGTGGTGGTCGTCGAGCATGAAATGCGCGTGGTGGCCGCCGCCGACTGGGTTATCGACATCGGCCCCGGGGCCGGCGACGAGGGCGGCCAAGTGGTAATAGCCGCCCCGCCGGCCGAAGTGGCGAGGGCCCCCCAAAGCCGGATTGCGCCGTACTTACGACGGTTTCTGGCGGGATAAACCGAAAAAAATCCGGCGCGAAAACCGGGCTTTTAAGGGTTCGTAAAGGTCATTCCCACTGCTGCACTTGTAACCAGGGCATTGCGACGGCCCCGGCGGCTTGCCCCCGGCGCCCCGCAAGCAGCGCGGGAAGCGCGGCCGTTACAGCGGCGGCACCGGCCGCCGGTGGCGGCAGGCCAGAGTTGCCAAAATCTGGCGCTGGCACAGAAGCGGCAAAGCTGTTTTTGGATTTTTTCAGCCAACGGTGCAGCCTTCTTTCGAGGCCCTGGCCGGGGCTTTGGCAGGGCCCCAACGCGCTTGGTATCAGTCGGCCAGGGCCGCGCGCAACAGCGCCGGTACTTGCGCCAGGCCCTTGGTCAGGGCCCCATCCACGCCGTACTGCACCGGGAGCAGCCGGGCCGCGTCCTGGTAGTCGACCTGCACGCGCTGCTGGTCGTCTTCCCATACCACGGCCCGCAGGGGCAGCTCCAGCGCCGCGTGGGGATGGGCTTGCATAATCGGCGTGCCCGCGGCCGGGTTGCCAAAAATAAGCAGCCGCGTCGGGCGCAAAACGGTGCCCGCCTGGGCCGCGGCCGCGCGCTGGTCAATGTCGGCAAACACCGTTAGGCCGTGCGCGGTCAGCGCCGCTTTAAGGCGCGTCACCGTCGCATCGAACCCGTGTTTGCTCTGCAACGTGACGACGGTGGAGGGAATTTGAGCCATGGTCGGGGAGGGGCTGGTTAGGGCCAGGGCGAGAAAAGAGGCCACCACTACCAGGCGTCTTTTCATCGGGCAGCTGGGTAGGTTAATGGCTGTCATACAGCTGAGTAGTAAGTTTGCCGTGGCTTGTCGCGCAGGCCCGGCACGTCGGGCAGCCGCGGTAGGGCCCCGGTGTTGATGAAAATGCGGTCGGCTTCCACACAGCAGCTCTTCCCCGGCTTCGGCGAGGCGCACCCGCTCGGGGCCGGCAAGCGGGGCGTGGCCCGTGAGCAGCGTCGGCCCCGGAAAGGAGGTAACGTTGGCCCGGTTGCGCTTGCGCAAAAAATCGGTCAGGTTGTTTTTCTCCGCGATGGCCGTTGGGTAGGGCACGCCTTGCTCGGCGCTGTGCACCAGCGATTTGGTGGGAATGCAGGCAATATTGATGCACGTGCCGCCGTACATCTGCGCCGACTGCTCCACCGGGGCCACGCGCCAGCCCTGGGCGGCCATGAAAGCGGCCAACGTTTTGCCGGCCTTGCCGAAACCGATGACCAAGGCTTGGAAGTGCTGCGCAGACGGGGGCATGGCGGGGGCGTAGCGGGTTGGAACTGGACTAAATGGTCCGCGCCCGGGGCAGCGCACGCGGACGACAAGGCTTTAAGACCGCGCCGCCGGCCCCCAAGCGGGCGCTTTATTTGCTGTAAACAGCCTTCGTTTCCGTCAGGCGGTTCAGCCACTGCTGCGCCGAATTGGCCACCAGCACCACGGCCCCGGTTAGCATCATCACGTCTTTGAGCACCAGCCGGCCCCGGCCCGACAGGAACGGGAACCCGTGGTCGGCATCTCCCAGGGGCGGCACCCACGATTCGGGGGTCGTGAATAAGAAGGACAGCGTGCCCAGGCTCAGGATGACAACCAGTAGGCCGCCAACGACGCCGAATGCCGGATGCACCCCATTGGCCAGCAGCAGAATGCCCAGGCCGACCAACAGCGCGCCCAGCACGCGGGCGAAGCCGTAGGTGTTGTTGGCTTCGTTCCACTGCCGGTTTTCCGGCTTCAATTCTCCTTCTTTGCCCTGGTGCAGCTTGTATTCGGACGGGTGATTGTAGAAAAAGGACATCAAAGGCGTCGTCGCCACGAAGGGAACGATGCCGTCGGCTTCGTAAGCGAAAAACTTCAACCCGCCGATCCAGATCAAGACGAGGGCAATGGCGATGCGCAGGGCGCGGACACCGGCCAGCTGCCAGCCAGCCAGCCAACGAAGGTTGCGTTGAAGTGATGAATCCATTGCCATGATAGTTGGGTTTCTAACAGCTGGGCACATGCAAGCGTCCGGCCGTTCGGTGGATGAATTTAACTATTAATTATATGCAATTAAAAACACAAAAAGCTGCGGAGAAGCGCTAATGAACAGCTTGTTATCGGTACAGGAGGATCGAAAAGAGCGGCCCTGCTTGCCCGGGTTGGCCAACGGGGGCGTCAGCGCCGCCGGCGGGGCATGGTGCCGAACACGTGGTCCCAAAGGGTAGTGGATACGCCAAAGGCAGCTTCTTCCTGCGTGTAGTGGTGCATGGCGTGGTGGTGCCAGAGCAGCTTCAGCGCGTTTCTGGGCGGGGCGTACATGTGCAGCACGTAGTGCACGAACAGGTAGCTGGCATAGCCGAACACGAAACCGGCGAGCACGCCAAAGGCGGCCTGGCCCAGCGTGAACCGAAAAATGAAAAACAGCAGCGAGGCCACGAACACGGTGAGAATCGGCGGCATGGCCAGCCGGGTTTTGTCCTTCGGATACTCGTGGTGCACGCCGTGCATGGTGTACTGAAACGTCGTCCGCGCCGGAGTGGTGGTGGCCAGGTGGTACACGAACCGGTGCATCAGGTACTCGGCCAGCGTGAAAAGCAGCAGGCCCCCCAGGAACAGCCCAAAGGCCGAGAGCCCCGTGAGCAGGTTGCGCGTGAGGCCATAGTAGAGGCTAACGCCGGCCGTGACCAGGAAAATGGACACGGGCGCGGCGAAGTGGGTATGCGTCAGGCGTTCCAGTACCGGGTTTTCGAACAATTGGGCAGAACCTTTGTGCTTCGGCCGGAGCGCCGCCGGTGGTTTTGGGGGGTTGGCAGGAGTAGGCATGAGAAAGAAAAGCCACGGTAAACAAGCCGGCATCGGCCCCAGACCAGGAGCTAAAAGCAGCCAAAAGCTATGAACGGCGGGGAGAAACGTGCTTGGTGGTAAGCCCGGGTACGGTGCATCAGCCGCCCGAACCCGGTCACCAGCAATTGGCGCACTCGCCCCGCTACGACCGCAAAATTATGACCAACCAGTTGCCCGAAGGAGGCACAAATCCGGGTATGTATAGCACAAATCAACGATTTTATTTGAGGTTATCCTGAAGTAGGATGCTGGCTTTTAACCGAAGTTACTCCTGTGAAAAGTGCCTTTTTTAAATATTTAGGTACAATTCAACGCGGTGGGGGCCCTCGCCCAACGCCACGTCTGGGTAGCCTGACGCTCAGTAGCGGCCCGAAAACACGGCTATTGCAGGTGGTAGCAGGCGCGGCGCAAACGCCTGATTTTTTCCAGCGCACGCTGGCGCAATCAGGGCCCCCCGTACAAAGTCAAGCAACGCCGATACTGGCGAAACACGGTTTCTGGTGCCCATTTCATTGCTGTTGTAAGCCGGGCTATAAAATGGATTTTACAAAGTATAATAAAAAATTAATCATTAGATCCATGTTTTAAAGCTTAGCACTAGTCATTTTTATAAAATTACTTCGTTTTTTTGCTTAAAACCTCTCATTATCAATCAAAAATGCAATCGCCGGTACTGGTTTCTAGTAATGGTTTTGCCGATTTCTTGAGGTGGTACGCACTATCTGACTAGTCATTATCATCGGGTGTGGTTGAGTAATGCCGGGACGGCCCCCGTCTAAGCAGGCTGTTCTTTTGAAACATAGTCCCTGCCATGCTCGCCGGCTTGTCGAATTTCACGCCCTTCGTGCTACAAAAACTCCGGGACCTGACCGAGCAGCACTACCGCCAGAAGCACACCCCGGCCGACTACGCCGGCCCGCTCAACCTCAGCCCCAAAGCGCTGGGGGAGCCGACGCGCATCCATTTCCAAAAAACCCTCACCGACCTCATCAAGGAGCGCCTCGTGATGGAAGCCCAGCGGGCGCTGTACCTGAGCGCTAAATCAATCAAGGAAATTGCCTGCACGCTGGGTTTCAGCGATGCGTATTACTTCAGCCGCTTTTTCAAGCACAATACGGCCGTGGCGCCCCGGCAATACCGCCACGCGGCATGGGCCACGCAGTCGGTCCATTCGTCCAAGTAGTAGTGCCAATTGTCCATTTCGGGGCGCCGGGGCATCGGCCATTTTTGTGTAGTCAATTATTTGACACATAACCACAACCATAATTTACCATCATGCCCCGTCTAACCGCCCTCAGCCCCGATACTGCCACCGGCAAAACCAAAACCCTTTTCGACGCGGTCCACAGCAAAATGGGCGTCGTGCCCAACATGATGCGCACCATGGGCAACTCGCCGGCCCTGCTCGAAGGCTACCTCAACCTGAGCGGGGCCCTGGGCAACGGCACGCTCGGCGCCAAGCTCGGCGAACAGCTGGCGCTGGCCATTTCCGAAACGCACGGCTGCGATTACTGTCTGGCGGCGCACTCGTTCATCGCCGACAAAATGGTCCACCTCGACGCCGGCACCATCGCCGCCAGCCGCTCGCTGAGCCCGATCGACGCCAAAACCGACGCCGCCCTCCTCTTTGCCCGGCAGCTGGTGGACAAGCGGGGCCTGGTGAGCGATGCCGACGTGGCCGCCATAAAGGCCGCCGGCTACACGGAAGGCCAGGTGGGCGAAATTGTGGGCCACGTGGCCCTGAACGTGCTCACCAACTACTTCAACAACACGGCCGGTACGACGCTCGACTTTCCGGCGGCGGCCAAGCTGGCTTAAGGAGCGCAAGCAGCGGCGCGGCCGGCCATCAATCCATTTCTTACCCGACTCGACCATGGCTTCCGACCCCAATAACCCCTTCACCCGCCGTCGCTTCCTCGGGGCCGCCGGCCTGCTGGCCGGCGGCCTGCCGTTTTTCTCCTTTGCCGGTTCCATTTCTCACCCTTCAAAAGCCTTGCTTATGAACACGCCGGAAGCCCCCAATCCTCCCATTACCGTACACGACTGGGCCACCGACCCGCACCTGGACCCGCAGGTGCGCGCCTTTCTCAAAGGCCTGAACACGGGCGGCCCCGGGCTGGAAACCCTCTCGCCGGTGGCCGCCCGGCAGGTTCTGGCCGATGCCCAAAAGGCCGCCAAAGTCGACTTGTCCGGGGTGGACGTCACCGAAAAGACGATCACGCAGGACGGCCTGACGGTGCCCTTGCACATCACGCGGCCCACGGGGGCGAGCGGCATTTTGCCCGTGTTCATGTTCATCCACGGCGGGGGCTGGGTGCTGGGCGATTTTCCCACCCACCGGCGCATGGTGCGCGATTTGGTGGTGCTCACGGGCTACGCCGGCGTGTTCATCAACTACACCCGCACGCCGGACGCTGCCTTTCCCACGGCCATCAACGAAATCTACGCCGCCACCAAGTGGGTGGCCGAGCACGGGGCCGAAATCAACGTGGACGGCCAGAACCTGGCCGTGGTGGGCAACAGTGTAGGCGGCAACATGACGGCCGTCACCTGCCTGCAGGCCAAGGAGAAGGGAGGGCCCCGCATCAAGCTCCAGATCATGTTCTGGCCCATCGTGGACTCCAATTTCACCACGGAGTCGTACCAGCGGTACGGCCAGGACCGGTTCCTGACCACGCCCACGATGAAGTGGATGTACGACATGTACATTAAAGATCCCGCCAAGCGCAAAAATATCCACGCCTCGCCGCTGCAGGCCACCATTGAGCAGCTGCGCGACCTGCCCCCGGCCCTGATCCAGGTGGCCGAGAACGACATCCTGCGCGACGAAGGCGAGGCCTACGGCCGCAAGCTGCGCGATGCCGGCGTGCCGGCCACGTGCATCCGCTACAACGGCGTGATCCACGATTTCGGCCTGCTCAACGGCCTGGCGGAGGTGCCGGCCACCAAATCGCTGTTTTACCACGCCGCCGCCCAACTCAAGCACTACCTGGGCTAACCCCCGCCGGGCTTTGCAACCGAAGCGCCACGGCGGCCGTGCCGGGCCATTTTTTATTTCTCCATTCAACGGGTTGTTTGCCATGAAATACAAAAAAATAAAAGCCGACAACCTCGACGTTTTCTATCGCGAAGCCGGCGATAAGTCCAAGCCCGCCCGCCTGTCGCTGCCCGGATTTCCTGCCTCCTCGCTCATGTTCCGCGACCTAATGCGGGACTTAGAGGACCGGTACTACCTGGTGGCGCCGGACCATCCCGGCTTTGGCTGGGAAAGCTTTTCGAGCGTGGCGGAGTTCGAGTACATTTTTGACCGCTTGGCGCAGCTGATGGAAAGCTTTGTCCAGGCCCTGGGCCTGAAAAAAATGGCCATCTACGTCATGGACTGCGGGGCCCCGGCCGGGTTCCGCACGGCCGCGCACCACCGGAGGAGGTGAGCGCGCTGCTCATCGTGCAAAACGGCAACGCCTGCGACGAAGGCCTGGAAACTTTTTGGGCCCCCGTCAAGGCGTACTGGAAAGATAGCCAGTAGGCTGGAGGAAGCCCACAAAGTAGAGGCCGAGCTCATCGACAAATTCACGCAAAAAATGTGCCCCGGTAACCGTCCAGGCGGGCCGGTGGCGCAGCCCGCCGCAGGCCCTCTCCGCTAACCTACCCCAACCAATGACCGCCCCGGAAGCTGGATTATTCTTCGGTGCCGCCGTCCTCGGCGGCGGCCTGAACGCGGTGGCCGGCGGGGGCGGCTTCCTGGCCATGCTGCCGCCCCTGGTGCTCACCAACGTGCCGCCGCTGCGGGCCAACGCCATGATCGCCGTGGCGCTGTGGCCCGGCTCGCTGACCAGTGCGCTGGCCACTGCCCGCCCACCGGTGCCGCGCCGGTGGGCGGCGGTAGCCGGGCTGCTACTGGCCAGCTCTGCCGGGGCCGTAGCGGGGGCCACGCTGATGCTGCGCACTCCGCCCCGGGTTTTTCTGCACTTGGTACCCTTCCTTGTGCTGGCCACCACGCTGCTTTTCGCGGCCAGCGGGCGGCTGGTGGCCCGGCACCGGGTGAACGGCGATACTTCTCCGGAAGCCAACGACATGGTGCCGCCGCTGACGGCGGCCGTACTGCTCAGCCAGCTGCTCATCGGCGTGTACGGGGGGTATTTCGGGGCCAACCTTGGCTTGGTGCTGCTGGCCTCGCTGGGCTTGGCCGGCATGCGAAACCAGCACGCCATCAACGCCCTCAAAACGCAGCTGGCGTTGTGCAACGGGGCCGTCACGGCCGGGGTGTACACGTTTTCGGGCGTGGTGCTCTGGCCCCTGGCGCTGGTGCTGATCGCCGGGACCGTCGTGGGCGGCTGGGCCGGCAGTCGCTACGGCCACCGGTTTGCCGGCGATTGGCTGCACCGGGGCATCGTGGCCGCGGGCCTCGCCATAAGCGGGTTTTTGTTTTTTAAAGTTTACGTGCTGTCTGCCTGAGGCCAGTCTGCCTGAGGCAGCGCTGACAACCGTTTTTAACACAATTTAATTTAACGGCATGAGCCCGCCTTCCCCGTTTTGGCACCAGCAGCACCTGCGGCGCTGCCGCGAGCTGGCGGCGGAAGCGGCGCGGCAGGGCGAGTCGCCGGTGGGGGCCCTCATTGCTCTGGAAGGCGTCGTCGTTGCCGAGGGCCGGGAGGGGAGCCGCCAAGCCCAGGACATAACCTGCCACGCAGAAGTGGTGGCCATCCGGGCGGCCTGCCGGGCCCTGAACCAGCCCAAGCTAACGGGCTACGTCCTCTATTCGAGCCACGAACCCTGTATT
Organism: Hymenobacter sp.; assembly: GCA_025353745.1. GTDB lineage: Bacteria > Bacteroidota > Bacteroidia > Cytophagales > Hymenobacteraceae > Hymenobacter. Next base: position 9,942 of record JANXOE010000143.1, read on the forward strand.
CTGTGTTCTTACGTCATCCGCCATACGCGCCTGGCGGGGGTGTTTTTTGGGCAGTTTGTGCCCCACATTGGCGGCCTGACCTCGGCTTACCCGCTGCTGGCGGCCGCTGACATCCCCATTTGGGACGCCCCACCACTGAGCGAGCTGCTCGACATCTGATGCTTGGCAAGTGCCAAGCAAAGGCCCTGAAAATCGGCGTTCGCCGCCCTTCAACCCATTCCCGACCTGCTTCCACGCCGGTTACGCCCCATGAAGACGATTCCTTACCACAGCGGCGAAGTGGCCGTGCAGGAACAAGCTGGCACCCGGCCCATGGCGGCCCACCTGGCCCAAATCCTGCAAACGGAGTTCCCGGCCCGGGCCCGCGCCTTTCTGGGGGGCCAGCCGCTGTTGGTGGTGAGCAGCGCCGACGCGCAAGGCCGGCTGTGGGCCTCCGTGCTGACCGGCGCGCCGGGCTTTATCCGGGCCCCCGACGCGCGCACGCTGCACGTGGCGGCCCGGCCGGTGCCCGGCGACGTGCTGGCCGCCAACCTGGCCGCCGACGCCGCGCTCGGGGCCCTCGTCATCGATTTTGAGACGCGGCACCGCATCCGGCTCAACGGCCGGGCCCACTGGGCCGCCGACGGGCTCGTGGTGGCGCTCGACGAGGTGTTCACCAATTGCCCCCGGTACATTCAGGCGCGGGAATGGCACGCCCGGCCCGGCCCGCCCGCGCCCCCGCAGGCCGGCGCCGTGGCCGCGGCGCTCACGCCCGCGCTTGAGGAGTGGATTGGGCGGGCCGATACGTTTTTTCTGGCCAGCGCCCACGCCAGCGCCGGCCTCGACGTGTCGCACCGGGGCGGCCTGCCCGGCTTTGTGCGCGTGGTGGACGCGCACACGCTGGAGTGGCCGGATTACAACGGCAACGGCATGTTTCAGTCGCTGGGCAACCTGGCCCTGGACCCGCGGGCCGGGCTGCTGTTTCCTGATTTTGCGACCGGGCACGTGCTCCAGCTCACGGGCCAGGCCCGCACCGATTGGGACCCGGCCCACGCCCGGCACTTTCCCGGCGCCGAGCGGGTGGTGGCCTTCCAGGTGGCCGAAGCCCGGACCCTGTGCGACGCGCTGCCGCTGCAGTGGGCGTTCGGGTCGTACTCCCCGTTCAACCCGCCGGTTGGCAGTCCGGCGGGCCCGGAAAGTCTTTCGCAGTAAAAGTGCCCGGCGGGCCTTGTTTCAGATTGTCACCAAATCAGGCTTTCACCAAAAACCCCGACCCGATGTTTCGTCTCCATCTCCTTGCGCTAAGCGCCCTGCTTGTTCTCCTTCTGGCCCCCTCCCTCCCCGCGGCGGCGCAGGCCCCAGGGCCCTCCAAAGGGGCCAAAAACGTGGTGCTGGTGCACGGCGCTTTTGCTGATGGCTCCAGCTGGGCGAAGGTTATTCCGCTGCTACAAGCCAAAGGGTTTAACGTGATTGCCGTGCAAAACCCGCTCACGTCGTTGGCCGACGACGTGGCGGCCACCAAGCGGGCCCTGGCCCTGGTGAGCGGCCCGGTGCTGCTGGTGGGCCACTCCTGGGCGGGCATGGTGATTACCGAGGCCGGCAACGACCCCAAGGTGAGCGGCTTGGTCTACATATCGGGCTTGGTTCCCGACGATGGGCAGTCCGTGGGGGACGTGCTGCAAGGCCAGCCGGCCATGCCGGGCAACGCCGAATTCCGCGTGGACGCCGCCGGCTTCCAGTCGCTGACGATGAAAGGCATGCTCGAGGATTTTGCCCAGGACCTGCCCGTGGCGGAGCGCAAGCTGATCTTTGCCACCCAGGGGCCCTGGGCCAAGAGCGCGTTGAGCGAAAAGGTGACCACCGCGGCCTGGAAAACCAAGCCTTCCTGGGTCATCGTCGACACCGAAGACCGCATGATCAGCCCGGAGCTGGAACGGGCCCAGGCCAAGCGCATGAAGGCCACGACGCTCGAGCTCAAGGCCAGCCACGTGTCGATCGTGTCGCAGCCGGCGAAGGTAGCCGCGTTCATCATTGCTGCTGCGGAGAAGCTGCCGGCCCAGTAGGGGCCTCCCGGGGGGGGGCGCCGGGCCCGGCGCTTCCCTCTTTGCCAAGCCTCAAGCTTACTGGTTGGCCCGCTTCCTGCCACGGCCCCGCTGTTTTCTGGTTCTCTGGTTGCTTCACCCCCTAAAAAAGCAATGCGATGCAAGTCACCTATTACGGCCATTCCTGTTTCGCGGTAGTGGCGGGGGGCAAGCGCCTGTTATTCGACCCTTTTGTTTCGGGCAATGAGCTGGCCAAGCACATCCGCCTGGACGACATCGAAGCCGACTATATTTTCGTGTCGCACGGCCATTTCGACCACGTGCTCGATGTCGTTGCCCTGGCCAACCGCACCGGGGCCCTGGTGTTGGGGATTTGGGAGCTCTACGAATATTTTGGCCAGCAAGGGGTGAAAAACGTGCATCCGATCAACCCGGGCGGCAAGTTCACCTTTGACTTTGGCACCGTGAAAGCGGTTATCGCCCAACACTCCAGCAGCCTGCCGGACGGGCGCTACGCCGGGGTGGCCTGCGGGTTCGTGTTCAAAACCGCCGATGGCAACTTTTACTACAGCGGCGATACGGCCCTGACGCTGGACATGACCCTCATTCCCGCCTGGGCCGCGCTCGACTTTGCCGTGCTGCCCATCGGGGATGGGCTGACGATGGGCGTGGACGAGGCCATCGAAGCGGCCCAGTTCGTGAAAGCCACCAAGGTGCTTGGGGTGCACTACGACACGTTCCCGTTCATCAAAATCGACAAACCCGCGGCGCTTCAGGCATTCGAGAGAGCTGGCTTGACGCTGTATTTGCCCGCCATCGGGGCCAGCATCGACCTGTAAGGCCAGCAAGCCGCCCCGGGCCGAAAGCCGCCGGGGGCCCCCTGGCATCTGGTCCAAAAAGCCCTTGCCGTTGCGAATACTCCACCAACCCTGATTCGTTTTTGGTACCCCACCAGCAGGTGCGGTCGTTGCTGACACTGCCTTACCCCAGACGCCATGGCACCCTCCCTCATGTACCTTTTCCTTATCGGCTGCTCGGTTGTAGGGCTGGCCTTCAACGCCGCGGCCCAGGCGCCGGCCCAGCCCTCGGCCCGGGACGTGCGCGGGGCCGCCCCCGTGGTGCCGCTGGCTTCCGAGCCGCCGGCCAGGCTGGTGGTCGATCCGCCGCTGCCCGGGCCGTTGGCCCTGGGGCGGGTCGTCATCCAGTACCGGACGGAAAACCTGCACATCGTGCCGGTTTACGGTCCGGCGGCGCTGGACGTCTCCCCGCGCATCGGCCACATCCACGTGACCGTCGACGGCACGCCGTGGCACTGGGCCGATGCCAGCGGCGAGCCGCTCATCCTCAACGGCTTCCCGCCGGGCCCCCACCGCATTCTGATCGAGCTGGTCGACCCGACCCACAAGCTCATCGGCAGCGAACGCCAAACCATCTCTTTCGTGGTGCCGGCCCCGAAGGCCCCCAGCGCGCCCCCCCGCTGAAGCGAGGGCCCCGGGGCCCCTGTCGGGCCATCGGGCTTTGGGCCCCGGCAGCGCCAATTGTGGCGTCTTTGCTCCAGGAGTGTTTTTGATAAATCGCATTGTAATTCAGTACTTTGACACCTTTAATCATCAGAACCATGAACACTTCACGCGAAGATTTTGCCATGAACCGCCGCCGGTTTATCGGGTCCAGCGGCCTGCTGGCCGCCGGCCTCTGGCTGTTCCCCGAAGACCTGTTTGCCCAGGCACAAAGCCCGGTCATCACCATCATAAACGCGGCCAAAACGGCCAAAATCCAGGTCACAAAGCTGCGGGGCAACATCAGTATGCTCGAAGGCTCGGGCGGCAACGTGGCCGTTCTCAACGGCCCCCAGGGCAAGCTGCTCGTCGACGCCGGCATCGGCGTCTCCAAAGTGAACATGGCGGCGGCCCTGAAATCCCTCGGGCCCCAGCCCATCAAGTACCTGATCAACACCCACTGGCATTTCGACCACACCTATGGCAACGAGTGGCTGCACCGGGCCGGGGCCACCATCGTTTCGCACGAAACCACGTTGAAGCACCTCCACAAAACGGTTCGGGTGGAAGACTGGAACTACACCTTTCCGCCGGCCCCCCAGGCCGCCTGGCCGACCGTTGTTTTTAAAGACGAGAAGGTGCTGCATTTCAACGGCGAGGCCATTGAGATGAAGCTCTACCCGCCCGCGCACACCGATTGCGACATCTCCGTCTACTTTCCCAAAGCCGACGTCCTGCACGTGGCCGACACGTTTTGGAACGGCTATTATCCGTTCATTGACTACTCCACCGGCGGCAGCATCAACGGGTCGATTGCGGCGGCCGAGCGAAACGTGGCCCACGCCACGGCGCACACCATCGTCATCCCCGGCCACGGCCCCGTGGGCAACCGGGCGCAGCTCGTCGAGTTCCGCGACATGCTGGTCGCGGTGCGGGACAAGGTGGCGGCGTCGAAAAAGCAAGGCAAATCGGTGGCGGAAGTGGTGGCCGAGAAGCCCACCGCCAGCTTTGACGCGAAATGGGGCGGCTTCGTCATTGACGGCAAAACCTTCACCAACCTGGTGTACAAAGGGGTGTGAGGGAGTAGAAGAACCGTGTTCGGTGGAATCGGCCGGGCCCGAACTTTGGTTTGTGCCCGGCCGATTTTTGGGCGAAGGCCCAAAGCAAGGTGGGGTTGTCCGGGTTGCATTTAGGGAATTCATCGCCTGCCCACTGCCCGTTTTATTTGCCTTCGTTCGCGCGGGCCCACCCTTTCAAAAATCAGCAATCATGGATACTTCACGCGAAGATTTTGCCATGAACCGCCGCCGGTTTATCGGGTCCAGCGGCCTGCTGGCCGCCGGCCTCTGGCTGTTCCCGAAAGACCTGTTGGCCCAGGCACCAAGCCCGGTCATTGCCATCTTAAACGGCGCCAAAACGGCCAAAATCCAGGTCACGAAGCTGCGGGGCGGCATCAGTATGCTCGAAGGCTCGGGCGGCAACGTGGCCGTTCTCAACGGCCCCCAGGGCAAGCTGCTCGTCGACGCCGGCATCGGCTTGTCGAAGGTGAACATGGCGGCGGCCCTGCAGTCCCTCGGGCCCCAGCCCATCAAGTACCTGATCAACACGCACCACCACTTCGACCACACCTTTGGCAACGAGTGGCTGCACCGGGCCGGGGCCACCATCATCGCACAAGAGACGACCTTGAACCACCTCCAGCACACGGTGCAGATCAAAGACTGGAACTACACCTTCCCGCCGGCCCCCCGGGCCGCCTGGCCGACCGTTGTTTTCAAAGACGAGAAGGTGCTGCACTTCAACGGCGAGGCCATTGAGATGAAGCGCTACAAGCCCGCGCACACCGATTGCGACATCTCCGTTTACTTTCCCAAAGCCGACGTCCTGCACGCGGCCGACACGTTTTGGAACGGCTATTACCCCATGATTGACTATTCCACCGGCGGCAGCATTGGCGGCATGATTACAGCGGCCCAGCGAAACATTGAAATAACTACGCCCAAAACCATCATCATTCCCGGGCACGGCCCCGTCGGCAACCGGGCACAACTGATTGAGTACCACGACATGCTGGTTGCGGTACGGGACAAAGTAGCCGCGTTAAAAAAGCAGGGCAAGTCCCTCCAAGAAGTATACGCCGCCGCGCCAACCGCCAAGTACGACCAGAAATGGGCCAGCTTCCTGCTTACCGGGAAATTCTTTTCCTATCTGGCGTACGAAGGGGTGTAAGCGAATGAAAGGCGCAGGCGCGCGGGAAGGGCAGGTCCATCAATAGCCCGGGGGCCGCTCTTTATTCAACGGCCCCCACCACGGCGGCTGGCCCTTCGTTTCAAGGTGGGCTGGGTCCGGGGGGTTACTCCGTTTGTTTGGCAACATCCTGCTTCGCCAGCGCCAGCCGCACGCCGGCCATGAGCCAGCGGCGCGGCATCTGGGCCCCGAGCAGGTCGGCGTAGCGGGCATCGAACAGGTTCTGGACCTGGCCCAGGGCCCACAGGCGGCCGGGCAGCAGCGCCACTTCGGCGCGCAGGTTGAACACGGCGTAGCTCGGCGTCAGCTCGCTGCGAATGGCGGTGGGGGAGGGGGCCGTCTGCTGGGCGTTGCGCTGCTTGTAGAGGGCCCCCAGCGAGGCGCTAAAGCGGCGGTGCGTGAGGCCCACGGTGCCCGCCACGAGGTGCCGCGCCACGTTGGAGAGGTACTGCGACACCACGTCGCCGTCGGTGCGCAGGTGCACGTAGGTGTAGCCCACGTTGGCGTCGAGGCGCAGGCCCGGCGCGAGCTGGGCGCGGGCCGTGAGCTCGGTTTCGAGGCCCTGGGTGGTGACGGCGAACAGGTTCTGGGCGAAGCGGTAGGTTTTGGTGGGGTCGAGGTTGGCCAGGCCCGTGGCGTCGATTACCTGGCTGCCCGGCAGGCTCACGTAGTCGATCAGGTTGCGGCCGTAGCGGTTGAAGTAAGTAGCGCGCGCGCTCAGGGCCGGCGAAAACTGGTAATCGAGCCCCGCTTCGTAGTTGAGGGTGTGCTCGGCGGCCAAGCCGGGGTTGCCCACGTTGAAGCCGCCCGGCACCACGCCGGGCCGCACGTTGGACGTGTACTGCTCCGTGAAATTGGCCGCCCGGATGGCCCGGCCCACGGCCGCGCGCACGGTCAGCTTCTCGCCAACTTGCTGGCTGGCATTGAGCTGCGGCACCAGCTCGGTGCCGTAGGCTTGGTCATGGTCGAGGCGCAGGGCCCCCGTCACGCTCAGGCCGGCCACGGGCGCGTAGGCCGCCGTGGCGAAGGCCCCCGTGTGCCACACGGCGTGGTCGCCGCGGTCGTTGCTGCGCACGGCGCGGCGGTCGGCCTGCCCGCCCACCGAGGCCCGCAGCCGGGGGCTCAGCTGCAGCTGGTGCTGGCCCTGCGCGTTGAAGTAGTGCATGAGGTGGTCGCTGGCCACCGACGTGGGCGTGTACAGGTACAAGTCGGTGCTCGCCGTGCCCCCGACCTGCAGCTCGGTGCGGGCCCGCGCGCTCCACTCGTAGCGCAGCTGGCCCTGGTACCAGTCGCGGCCGGTGGTTTCGCGGGCCCGGTCGCCGGCGTTGGTGGTGTAGAAATTCTGGGCGTTGAACTCACGCCGGTCGAAGCTGGCGCGGGCAGCGGCGCTGAGTTTTTCGGTGATTTGCAGGGCCCCCGACAGCGAGTAGGTGTTGAGCTTGATGTCGTTGCGGCCCCCGCCGGCCAGGTCGAGCTGCTGGCCGCTGGCCGTGTTGTTCAGCACGCCGCCGGCCAGGCGCAGGCCTTTGTCTTGCCCAAAAAAGCCGGCGTTGGTGCTCTTCAGCCCGTACTCGCCGGCCAGGAACGTGGCGGCCAGCTCGGTGCCGTCGGGGCGGTGGGTGGCGGCGAAAGTTTTGGTGACGATGTTGATGAAGCCGCCCACCGCGTCGGGGCCGTAGAGGGCCGCGCCCGGCCCGCGCACAATCTCAATCTGCTCAATCTCGGCCGGCGTAATCGGAAAATACCCCGCAAAGTGGCCCGTGAGCGGGTCGTTGAGCCGCATGCCGTCGAGCAGCAGCAGCACTTGGTTGAAGGTGGAGCCGCGCAGCGTGATGTCGGCCTGGGCCCCAAAATTGCCGCGGCTCTGCACTTCGATGGCGGGCAGCACGCGCAGCAAGTCGTCGAGCGACGTGACCGGGTAGGCGTTCAGCCGGCTGCCGGGGATGACGGTGACCGCGCGGCCCGTCTGCCCCGCCGACTGTTGCAGGCGCGAGGCGAAAACGGTCACTTCGCGCAGCGTGCGGGCGCTGTCGGCGGGCACGGCCTGGGCCAGGGCGTTGCCAGCGAGTAAGGTGCCGATGAGGGTAGCGGTGGGACGTATAAATGGCATTGGTAAAGTAAGAAATGGTACTGCAAAGCTAGGGGCCCCGTTCGCCATGCGCTCCGCTGCGCAACGGCCGGCCCAAATCCTGCATCTTTGGGTTCTTACCCGTCCCCACCGCTCCCCTCATGAAACACGCATTCGCGCTCGGCTTGCTGGGCCTGCTGGCCGCGCCCGCCCTGGGCCAGACCCCCGCGCCGCCTTCGCCGCCGGCCTCGCCGCTGCCCGCCACCGACCCGCCCGCCAACCCCGTGGGGCCCTATCGCGCCTCGGCCACTAAAATCAACGACCTGGTGCACACCAAGCTGGCGGTGCGCTTCGACTACGCCAAACGCTACCTCTACGGCCAGGAGTGGGTCACGCTCCGGCCCCACGGCTACGCCACCGACTCGCTCCGGCTCGACGCCAAAGGCATGGACATCAAGGCCGTGGCCCTGGTGAGCGGCGGGCAGCAAACGCCGCTCAAATTCGACTACGCCGACCACAACAACCTGCGCATCGCGCTCGGCCGCCGCTTTAAGCCCGGCGAGGCCTACACCGTGTACCTCGACTACACGGCCAAGCCCGACGAGCTGAAAGTGAAAGGCTCGGCCGCCATCTCCGACGCCAAGGGCCTGTATTTCGTCAACCCCGACAGCACCACCAAGGGCAAGCCGGTGCAGGTCTGGACGCAGGGCGAGACCGAAGGCTCGTCGGCCTGGTTCCCGACCATCGACCGGCCCAACCAGAAAACGACCACCGAAATCAGCCTCACGGTGCCGGCCAAGTACGTGACGCTCAGCAACGGACGCCTCGACAGCCAGAAGCCCGCCGGCCCCGGCCTGCGCACCGACACCTGGAAGATGGAGCTGCCCCACGCCCCGTATTTGGTGATGATGGCCGTCGGCGACTTCAAAATCTACAAAGACACCTGGCGCGGCAAAGAGGTCAGCTACTACCTCGAACCCAAGTACGCGCCCTACGCCAAGCAGATTTTCGGCAACACGCCCGACATGCTCGAGTTCTTCTCAACCCGCCTCGGCGTGGAGTTTCCGTGGAATAAATACGCCCAGATCGTGTGCCGCGACTACGTGAGCGGGGCCATGGAAAACACCACCGCCACGCTGCACGGCGAGCAGGTGCAACAAACGGAGCGCGAGCTGATTGACCGCGAGTACGACGGCGAATCGGTGATTGCCCACGAGCTGTTTCACCAGTGGTTCGGCGACTACGTGACCTGCGAAAGCTGGAGCAACCTGACCGTGAACGAGTCGATGGCCGACTTTTCGGAGGGCCTCTACGCCGAGCACAAGTACGGCCGCGACGCCGCCGACGCCCACAACTACCGCAACCTGCGCCGCTACCTGGCCAACCCCGCCGACGCGGCCAAGGACCTCGTGCGCTTCCACTACGGCGACAAGGAGGAGGTGTTCGACCTCGTGACCTACCAGAAAGGCGGGGCCGTGGTGGACATGCTGCGCACCTACCTCGGCGACGACGTGTTTTTCGCTGGCCTGCAAAAATACCTGAAAGACAACGCCTTCGGCAACGGCGAAGCCCACCAGATGCGCCTGGCCATGGAAGCCGTTTCGGGCCAGGATTTGAACTGGTTTTACAACCAATGGTATTTTGGGGCGGGGCACCCGGTCGTCAGCATCGACTACGCCTGGGACGCGGCCCGCAAAACGGAGGTCGTGACCGTGAAGCAAACCCAGCCGGGGCCCCCGTTCCGGCTGCCGTTCGCCATCGACTACTACGTGAACGGCCAGGCGCAGCGCCAGCGCGTGCTGATGACCGAGGCCACCCAGGCGTTTGAAATGCCCCTGGCCGCCCCGCCGGCCCTGGTGAACGTGGACGCCGAAAAGAAGCTGGTCTGGCTGAAAACCGACAACAAGCCCTTCAGCGCCTTCGCTTACCAGTACGCCCACGCGCCGGGCTACGTGGACCGCCGCGAGGCCGTGGCCGCCGCCAAAGACGCCCAGGCCAAGGACCCCGCCGCCCGCGCCCTGCTGCTGGGGGCCCTCAGCGACCAGTACTACAGCCTGCGGATGGCCGCCGCCCAAAGCCTCGACATGGAAAACAAAGCCGTGGCCAAGGCCGCCGGCCCCGCGCTGCGCAAGCTGCTCACCACCGAAAAAGACCCCAACGTGCAAGCTTATTTCCTGGAGGCCCTGGGCCAATTGAAAGACAAGCGCGACGAGCCGACCTTCACCAAATACCTGGCCGACAGCCGCTCCTACGGCGTGCAGGGCCGGGCCCTGGAAGCCCTGGCCGAAGTGGCGCCCCAACGGGCCCTGGCCCGGGCCCAGGCCCTGGAAGGCGATGACCACCTGATCGTTACCCAGGCCGTGGTGGCCACTTACGCCGTGGCCGGCGGCGGGGCCCAGTGGCCGTACGTCCGCGACAAGTTCGACGCGGCGGGCCTGCCCGGCAAGGCGGGCCTGCTGCCGGGCCTGGCCGCCATGCTGCCCCGCCTGAGCGACCCCAAGCTGTTTGCCGAAGACGTGGACCGCCTCAAGGCCATCGGCATTCAGTACAAGTCGCAGGGGGCCGACCAGGCCATCATCGGCCTGCTCCAGAACGGCCTGACCGAAAAATCGAAGAGCGCCAGCGTGCCCGAAAACCGGCAGACGCTGGAACGCGCCATCCAGGAGATTCAGCAAGCCAACTAAGGGGCGCTGATTTCTAGTAAAAAAGGCCTTCCGCACTGCGCGGAAGGCCTTTTTTTATTTGTCCGAGCTTGGCACTGGCTCCTTAGTGGGTTTCTTGGCCGGCTCGTGCGCGTGGCCGTTGGGGTGGCCGGCAGCGGCGGGCTCGCTGGGCGGTGGCGTGCCGGGGTCCTCTTCGGGGTCGTGGGCTTCGGTGGCGTAGATGTGCTCCATGTCGCGCATCACGTCGTCGTTGTCGACTTGCAGGTCTTTCAGCACGCCGTCGGCGATGTCGTACACCAGGCCGTGGAGGCGGGGCGGCTTTTCGGAGCGCATGGCGTTCTGGATGATGTTGGTTTTGGCCAGGTTGCGCACCTGCTCAATCACGTTCAGCTCCACCAGCCGGCGCAGGCGCTCGGGTTCGTTCTTGATGCGCAGAAACTCGGTTTCGTGCAGCCGCACCACGTCGCGGATGTTCGTCAGCCAGTTGTCAATCAGGCCGTACTGCTTGTTGGAGGCCGCCGCGGCCACGCCCCCGCAGCCGTAGTGGCCCACCACCATAATGTCTTGCACGCCCAGCACTTCCACGGCGTATTGCAGCACGCTCAGCATGTTCATGTCGGAGTGCACCACCATGTTGGCGATGTTGCGGTGCACAAACATCTCGCCGGGCCCCGTGCCGGTGATGCCCGACGCCGGCACCCGCGAATCGGAGCAGCCAATGAAGAGGTATTTGGGTTGCTGGCCGTCGGCCATGCGGCGAAAATAGGCCGGGTCTTCGGCGTTTTTGGTGGCCACCCACTGGCGGTTGTTTTCGAGAATGGTTTGGATGCCGGACATGGGGCGGTCGTTGGTAAGTACTGGTTGCGTGGCGCGTGCCATTGGTAAGTATACGTAACTATTGGTTGGTTGCCGATGGTTTTTTGGGGCCCGGCCGCGTTGTTCAGGGCCCCGGCCCCCAAAAGCGGTTCTGGTAGAGCGGCTTAGTGGCCGGCCACGGCTACTTGCCGGATGCCGCGCAGCTCCAGGTGGATGCGGCGCTCGGGGGCCACCCGCCGAAACGCCTCAATGGCTTCGAGCACGTCGTGGTCGATGTCGGCCGACTGCGTGCCGTCGAGGATGACGCGGCTGCCGGCGGGCAGGCGCTCCAGCGTGTTCACGATGCTGGCCTTGTTGAGAAACGACACGTGCTCGGACAGGCGCAGGTGCAGCGTGCCGGGGGCCCGGCCGGGCGTGTCGCGGTTGAGGAAGTAGGCTTGCTCGGCGTTGGCCTTCAGAATAAAGAAAAAGCCCACCGCCAGGCCCACGCCCACGCCCTTGAGCAAATCGGTGAACAGCACGGCCCCGATGGTGACGATGAAGGGCAGAAACTGCGCCCAGCCCAGGCGCCACTGCATTCGGTACAGCACCGGCTTGGTCAGCTTGTAGCCCACCAGCAGCAGCACCGCCGCCAGCGCCGCCAGCGGAATCAGGTTCAGCACCGACGCCAGCAGCAACAGGCTGGCCAGCAGCAGCAAGCCGTGCACGAAGGACGACACGTTGCTTTGGGCCCCGGCGGCAATGTTGGCCGAAGACCGCACGATAACCGCCGTCAGGGGCAGGCCGCCGAGCAGGCCGCTCACGATGTTGCCGGCCCCCTGGGCCAGCAGCTCGCGGTTGGGCGGGGTGCGGCGCTTGTGCGGGTCGAGCTTGTCGACGGCTTCCACGCTGAGCAGGGTTTCCAGCGAAGCCACAACGGCAATGGTGAGGGCCACGCCGTAGGTCGCGGGCCGGGCAAACGCCGCCCAGTCCGGGAAGATCATCTGGCCAACCAGGCCGCCGAGCGACGACACCACGGGCAGCTTCACCAGGTGTTCGGGCCGCACTTGCAGGCCGGGGGCCACGGCCCGCAGCAGCTGGTTCAGGCCGATGGCCGCGCACACCACCACCAGCGCCGCCGGCACTTTGCGGGCCCAGGCAAAGCGGCGCAGCCACGCGCCGTCCCAAAGCAGCAGCAGCGCCAGCGACACCACGCCCACCAGCACCGAGCCCGGGCTCAGGCCCCTGGCCGCGGCCCCGATGGCCGAAAACGTGTTCAGGCCGTTGAACTGAAGAAAGTCCAGGTCCTCGAAATAGTCCGTATCGGCCCCAAAAAAGTGCGGAATCTGCTTGAGAATCAAGATCAAGCCAATGGCGGCCAACATGCCGCGAATCACGGCCGCCGGGAAATACATGCCAATGACGCCGGCCTTGGCCACGCCCATCAGCACTTGAATGGCCCCCGCCACCACGGTGGCCGCCAGCACCGCCTGAAACGAGCCCAGCGACGAAATAGCCGTCAGGACAATCACCGTCAGGCCGGCCGCGGGGCCGCTCACGCTCAGCTGCGAGCCGCTGAGCCAGCTCACCAGCACGCCGCCTACGATGCCCGTGACCACGCCCGAGAGCAGCGGGGCCCCCGAGGCGAGCGAAATGCCCAGGCACAGCGGCAGCGCCACCAGAAACACGACCAGGCCGGCCGGCGCGTCCTGCCCAAGGGTGCTGAAAACCGATGGTTTGGGGCGGGGCGGCGCGGCGCCCGCGTTGGCAATGGGGGCCCCGGTGCGTGCCGGAGAAGAACTGATTTGGGGCATGGCGTGCAAGCAGTGGAAAGGGTGGGTGCGGTGTTTTTTGCGGGGCGTTGGAATGCCGATGCAAGGGTACGGTGGCGCTATTAAGACGGGGTTAAAGCCGAATTAAAAGGAAATTAAAACCGCGAAAAACCTCACGAAAGCGGCCCAAACGGCCACTCCAGCCACACCTGGGTGCCTTGGCCTGGCGCGCTGTCGATGCGCACGGCCCCGCCGTGCAACGCCATAATCCGGGCCGCCAGGGGCAGGCCAATGCCGTGGCCCGGCACCGCCCGGGCCCCCGCCCCCCGGAAAAACGGCCGGAACACCTGCTGCAAATCGGCGGGCGCCAGGCCGGGGCCCTCGTCGGCCACCAGCAGCGCCAGGCGGGCCCCCGTCCGCGCCAGCGTGGCCGTGACGCTCCCGCCCGTGCCCGCCGAAAACTTGCAGGCGTTGTCGAGCACGTTCAGCACGGCCGCCAGCAGCAGGGCCTCGTTGCCCCGCACCGCGAACGCGCCGGCCTCGTCGGCGTCGCCGAAGACCAAATCGATCCGGCGGGTGGGGTAGCGGCGCCCGATTTGCTCGTGGGCGAGCAGCAGCAGCTCGTCGAGCCGCACCGCCGCCATCGGCACCTGCGAGGGGTCGTCGGAGGCGCGGGCAATTTGCAGCAGGCCGCTGGTGAGCTCGCTGAGCTGCCGCGCCGAATCGAGGGTGCGCTGCAGCACGCTCCGGTACGCGGCCGGGGGCCGCTCGGCTTGCAGCAGCGCCACTTCCAGCTCGCCGATGAGGGCCGTGAGGGGCGTGCGCAGCTCGTGCGAGGCATCGCGCACGAACGTGCGCTGCCCGGCAAACGCCGCCTGAAGGCGGTCGAGCAGGCGGTTGAAGCGCTGGGCCAGGCGGCCCACTTCGTCGGGCGTGCCGTCGGCCTGGGTCAGGCGCTGGCCCAGATCGGTGGCCGTGATGCCGTCCACTTCCTGCACCATGCGCCGCAGCGGGCGCAGGGCCTGGCCCGCAAAAAACCAGCAGCCCGCGCCCAGCGCCACTGCCGCCGCCAGCAGGCCCACGGTCAGCAGCTGCCGCAATTCGCTCAGCTGCTGGCGGCTGTCTTCGTCCAGCGACGAGGCCACCACCACCAGGGCCCCCAGGCGGGCGTCGCGGTAGAGCAGGCCCACGGTTTCGTGGTAGTTGGTTTCGGGTTCGAGCACGGCGCGGCCGGCGCGGCGCACCTCGGCCAGCCACGCGGTGGGCACCGGCCGGTCACCGGCCTGCCCTTCCCGAAACACCAGCCGGTCGGACGCGTCGTACACCCGGCCTTCCTCGGCGGGCAAGGTGCGGTAGAGCTGCCGCAGGTAGCGCCGGTACAGGGCCTGCTGGCCCGCGCCGGCGCGGTACTGGCCGTCGGTATAGGCGTGCCCCACCACCAGCGTGCGCCGAAACAGGTTTTGGGTGAACAGCGTGCGGCGCGATTGCTGGGTGGCGAAGTAAATCACCAGTGCAAACAGCAGCAGCGTCGCGGCCAGAATGGACCCGAACTGAAGCGCCAGGCGCAGGCGGATGGACATGGCTACCTCAGTTTTCAATTTTGAGCACGTAGCCCATGCCCACCAGCGTGTGGATGAGCCGGGGCTCGAAGCCTTTGTCGACTTTCTTGCGCAGGAAATTGATGTACACGTCAATCACGTTCGAGCCCGTGTCAAAATCGAGGCCCCAGACGTACTCCAGCAAATCGGCCCGCGACACCACCCGGCCCTGGTTGCGCAGCAGGTACTCCAGCAGCGAAAACTCGCGGGCCGTGAGCTGCACTGCCTGGCCGGCGCGCTCCACGCGCTTGGCGGCGGGGTCGAGGGTGAGGTCGGCCAGGCGCAGGGGCGCGGCCGGCGCGGGGGCCTCGGCACGGCGGCGCACCAGGGCCCGCAGCCGCGCCAGCAGCTCTTCGAACGCAAACGGCTTCACCAGGTAGTCGTCGGCCCCGGCGTCGAGGCCCCGGATCTTGTCGTCCGTTTCGCCCAGGGCCGTGAGCATGAGGATGGGCACGCCGGGGTCGCGGGCGCGCACCTGGCGGCACACTTCCAGCCCGCTCAGGCCGGGCAGCAGCTGGTCCAGAATCAGGCAGTCGTAGGGGGCCGACTGGGCGCGGTGCAGGCCCAGCAGGCCGTCGGCGGCCAGGTCCACGGCGTAGCCCTGCTCGCCCAGGCCCCGGAGCAGAAACGCCGCTACGGCCGGCTCGTCTTCAACCAACAGGATTCTCATGGGCCGCAAAGTAACGCCCGTGCCCGCCCATTAACCCGGCCCCGGCCCTATCTTTGCCCCGGCAATTCCGCGGTTTCAACGAATTGTTTTTATACAGAGGCGCCGAGAGACAGGCTCGACGACGCGCCGGCAACCCCCAGCTTCCCGCTGGAACGGTGCCAACTCCTGGCCATATAAAAACAAGCTGCCGTGACGTACCGCCCCGCTTTGTGCCCTCCCCCGTTGCCCGCCGGCGCGCCCAGTTGCGCCGCTGCCCGTTGTTGGGGCTGTTGACGCTGGCCCCGGCCGGGGCCGGGTGCTGAAAAACGCATAATCAATTTTTTACGGGTTGCAGCGCGCAGGACCGGGGCCCCGGGGCCGGTTCCGCTCGTTGCGCAATCATCGGTCGGGCGTGCGCCCGGCCCCCAAGTTTTCATGCTGAAAAAATCATTGGCCCTGCTGCAGCGCGAAGCGGCCGAAACCGGGGGCAACACCCTCAAGCGCACCCTCAACGGCGTCAGCCTCGTCGCGTTGGGCATTGGCGTAATCATCGGAGCGGGCTTGTTTTCGCTCACCGGCCTCGCGGCGGCCAACCACGCGGGGCCCGCCGTCACGCTCTCCTTCGTGGTGGCGGCCGTGGGCTGCGCTTTCTCGGCGCTGTGCTACGCCGAATTCGCGGCCCTGGTGCCGGTGGCGGGCTCGGCCTATACCTACTCCTACGCCACCATGGGCGAGCTGTTTGCCTGGATCATCGGCTGGGACCTGGTGCTCGAGTACTCGGTGGGGGCCGCCACGGTGGCCATCAGCTGGTCGCAGTACCTGGTGAAGTTCCTGGGCAAGTACGGCCTGCACCTGCCGGCCCGGCTGGTGATGTCGCCCTTCGAGCACGCCACCCTGGCCGACGGCACGGTGGTGACGGGCTACGCGAACGTGCCGGGCATGCTCATTGTGCTGGCCATCACGGCGGTTATCGTGCGCGGCACCTCCGGCTCGGCCTGGTTCAACGCCCTGGTGGTGGCCCTGAAGGTGGCCGTGGTGCTGGTGTTCATCGCCCTGGGCTGGCGCTACATCGACCCCGCCAACTACCAGCCCTACATCCCGGCCAACACCGGCACGTTCGGCGAGTTCGGGCTGAGCGGCATTTTGCGCGGGGCCGGCGTCGTGTTTTTTGTGTTCATCGGCTTTGACATCGTGGCCACGATGGCCCAGGAAACCAAAAACCCGCAGCGCAACATGCCCATCGGCATCATCGGCTCGCTCGTCGTCTGCACCGTGCTGTTCGTGCTCTTCGGCCACGTCCTCACCGGGTTGGCCAACTACAAAGAGTTTAAGGACAGCGCCGCGCCGGTGGCCATCGCCATCGAAAAAACGCCCTACGCCTGGCTGAGCACGGCCATCATCGGGGCCATCCTCATCGGTTATACGTCGGTGATTCTGGTCGATTTGCTGGGGCAGAGCCGCGTGTTTTTCTCGATGGCGAAGGACGGGCTGCTGCCGCCGGTGTTCGCCCGCATCCACCCGCGCTTCCGCACGCCGCTGCAATCCAACCTGTTGTTGGGGGCCTTCATCAGCGTGTTTGCGGGCTTCGTGCCCATCAGCGTGGTGGGGGAGATGACGAGCATCGGCACGCTGTTGGCCTTCGTGCTGGTGTGCGCCGGCATCCTCATCCTGCGCAAAACCGACCCCGACGCGCCCCGCAGCTTCCGCACGCCGTGGGTGCCGGTGGTGCCCATCCTGGGCATCGCCACCTGCCTGCTGATGATGGTGAGCCTGCCCGGGGCCACCTGGGTGCGCCTCTTCGTGTGGCTGGCGCTGGGCCTGGCCATCTATTACGGGTACGGCCGGAAAAACAGCAAGCTGCGCCAGGCCCGCGACGCCGGGGCCCGCGAAGGCCAGTAGCCGAGGGCCCCGGGCCCGGGCCAAAAAATAAACGACAAGCGGCGGCCGAAATTCGGCCGTCGCTTGTCGTTTTGGGTGGAGCAGGGCGGGCGGTTTAGCGGTCTTTGCGCGTGGCGGCGTCGTCCGGGCCCTGGCCGGTGTCGGTCCGGGCGGTGCCCAGGTTTTCAACTTCCACGTCGGTTTTGCGCACGGTGTCGCGCACGGTTTCCACGCGCTCCGTGGTGTTTTTGTCGATGCTGACCTCGCCCACCACGCGGGCTTCCTTGCCCACCACGGCGCGCTCGGCCGATTCGGTCACGCTGATTTCGCCTTCCTTGAAGGCCGCGAAATCGGCTTCCGTGGCGGGGCGGTTCACGTCGGTGCGGTTCACGTTCACGTGCTCCTCGCGCAGGCGCACGCTCTCCTCCACTGGCCGCTCGATGATGCGGGTGCGGATGCGGGCCCCGCCGGTTTGCTCGACGCGCTTGCCCACTTGCAGGTTTTCTTCGATGATGTTCAGCTTCTGGGCCCCTTCGGTGCCCGCGGTGTAGCCCTCGCGGGCCCCGGTCATGCCGTAGCCCTGGGCGGCCTGCTCGCTCACGTCGATGGCCCCGTACTGGTCGAGGATGTCGCGTGCGCGCCCGGCCTCGTCGGCCGAGGCGGCGTGCACCGTTACCACCGAGCTGCCGCCCCGGGCCACCTGGGTGTAGGCGCGGGCGTCGTCGTTGTCGCTGCCGCCGAACAGGCTGCTGAAAAAGTTGCCGATGCCGTCCTCGGCCCGGCCGGCGGCGCGGGCAGTAGCATCCACGGCCCCTTCCGCGGCCGTGCCGCTGGTGTTCTGGTAGTCCGACGGGTCGTTGTTGCGGCCGGCGCTGCCGGCCACCGCGCCGCCCTGCGGCTGGGCGGCCACGTCCACGTTGTCGCGCACGAAGCCGGCGCTGGTCAGTTGCTGAACGGCCTGCTGTGCTTCCGAAGCACTATTGAACAGGCCCACTACGGTTTGTGCCATAAGCGTTGCTGAAAGTGAGGGTGGGAAATGGAGGGGGAAACGTAGAAAAGGAAAAAAATCAGGGTTGGGCGGGCGGCGTGGGCGGTGTTTCCACCCGCTCGTAGTGCACTTCTTCGCGGCGCAGCTCCACGGTTTGCGGGGTGCTGGCGTGCAGCACCTGCTTGTGGATGCGCAGCTCTTCCACCAGCAGCAGGCGCTTGGTGACGACCAGCTCCTCGCGCAGCACGGGCACGATCATCACCTCGCCCTCGTAGCGCACGGCCGGGGCCTCGTCCACGTAGCGGTTCACGGCGATTCGCTGCACCTGCACCTGCTCTTCGCGCAGGGGCACGTCCACGGTTTGGGTGTCCACGTGGACGTGCTTGCGCACCACCACGCGGCCGGTTTCCACTAGCTGTTTTTCGATGTGCACAAATTCCTCGATCACCGGCACCACCAGCGGGGCAGAATCGGGCGGCAGCTGGGAATCAGTAGGTTGCATGGGGGGTATTACGCGGCGCTTCCGGTAGGGTTTGGAGGCGCTGATAAAAGCCCGAATTATGTTGCAAATATCTATTATTCACAATGTTGGCCCGGGGTTGCCGAGCCGAAAACTACGGTCCAGCCGCTGGTTTTGCAGCGCTTGCGTTTCAACTGCTTGGGGCGGCCCCGGCGCAGCTTTCCGCCCGCGCCGGGGCCCCCGGCCGGGCCGCGGGGCCGACCTTTTCCCCTGTTATCTTTGTTGATTGCGCCGCTGCCCGTTCAATCGGCGGCCCCCGTTTAATCAGCGAAAAACCCCGTGATTGTTTGCATTGCCGAAAAGCCCAGCGTCGCCCGCGAAATTGCCAACGTGCTGGGGGCCACCCGCCGCATGGACGGCTACCTCGAAGGCAACGGCTACCAGGTGACCTGGACCTTCGGCCACTTCTGCCAGCTGAAGGAGCCCGACGACTACGACCCGGCCTGGAAGCGCTGGAGCCTGCACAGCCTGCCGATGGTACCGGACGCGTTCGGCATCAAGCTCATGCGCCGCGACGAAGGCGTGGTGAAGCAGTTCCACACCATCAAAAAGCTGGTCGACGGCGCCACCGAAGTCATCAACTGCGGCGACGCCGGGCAGGAAGGGGAGGTGATCCAGCGCTGGGTGCTGATGGAAGCCCAGTGCCGCAAGCCCGTGAAGCGGCTCTGGATTTCGTCGCTCACGGAGGAAGCCATTCGCCAGGGATTCAATAACTTGCGCGACGGCAAGGAGTTCGATAAGCTCTACCAGGCCGGCAAGAGCCGGGCGGTGGGCGACTGGTTGCTGGGCCTGAACGCCACGCGCCTTTTCACCCTCAAGTACACCACCTACCAGGACAAGCAGCTGCTGAGCATCGGGCGCGTGCAAACGCCCACGCTGGCCCTGCTGGTGGCCCGGCACCACGAAATCCAGAACTTCCGCCCCGCGCCCTACTGGGTGCTGCGGACCGAGTACCGGGGCACGATGTTCGCCCACATCGCCCCGCCCAAACAGGCCAAAGCGGCCGACGACGCCCCCGACGAGCAGGAGCGCCTGCGGGCCCTGGGCTACTTCGTGACCGAAGCCGAAGCCCAGGCCGCTTTGGAGGCGGTGCGCCCCGCGCCGCTCCTCATCACCGACGTGGAGATTAAGAAAGGGCGCGAGTCGCCGCCGCGCCTCTTCGATCTGACGTCGCTGCAAGTGCAGTGCAACAACCAGCTGGGCCTGTCGGCCGAAGACACGCTGAAGCTGGTGCAGGGCCTCTACGAGAAAAAGGCGGTGAGCTACCCGCGCGTGGACACCACGTTTCTGCCCGACGACCAGTACCCGAAAATCCCCGGTATTCTGCGCGGCATCGGCTACGAGGGCCTGACGGGGCCCCTGCTGGCGGGCAAGATTCCGAAGACCGGCAAGGTGTTCAACAACAACAAGGTAACCGACCACCACGCCATCATTCCGACCGGGGCGGCGGGCCCCGGCGGCGGCCTGGAAGGCAGCGTGTACGACATCATCGCCCGGCGCTTCATCGCCGCTTTTTACCCCGACTGCGAGGTGAGCAACACCACCGTGCTGGCCGAGGCCGCCGAGCAGCCGTTCCGGGTGCGCGGCCGGCAGATTCTCAGCCCCGGCTGGCGCGTGGTGTACGGCGATCCGGCCCAGCAGGCGGCCCCCAAGCCCGCGCCCGCCGCCGGCGAAAAGCCCGGGGCCCCCGCCCCCGAGGAAGACGACGTGGTGAGCACCGTGCTGCCGGCCTTCATCAAAGGCGAAAACGGGCCCCACGCGCCGCGCCTCGACAGCAAAACCACCCAGCCGCCCAAAGACTACACCGAAGCCAGCCTGCTGCGCGGCATGGAAACCGCCGGCCGCAACATCGACGACGAGGAGCTGCGCCTGGCGATGAAGGAAAACGGCATTGGCCGCCCCAGCACCCGCGCCGCCATCATCGAAACGCTGTTCAAGCGCAACTACATCCGGCGCGAAAAAAAGCGCCTCCTGCCCACGCCCACGGGCATCGAGCTGATCGGCCTGATCCGCAACCCCACCCTGAAATCGGCGGAGCTGACCGGGCAATGGGAGCACAAGCTGCGCCAGATCGAGCGCGGCGAGCTCACGAGCGAGCAGTTTTTGGGCGAGCTCACCGGCTTGGTGCGCGAGATGGTGCAGGAAGTGAAAACCGACGCCTCGGGCCGCGCCGTGACGAGCGGCAGCGCCGAGACGGCCCCGGCGCCGCGCCCGGGCGGGGGCCCGGCCCAGCCGGCCGCCGGCGGCGCAGCGGCGAAAGGCAAAGGCCAGCCGCCGCCCACGGGCGGCCCCCCCGAAAAAGGCCTGGGGCCCTGCCCGGCCTGCCAAATCGGCCAGGTGCTGCGCGGCAAAACGGCCTTCGGCTGCGCCCGCTTCCGCGAAGGGTGCCAGTTTCGGCTGCCGGTGGACATGCAGGGCAAGAAGTTCAGCGACCCGCAGATCCGGGCCCTGCTGGCCAAGGGCCGCACGCCGCTGATGAAGGGCTTCGTGGGGCCCGACGGCCAGAAATTCGACGCCGCCCTGGGCCTCGACGCCCAGCACCGGCCCGTGCTGCTGCCCGCCGCCGAAAGCAAGCCCGCCACCCCCACCGACCCCGGCCAGATTCCGTGCCCGGTGTGCCGGCTCGGCACCATGCTGCGCGGCAGCAGCGCCTACGGCTGCTCGCGCTTTCGCGAAGACTGCCAGTTCCGCGTGCCCTTCGCCTGGGGCGGCAAGGCCCTCACCGAAACGCAGCTCAAGCAGCTGCTGCGCCGCGGCGAAACGGGCGTCATCAAGGGCTTCGTGTCGGCCAAAACCGGCAAGAAGTACGACGCCGCCCTGAAAATCGACGAAGGGCGCGTGGTTCCGGTCTTCAACTAAGCCGAGGGCCCTGCACCGCCCTTGGCGCTTTGGCCGAAGCCCTGGCCGCCACCAGGGTGGGTAGGGCAAGCCCATTCGTTGTTTAGATTTATTCTTAATAAAGCTTGCCTTCGGGAGAAAGACACCTTATTTTTGCTGATGTTTAGAATCAGTACAAATAGCGTATGCGTCCGTTTCTCCCCTTTCTCTTACTCCTCGTTGCCGCGGGCGGGTCCGTTTTTGCCCAGCAGCAGCCCACCGCGCAGCGCCTCGACGAAGTGCGCGTGGTGGGGCTCAAGTCGAAAAACGGCCTGGGCAACCTGGGCCAGGTGAGCGGCGCGGTGGTGTACGCCGGCAAAAAAACCGAGGTGCTGGTGCTCGACTCGCTCGACGCCAACACGGCCCTGAACAACCCGCGCCAGATCCTGGGGCGCATTCCGGGGGCCAACTTCTCCGAAACCGAGGGGGCGGGCTTCCCGTCGAACGGCCTCGGGCTGCGCGGCCTCAACCCGGTGCAGAGCGTGGAAATGAACGTGCGCCAAAACGGCTACAACATCACCGGCGACCTCTACGGCTACCCCGAAACCTACTACCAGCCGGCCATGGAGGCCGTGGAGCGGGTGGAAGTGACGCGCGGCGCGGCCTCGCTGCAGTTCGGCCCGCAGTTTGGCGGGGTGGTGAACTACGTGATGCGCCGGGGCCCCGAGGACCAGAAATTTGCGCTGGAGCTGCGCCAGACCGGCGGCTCGTTTGGGCTGGCCAACACGTTCACGAGCGTGGGCGGGCAGGTGGGCAAGCTCAACTACTACGCCTACGGCCAGTACCGCCACCAGGAAGGCTGGCGGCCCAACTCGGCGCTGAGCCAGGTATCGGCCTTCGGCGGCCTGCAATACCAGGCCACCGACAAGCTGAAAATCGGCCTCGAATACTCGCTGCTGCGCAACAAAATTCAGATGCCGGGGGGCCTCACCGACTCGCTGTTCTCCGCCAACCCGCGCCAGAGCACCCGGGCCCGCAACTGGCTCGACAGCCCCTGGAACATCCTGACCCTCACCGCCGATTACCGCTTGTCGGACCGCACGCTGGTGACCTTTAAGACGGCCGGCAACCTGAGCGCCCGCCGCCTGGTGTGGCGCAACGAAGACGGCGGGGCCGCCGCCCCCGACACCATCGACCGGGCCACCGGCCAGTACGCGCCCCGCGAAGTAGAAAACGAGCGGTTCCGCAGCCTCACCAACGAGCTGCGCGTGCGCACCGACTACCGCCTGTTTGGCCTGAACAACACGGTGGCCTACGGCGTGCGCTACTTCACGGGGTACATGCACCGGCAGGGCGGCGGGCCGGGCTCGACGGGCGCGGACTTCGACCTGGGCCTGTACGGCGGCGGCTACGAGTACGATTTCGAGTTTCGGACCCAAAACGTGGCGCCGTTTGCCGAAACGGTGCTGCGGCTCGGCGACAAGCTCTCGCTCACGCCGGGCGTGCGCTACGAGTTTCTGAACTCCAAAGCCGCCGGCTACAAAGTGCAGGACGACGGCTTGGCGCAGACCACCCACGAGTCGCGCAACCGCTCGTTTCTGCTCTTCGGGGCCGGGGCCCAGTACGAGGCCACCGCCACCACGGCCTTCTACGCCAACGTTTCGCAGGCCTACCGGCCGGTGGACTACTCGGCCCTGGAGCCGTTCGGCGTCACCTCCAAAATCGACCCCCACCTGAAAGACAGCAACGGCTACAACGCCGACCTGGGCTACCGCGGCGCGCTGGGCGAGTGGCTGAACTTCGACGTGGGCGGCTTTTTCCTGCGCTACAACCGCCGCATCGGCACCGTCGCCCTCACCGACCCGACGACCGGCAACGACTACGCCTTCCGCACCAACGTGGCCGATTCCGAGCACAAAGGCGCCGAAACTTACGTCGAGATCAGCCCCTTGAAGCTGCTGAAGATTGCCAGCCGCCACCGCCTCAGCGCGTTCAACTCGTGGGCCTACGTCGACGCCCGCTACGTGAGCGGCGAGTTCAGCGGCAAGCGGGTGGAGTACGCGCCAAAAACCATTGAGCGCGTGGGGCTTACCTACGGCTACGGCCCGGCCAGCATCACCGGCCAGTACAGCTACACCGGCAATTCGTTTGGCGAAGCCAACAACTTCGTGGCCCCCAGCAACGACGACCCGCTCCGGGGCCTGGTGCCGGCCTACTCGGTCTGGGACGTGTCGGGCACCTACCGCTTCCCCAACCGACTGGAAATCAAGGCCGGCGTGAACAACCTCACCGACGCCCGCTACTTCACCCGCCGCACCGACGAGTACCCCGGCCCCGGCATCATCCCCAGCCTGGGCCGCTCGTTCTACGCCACGCTATCGGCTAAATTCTAGCGGTTGGGGCCTGGTTTTCAAGCCCCAACAACCAAGCGCCGAGCGCCCCCAACCGAGCAATCCAATGAAACGCGCTACCCTTATCCTAGCCGCTGCCCTGCTGGCCGGCTGCCAGAAGGAAGTCATCGACCCGCAAAATACGGGGGCCGGCTCGCCCGGCTACAACGCCGCGGCCTTGCTGAGCAATGCCGCCAACCACGTCATCCTGAGCAATTACCGCGACCTCGACCAGCAGGCCGGGGCCCTGCAAGCGGCCGTGCAAGCCCTGGCCGCCCAGCCCAGCCCCGCCGCGCTGGCGGCCGCCCGCGCGGCCTACCGCGCCGCCCGCCTGCCCTGGGAAACCACGGAGGCCTTCGCTTTCGGCCCGGTGAGCACCCTGGGCCTCGACGCCGTCATCGACACCTGGCCCCTGAACCGCGTGGACCTGGCCGCCCTGCTGGCCAGCGCCGACCCGCTGACGCCCGCCAGCCTGGCCCCGCGCGACGGCGGCCTGCAAGGCTACCACCCCGCCGAGTTCCTGCTCTTTGGCAACGACGGCCACAAGGCGCTGGCGGCCTTCACGCCCCGCGAGTATTTGTTCCTGTCGTCGTCGGCCCAAAACCTGAAGGCCAACACCGCCCGGCTGCTGGCCGCCTGGGCCCCCGGCAACGGCAGCTTCGCCGCGGCGCTCGCCGGCGCGGGCCCCGGCAACGCCTTATATCCCAAGCAAAAGCAGGCCGTGCAGGAATTGCTCGACGGCCTGGTGGGGCCCGCCGATGAGCTGGCCAACAGCAAAATCGAAGCCCCGCTCGCCAACCAGAGCACGGAATTCGAAGAAGCGAAATTCAGCCAAAACTCCAAGGCCGAGTTCGCGGCCAACCTGGCCGGCATCGAAAACATCTACACCGGCCGCTACGGCCCCGGTGGTCCGGACGGCCCCGGCGCGGGCTTCGGGGCCCTGGTGGCGGCCCGCAGCCCGGCCCTCGACGCGCGCTTCCGCCAGGAGCTGGCCGCCGCCCAAACGGCCGTGGGGGCCCTGCCCGGCCGCTTCGACGAAGCCATCTTCCAAAACCCCGCCGCCGTGCGGGTCGCCCAAGCCAAGGTGCGCACCGTGCTGAACACGCTGCAAAACGACTTCGCCCCGCTGGTCGAAGCGCTGTAGAACAGGTCTTTTTTTCGGGAAGCTCCGTGAATTTCGTGCAAAACACTAAAACCCCGCCGGCCCGGGTGCGAATGGCGGCCGTGGCCGTTGCGCTGGCGCTGGCCGGGTGCGATAAATCGCCCGGCGAAACCGCCGGGCCCGTTGCCACGGCCCCCGACCCCGTGGCGGCGGGCGGCGCGGCCACCGTGCCCAGCGCCACCAGCAACGCCTATTCGCTGCCCGCGCCCAACTTGAGCCCCGCCTCGCTCGCCCTGCACCGGGTGGGCGATGCCAACTTCGAGCGGCGCTTCGTGACGGGGCCGGCCGCCGTGGGCGGCGGCCTGGGGCCCTTGTTTATCAACGCGAACTGCACGGCCTGCCACGTGCGCGACGGCCGCGGCGTGGCCCCGGCCAGCGCCACCGACGCGGTGCAGATGCTCTTCCGCCTGAGCCTGCCCGGGCAGGACGCGCACGGCGGCCCGCGGCCCGTGCCCGGCTTCGGCGACCAGCTGCAAAACCGGGCCGTGGTGGGTTCCGAGCCCGAGGGCCAGCTCAGCATCCGCTACGTGGAGCGGCTCAGGGCCCTGGCCGACGGCGCGTCGGTGGCGCTGCGCGCGCCTACTTACGGCATCGACAACGCCTACCTGCCGCTGCCGGCCGGCGTGCTGGTGTCGGCCCGCGTGGCCCCGCCGGTGTTCGGGCTGGGCCTGCTCGAATCGGTGGCGGAAGCCGATATTCTGGCCCTGGCCGACGAAAACGACGCCAACGGCGACGGCATCTCGGGCCGCCCCAACTACGTGTGGGACGTGGCCTCGCAAAGCACCCGGCTCGGCCGCTTCGGCTGGAAAGCCAACCAGAGCACGCTGCTCCAGCAAGTGGCCGCGGCTTACAACGGCGACATGGGCATCACCACCGGCCTGTTCCCGCTCGAGCCCGCCGCTGGCCAGACCCAGGCCGGCAACGCGGCCCCGGCCCCGGGCCCGGGCCCCGCGTTCGACCTGCCCGAGGCGGAGCTGGCCAGCACCGCATTCTACGTGCGCACCCTGGGCGTGCCCGCCCGCCGCGACGTGGGCAACACCGCCGTGCAGCTGGGAAAAACGCTGTTCGTCAGCGCTAAGTGCGCGGCCTGCCACACGCCCGCGCTGCACACCGGTGCCCAGCCCGGCCTGCCCGCCGAAATGGCCGGCCAAACCATCTACCCCTACACCGATCTGCTCCTGCACGATATGGGCCCTGGTCTGGCCGACAACCGCCCCGACTTCAAGGCCACCGGCCAGGAGTGGCGCACGCCCCCGCTCTGGGGCCTGGGCCTGAGCGAAACCGTGAACGGCACCACCACCTTCCTGCACGATGGCCGCGCCCGCTCCCTTACCGAGGCCATCCTCTGGCACGGCGGCGAAGCCCAGCCATCGGCCAATGCCGTAACTAAAATGAGCACTACCGACCGTACCGCGCTACTGACATTTTTGAAGTCGCTGTAGAAGGCTCGGACGAGCATGACCGTCTTGGAACGCTATTTAAC
>JANXOE010000226.1 GCA_025353745.1 Hymenobacter sp.
CCTTCGTGAACCTGCTGCCCCAGGCCATGCTGAACTACCGCTTTTCGCGCCAGAAAAACCTGCGCTTTTTCTACCGCACCAGCACCAGCCCGCCCAGCATCGGTCAGTTGCAGGCCGTGGTGAACAACGCCAATCCGTTGCAGCTCACCATCGGCAACCCCAACCTGCGGCAGGAGTACGGGCACGCGGCGGTGCTGCGCTACTCGGCCTCCAACCTGGCCGCGTCGGGCAACTTCTTCGCCCTGCTGTCGGGCGCCTACACCCAGCACCCGGTTGCCAACCGCACCCTGGTGGCGGCCCGCGACACCACCGTGACGCCCGAAGGCGCCGGCCCGGTGGCGCTGCCCGCCGGGGGCCAGCTCGCCCAGCCCACCAACCTGAGCCAGCAGTACAGCCTGCGCACCCAGGCCAGCTACGGCCGCCCCCTCCCGGCCCTCAAAACCAACCTGAACGTGAACCTGAGCGCCAGCTACGCGCAAAACCCCGGCCTGGTGAACGGCGGCCTGAACTACGCCCGCACGCCGGCCCTGGGCGCGGGCCTGGTGCTCAGCTCCAACATCAGCCCGCAGCTCGATTTCACGCTCTCGACCAACGCCAGCCAAAGCTACGTGCGCAACACGCTGCAAACCCGGCTCAACTCGAACTACTACTCGCAGGTGTCGCGCCTGCGCCTGGGCTGGATTGTGGGCCCCGGCATCAACCTCCAAACCGACCTCACGCACCAGGCCTATTCGGGGCTCTCGGCGGGCTACGACCAGCAGTATATTTTATGGAACGCCAGCCTGGGCAAGAAGGTATTTCCGGGCCAGCGGGGCGAAATCAAGCTCTACGCCTTCGACCTGCTGGGCCAGAACCGCAGCGTCCAGCGCAACGTGACGGAGGCATATTACGAGGACGTACGCACCACCATTTTGCAGCGGTACTTCCTGCTGATGTTCACCTACAACATCCGCAGCGGCAACGTGCAGGTGCCCCCGGCCCCCGGCGAAGGCCGCCCCGGCCGCGACGAGGGCCCCCGGAACCGGGGCGGCTTTGGCCCCGGCCCCGGGGGCCCTCCTCCGCCGGGGGGCGGAGCATAATGCGACGTAAAATTTTTTATTTTCAGTCGTTTAACCGGGGGGCACGGCCTACCTGGAGGGGAGCAAGCTCTTGGACAGGAGTTTAGCACCCAAGGCCGGAATCTACGGGCCGGATGGAGGATTGGCGCACCAGCAGCTGCGGGGCCAGCTGGGTTTGCGTCACGCGGCCGGGCTTGCCGGCGCCTTCCAGGCCGGCGAGCAGCGTGTTGATGACGCTTTCGGCCATCAATTCCATCGGCTGCGCGATTACGGTGATGGGCGGGGCGTAGAGGCGGAACAGGTCGCTGTCGTCGAACGCAACAACGGCCATGTGCTGGGGAATTTGCCGGCCCAAGCGCGCAAGCGCCTCCAAGCCATTCGCCCCCAAGTAGTTGGTAGCAAACAGCATGGCGTCACAAAGCGGGTGCGCCCGCACAAAATCCGTTATGTCCTGCACCAGCTGCTCCGGCTCCTGCTGAAAGGACAGCTCCTGCACCAATTCGGGCAGGTTGCGCTCGTGCAGGGCCTGCGCGTAGCCCCGCCGGCGGGCCAGCAGCTGCGTTTGGGCCGAGTGCAGCGTGATGAGGGCGATGGACGAAAAGCCCTGTGCCAGCAGGTGCCGGGTGGCCTCGTACATGCCCGTTTGCCCGTCCACCACCACGGCGTCGGCCAGCACGTCGGGCAGCAGGCGGTCGAAGAGCACCACGGGCTTGCCGCCGCGCACCAGGGCCCTGGCTTCTGCCTCGACGCCCGGCGGCAGGGCCAGGGCGTAGCCGTCCACGTGCTGCTCCTGAAACATGGCCAGCAGGTCGCGGGTGCGGGCCACGTCGTTGTTGGTGCTGCAATAAATGATGCGGTAGCCGCGCGCCAGGGCCTTCTTCTCGATCAGGGCCGCAATTTTGGCGAAAAACGCGTTGGCGATGTCCTCCACCATCAGGCCGATGACGTGCGTTTTGCCTGTGCGCAGGCTCTTGGCCAGCTGGTTGGGCTTGTAGCCCACCTCCGCCACGTGCTTCAGCACGCGCTCGGCCAGGGCGTCGCTGATGCGTTTTTCCTTGGCCTTGCCGTTGAGCACCAGCGACACGGTGGCAATCGACACGTCGAGGTGCTTGGCGATGTCGTGAATCAGTATTTTTTTCAACTCCGGACGGTGTTTTGCGGCGGCGGGCCCTGCGTTTTCAAGCGCTATTTATTTGTAAACTTCCAGCGGCCGGTTGGCCGCCGCGGCGCCGAACGCCCGGTTGGGCTGGGGCCCCATCGTCAGCTGCAGGGTGCCGCCCGCCACGATGTCGCGGTGCAGCAGGTAGCTGTTGGCGTAGGCCTTGCCGTTCAACACGGCCGACTGGATGTAGAGGTTTTGGGGGCCGTTGTTTTGCACGTCGATCACGAACGTCTTGCCCTTCGGCAAGCGGATGGTGGCCTTGTCGACCACCGGACTGCCCAGCACGTAGGCCCCGCTGCTGGGGCTGACGGGGTAGAAGCCCAGCGAGGAGAGGATGTACCAGGCCGACATCTGGCCGCAGTCCTCGTTGCCGCTGATGCCGTCGGGCTGGGCGCGGTACATTTCGCGCAGCACCTGGCGCACCTTTTCGGCGGTTTTCCACTGCTGGCCGGCGTAGGCGTAGAGGTAGGTGGTGGCGTGGCTGGGCTCGTTGCCGTGGGCGTACATGCCAATCAAGCCCGAAATGTCCGGCGAGGCGCTTTCGCCCAGGTCGCCCTTCACCACGAACAAGCTGTCGAGCTTCTGCACAAAAGCGGCGTCGCTGCCGAACAGGCCGATCAGGCCCGGCACGTCGTGCGGCACCAGCCAGGTGTACTGCCAGGCGTTGCCCTCGGTGTAGTTGTTCTGGCGGTGGATGGACTGGATGGGGTCGAAGGGCAGCTGAAACTTCCCGTCCGAGGTCAGGCCGCGCATGAAGCGCGTGCGCGGGTCGAAGTACTTCTTATAGTAGAGGGCCCGGGCGCTGTAGGTTTTGTAGTCGTCCGTGCGGCCCAGGCGCTTGGCCACCTGGGCGATGCTCCAGTCGTCGATGGCGTATTCCAGGGCTTTCGCCACCGACTCGCCTTCCTTGTCGGCCGGAATGAAGCCCTTGGCCTTGATGTACTGCATGCCCTGGTCGTCGCGGGTGCTGGAGGCTTTCATGGCGGCCAGCACCTGGGGGCCGTCGAGGCCGGGCGTGCCTTTGAGGTAGGCTTCGGCCAGGGCCGGCACGGCGCTGTATCCCACCATCGTGTTGGTTTCGCTGCCCGTCAGGTGCCAGATGGGCAATTTGCCCTGCTGCCGCTGAATGGCCAGCATCGACTGCATCATGTCGTTCACGCGCTCGGGCTGGGCCAGCGTGAACAGCGACTGCTCGGCGCGGTAGGTGTCCCAGAGCGAAAAGGTGGTGTAGTTGGCGAACGGGGCCTTGGCGTACACCTTTTTGTCGGTGCCGCGGTAGTCGCCGTTGGCGTCGTTGAACAGCGCCGGCGCGAACAGCGCGTGGTACATCGAGGTGTAGAAGATGCGCCGGGCCACGGTGTCCTTGGTTTGGATGGCCACCTTGCCCAGCTCGCGGTTCCACTGCGCGTCGGCGGCTTGCTGCACCTGGGCGAAATCCCAGCCGGGAATTTCGGCCTGGATGTTCGCCAGCGCGTTCTGCGCGCTCACCGGCGAGATGCCCACTTTCAATTGCAGCGTGGCCGGGGCCTTCGCGAAGCTGAACACACCCTTGATCGCCAAACCTTTGCCCGTTTTGCCCACGAGCTTCTGGGCCTCGTCGTACACGGCAAATTGCGGCACGGGCACCGATGATTTGATGGCAAAATACAGCCGCTGGTCGCTGGCCCAACCCTTGGAAAAGCGGTAGCCCACAAACGTCTGCGGGTCAATCTGCTCGATGTACGTCGCGGTGGCCTTGTCGTCGACGCCTTCCTTCAGGTCGACAATGACGTGAGCTTCCTTCGCGCCGGCCGGAAACGTGTAGCGGTGGAACCCCACCCGCGCGCTGCTGGTCAGCTCGGCGCGGATGCCGTAGTCGTCCAGGGTCACGGCGTAGTAGCCGGGCCGGGCGGTTTCGCGCCGGTGCGAGAAGCGCGAGAGGTAGCCCAGGTGCGGCGCTTTCTGCTGGCCCTTGTCGGTTTTGACGGCCCCCGTGTAGGGCATGATGAGCACGTCGCCCAGGTCCGAGCACCCGGTGCCGCTGAGGTGGGTGTGGGAGAAACCGGTCAGCAGGCTGTCGGAGTAATGGTAGCCCGAGCACCAGTCCCAGCCCTTGAAAATATTCTGCGGGCCGAGCTGCACGGCCCCAAACGGCACGTTGGCCCCCAGGAAAACGTGGCCGTGGCCGCCGGTCCCGATCATCGGATCGACGTAAGACGTGAGGTGCTGCTGGGCCTGGGCCGTAACGGCGCCCAGCAGCAAGACGCCGCCGAGCAGCGCCCCGGACCACCGGACAGGCAGCGCGCGCAAACAGGTAGGTAGTTGGGCCATGTGGCTATACTGATAATAAAAGGGTGGGAGAAGAAGTATTATTAATTACGCCGGGGCCCTCGCGATGGGTGGCCGCCGGCACGGGCCGGGGCCCCGGCAGACGGCAAAACGTAGGGCAGAAACCACGAGCTTTGGGAAAGCAAATATGGCTAAAATGTTTAAGCATTTTTGGGTAATCAAAATATAATCCATACATTTTCGGCCACAAATGCCCAGACCTGTTCTTTTTTTGCCACTCAGGGGGCGCCATGCCCGCCGATGGGAAGCAACAACCCCCAATTAGCCCACCCTTTCCGCCGCAATTGTTTGCGCTAAGCAAACCTTTGCGCAGTTCCTCAGAACGCCCTGACGGATTATAATCGATTACTTTGCAGCGCTGGCCTTGGCTGGTACCGGCCAAAGCCAACGTTGTTCCTATCCGTTTCACTTCTTCTATCACGGAGCAAGCTCCACCCCTATTTAACCGAATTCATTTATTTTGCTAAAAGCTTTAACCTAGTTGATAGTCAAGCCCAGCAGCTCCTATCGGCTACTTCCCTCCTGCTCTTTTTCAGCCAGCCACTTCGGCTGGCCGATCTTTTCCAAACCCATCCAACCCTTTTTCCCTATGCCTACTTCTCCATCCATCCGAAAATGGTGCGGCATTCCGCTGCTCTTGCTGGGCCCGGCGGTGGCCCTGCCCCCACTACAGGCTGCGGCGAGCGGCATGGCCGGGGCCCTCGCCTTGCGCCTCGCCGACGTGACCGTGAAAGGCCGCGTGACCGATGACAAGGGCGGCGCGCTGCCCGGGGCCACGGTCGTGGTGAAGGGCGCGTCCGGCATCGGCGTCAGCGCCGACGCCGACGGCAATTTTTCGCTGGCCCTGCCCACCGGCAACGAAACCCTGGTGGTTTCCTCCGTGGGCTACGTGGCGCAGGAAATCAAACTCGACGGCCGCACCACGCTCACCGTGCAGCTGGCCGTCGACAACAAGGCCCTCGACGAAGTGGTGGTGGTGGGCTACGGCACGCAGAAACGCTCGGACATCACCGGGGCCGTGGGCAGCGTGAAGGCCAGCGAAATCGTGGAGCGGCCCGTGGTGAACGTGTCGCAGGCGCTGCAAGGCAAGGTGGCGGGCGTAGACGTGTCCCTGAACTCGGGGCAGCCCGGCGGCTCCCCGGTCATCCGAGTGCGGGGCTATAGCTCCATCCTGGCCAGTAACGACCCGTTGTATGTGGTGGACGGCGTGTTCTGGACATCCGGCATTAGTACGCTCAACCCGGCCGACATTGAGAGCATTGAAGTGCTTAAGGATGCCTCGGCTACGGCCATCTACGGGGCCCAGGGCAGCGCCGGCGTGGTACTTATTACCACCAAGCGCGGCCGTAAGGGCGGGCAAGTAAGCTACGACACCTACGTGAGCGGAAGCCGGCTGGCCCGTAAGCAGAGCGTGCTCAACGCCCACGACTTTCTGGCCACCGAAGACCTGGCCTACCAGAACGTGCAGAAGTACGACCCCTCCGGCTGGGCCGCCGGCAAATACGCCAACAAAGACCCCCGCCTCAAGCGGCAAGCCTTGGCCGACCCCAACGACCCGCACCGCTTGTTCGATGCCCAGCTCAACCCGCTCTATGATACGGACTGGCAAAAAGAAATTTCCCGAACGGGTATCGCCCAAAGCCACAACCTGTCGTTCACAGGCGGGGCCGACCAGTCGACTTACGGCCTGTTCCTGAACTACACCAACGCTAACGGCATCATCCTCAATACTTATCAGAAGCGCTACACCGCCCGCCTGGTTGCAGACAACCAGGTGAAGAAGTTCTTGAAAGTCGGAGCTACGTTCAGCTATTCCAACGTGGAGGACCGCTTGGGCAACCGATTTTCGGGCGGCAACAACATCCCGCGCATGATGATTGAAATGATACCCATCACGCCCATTCAGTACCCCGACGGCACCTATCCTAAGCGCCAGGCTTACCCGGATATGGAAGGCGGCGACAACCCGGTGGCCATCGCCCGCGAAGACTTGGAGCTGACCCGCGCTCAGGTATTCTCGGGTAACGTTTACGGTAATGTTACCTTTTTCCCAGGGCTGGACTTCCGCACCGTGCTAGGTGCCAATTTACGGACCGAATTAAACCCTTCGTATGCCAGCGACTTAATTCAACTGCGGGCAAATGGGCACAGCTTTGCCCGTATCGACGCCAACGATGGCAAAGGTATTCAGTGGCAGAACTACTTAACTTACGCCAAAACGTTCAACACGGTGCACTCGCTGAACGTGGTAGCGGGCGTGGACGCTCAGCGCTACCAATACTACCGCGCAGGCGTACAAACGCGGGACTTAGTCGATAGCTTTTTTGGTTTTTATAACCTGAACACGGGAGCGACCCCTTCCCCGCCCAGCTCGTATTTCGAGGCCAATCAGTTTCTTTCTTTCTTCGGCAGGGCCAACTATGGCTACAAAGACAAGTACCTGCTGACTGCCACTTTTCGGCGGGATGGTTCCTCCCGCTTCGGCACCAACAGCCAGTACGGCAACTTCCCCTCGGCGGCGGTAGCCTGGCGGGTTTCACAGGAGGACTTCCTGCACGACAGCAAGCTTATCTCCGATTTAAAACTGCGCTTCGGATTCGGCCTGACGGGCAACAGTAATTTTGGCAACTATCGTTCGAAGAGCCTTTTAGGCACCAACGAGTACATTTTCAACGGAATCCGAACCGCAGGCACCACCACTGGCTCGCTGGGCAATGACCTTTTGCAATGGGAAAGAGCCAAACAGTTCGACTTGGGCTTGAACTTGGGTCTGTTGGAAAACCGCGTGACGTTTGAAGCGGACCTGTACCAACGCACTACCACCGATTTGCTGCTTGACGCCCCGATACCGCAGTCAAGTGGCTACGGCAGCATCACAAAAAACATCGGCAGCATCCGCAACCAGGGCCTGGAGTTGAGCCTGAACACGGTGAACGTGCAAAGCAAGGATTTCACTTGGTCGACGACGTTCAACATCTCTTTCCTTAAAAACCGGGTGCTGGCGCTGGGCGAAGCCGGCGACGATATCTACCCCGGCCCCAACTTCCTCAACGAAACCAACGTGCTGCGCGTCGGGCAGCCGGTGGGCTCGTTCTTCGGCCGGGTGCGGGCGGGCACCTGGAGCACGGCAGAGGCTGACCAGGCCCTTAAATACGGCCGCCTGCCCGGCGACCTGAAATTTGTGGACCAGAATAACGATGGGCAAATTGACGACAAGGACCGCGTGATTTTGGGCAAGAACATCCCGACCGGCTTCGGCACGTTCAGTAACACGCTGCGCTACAAAGGCTTGGATTTGCTGGTAGATTTGCAGTTTACCTACGGCAACAGCGTGATGAACCTGACCGAGCACTCGGCCCTGGACCGCACCGGGCAAGCCAACAGCTACGCCATCGCCTACACCGATGCCTGGACGCCCGACCACCAAAACACGAGCATCGCGCAGGTGCGACCGTCCTACGTGAGCTACGACACGGGCATCGATTCTTACAAGGTGAAGAATGCTTCTTTCATCCGGGGGCGCAACCTGGTACTGGGCTACAACTTCCCCACCGCCTTGGTTGAATCCCTCAAGCTTTCCCACCTGCGGGTGTACGTGTCGGCCCAGAACTTTTTCCTGGCCACCAAATACAAGGGCTACGACCCCGAAACCTCGACATTTAATGTGACGTCGGATGCTCGCAACCCTTTCGGCCAAGGCATTCAGTTTTTCGACTATCCCAGGGCTCGGACGATTACGGCTGGCCTGAACATCTCCTTGTAAATTTCCAGTGCCTCTTTTTATGTTTCCGAACCTACGATTACTCGCCCAAACGGCCCTATGCGCGGGCCTGCTGCTGACCACGGCTGGTTGCAAAGACTACTTGGTGGAAGACAACCGCTCCAACCTGACCCAGGATAATTATTTCACCTCGGCCGCCCAGGCCCAGTCGGCCATTACCGGGCTCTACGAACAGCTGCGTTTGCTGAACAACGACACTGGCTACGGTGAAACCGTCTGGCTAGGCCTGGACCTGATGGCCCAACACGCTACCTCGCTGGGCCAAAGCCAGTTCAACAACCAGCTTATCAACCAGCGCATCGACCCGGCCAACCCGTACTTTTCCACCGTCTGGAACAACGCCTACAGCGGCATCGCGGCAGCCAATCTGTCCATTGCCAAGATTCCGGGCATCAAGATGGACGAGACGCTGAAAAAATCGTTGTTGGGCCAGGCCTACTTCATCCGGGCCTTTTTGTACTATCACCTCGTGCGCCTCTACGGCGATGTGCCCTTGCTGACGGTTCCCGTAACCGCCAGCAGTCCCGACCTGTACCCAGTTCGTTCGCCGCAGGCCGATGTGTACAAGCTCATCATCAGCGACCTGCAAACGGCTGAGCAAGCGGGCCTGCCCGCTAAGAACCAAACCGGACTCATCACCGTGGGGGCCGTTAAGTCGCTGCTGGCCAGCGTGTACTTGACCACCGCTGGCTACCCGCTGCAGATCAAAGCCAATTATCAACTAGCCGCCGACAAGGCCGCTGAAGTGATTGACGCCAACAACTACACGCTCTTTTCGGATTATGCCTACTTGCACGACAACGAGCACAAAAACCAGGGCGAACTCATTTTGCAGGCCCAGTTTGCCTTTGGAATTTCGGAGAACGCCATCAGTCCTCTGGTGGTCCCCTATTTCGTGGGCATTTCCAACTACAGCGACGAGTTCGGAGCCATCATCCCGACCGAAGGCTTTTACAACACTTACGAGGCCGGCGATTTGCGGGCCCAGGAGCAGCAATTCTACTTTTCTAAATACCCTTCCATCAACGATCCGACGAAGATTATCAACTTCAACGCGCACGCACTCTACAAGTACTTTCAAGTATCAAGTGCTTTGGGCAACGGCTCGTCGGACGAGAACTGGACCTTGCTGCGGCTGCCCGAGGTGATGCTGATTTACGCTGAGGCCATCAACGAGGCCAGTGCGGCCACGCCCAAAGCCTATGCTCAAATCAATGCCATTCGGACCCGGGCCAAGCTGCCAGCGCTCAGCGGCCTGAGCCAGGCCGACTTCCGCACCGCCGTGTGGAAAGAGCGCTATCATGAGTTGGCCTACGAGGCCAAAGCCTACTTCGACATCCAGCGCACCCGCCAGACCTACGACGTGGTGAACAACAAGTTTGTAAACGTGGTGGGGTTCAAGGCGGAAGTAGGGGTGCCCTTTCAGGAGAAATACTTGCTCTGGGGCATTCCCTCGGCAGAAATCGGCCGGAATAGCAAGCTAACCCAGAACCCGGGGTACTAAGGGCCCTAAAAAGCCCAGCCGGGGGCCCTTGCGGGGGCCCCCGGCCAAGCCCGGCCACCGTTCATTTTCCAGCAATCACCCCAAAACCCGCTCTGATGAAGAACAAATTGGCTGCCTTGCTCATCGCCACCGCTTGCACGGGCCTGATGGCAGGAACCGCGCAGGCCCGGCCGCTGGAGATGCACCGGCCCGGCTACTGCGCCAAGGATTCGCTGACCAAGGGCCGCTACACCCTGGTTTTTATTTCCAAAGACTCTGCGTTTTCGGCCGCCACGAAGCAAAAAATGGTTGACGCTTTCTTCACGGTTTATCCGCAGGAAGCCAAACGATTTAATTCAAAAACCCTGAAAAAAATCACGTTCGTCATCGATCCGGCTTTTGAGGGCGTGGCGGCAACCGACGATGGAATAGCCACTTACAGCCCCAAATGGCTAAAGGAGCATCCGGAAGACATCGATGTGGTTACGCACGAAGTGATGCACGTGGTGCAGGCGTACCCCGAGGGCGCGCCGGGCTGGCTGACGGAGGGAATCGCGGATTACGCCCGGTACGCGTATGGCGTAAACAATGTACTGGCGAAGTGGGCCTTACCCGATTACAAAGCGGGGCAGCACTACACCAATAGCTACCGCATTACGGCCCGTTTTCTGGTGTGGCTCGGAAAAAATGTGCGCGCCACCCTGGTCAACGAACTGGACAGTGCCGCGCGGTCGCGCACGTATTCGCCCGATTTATGGAAGAAAAAAACCGGCAAAACCCTCGATGAATTGTGGGCTGCATATGCGGCAAATCCTGCCGTACCGCTTACCTACCGGTAGCGCAATAATTC
>JANXOE010000272.1 GCA_025353745.1 Hymenobacter sp.
CGCCACCTCACCGTGCGCGACCTGACGGCCCTGGGCATCGCGGCCATCATCGGGGCGGGCATTTTCAGCACCATCGGCAAGGCCAGCCTCGACGGCGGGCCGGCCGTGTCGCTGCTGTTCGTGTTCACGGCGGTGGCGTGCGCGTTCTCGGCGCTGTGCTACGCCCAGTTCGCGGCCACCATCCCCATCAGCGGCTCGGCCTACACTTATGCCTACGCCTCGTTTGGCGAGCTGGCGGCCTGGATCATCGGCTGGGCCCTGATCATGGAGTACACGGTGGGCAACATCGTGGTGGCCATCTCGTGGTCCGACTACTTCACGGGCCTGCTCGACGGCGTCGGGCTCCACATTCCGGCCTACCTCAGCACCGGCACCCAAAGCGCCTACCAGGGCTACAACGCCGTGATGGCCCTGATGCAGGCCCACCAGCCGCTGGCCCAGGCCACGGCGGCCCAGCTCGAAGGCTACAAAATCTGGAACACGGCCCCCGTGCTCTTCGGCGACTGGCGCCTGGTGGCCGACCTGCCGGCCTTCGGCATCACGGTGCTCATCACGGCCCTCGTCTACGTGGGCATCAAGGAAAGCAAAAACGCCTCGAACCTGCTGGTGGTCCTGAAACTGATCGTCGTGGCCGTGGTCATCGCCGTGGGGGCCTTCTACGTGCGGCCGGCCAACTGGCACCCCTTTGCCCCCAACGGCGTGGGCGGCGTGCTCAAGGGCGTGTCGGCGGTGTTTTTTGCCTACATCGGCTTCGACGCCATCTCCACCACGGCCGAGGAATGCAAAAACCCGCAGCGCGACCTGCCCAAGGCCATGATGTACGCCCTCATCATCTGCACGGTGCTCTACGTGGTCATCACGCTGGTGCTCACGGGCATGGTGAGCTACAAGGAGCTGGGCGTGGGCGACCCGCTCTCGTTCGTGTTTGCCCGGGTGGGGCTGCCGCGCCTCTCCGGCCTGGTGGCCGTGAGCGCCGTGTTTGCCATGGCCTCGGTGCTGCTGGTGTTTCAGCTGGGGCAGCCCCGCATCTGGCTCACCATGAGCCGCGACGGGCTGCTACCACCGGTGTTTTCGCGCATTCACCCGCGCTTCCATACGCCTTCGTTTGCCACGCTCGTCACGGGCTTTTTTGTGGCCGTGCCCGCCTTGTTCCTCAACATGGATTTGGTGGTCGATTTGACCAGCATCGGCACCCTGTTTGCCTTCGCGCTGGTGTGCGGCGGCATCCTCGTTATCGACCCCTACGGGCGTTCCGAGGCGCGCTTCCGGGTGCCGTACCTCAACGGGCAGTACGCGGTGCCGCTGCTGCTGGCGGGCAGCGCCGCCCTGCTCGGGTACTACAACGGGGCCGAAGTGCGCGAATTTTTCCGCCTCGCGGCCTTCGGCGACGGCTACGAGGGCTTCCGCCACGAAATTCCGATGCTGGTGTTCCTGCTGTGCTGCGGGGCGCTGGCGATGCTCTCGTTTCAGAAAAAGCTCTCGCTGCTGCCCACCCTGGGCCTGCTCATCAACCTGTATTTGATGACGCAGCTCGGCATCAACAACTGGACGCTGTTTTTCGTGTGGCTGCTCATTGGCCTGGGCCTGTACTTCGGGTACGGGTACTCGAACTCGCGGCTGGGGCGGGCGTAGGGGCGGGCAGTGGTCGGATACGGTAGCCTCGGCGGCGGACACCGTGTCCGCAACAATTGGCATGACCCGGCAAAAAAACCATCTGCCGCCGCCAACGCGGGGGTAGTAGCTTTGGGCTTCCCTTATCTACTTCATCCATTTATTTGTGGAACCCGCTGCTATTGAACCCACCACCCCGTTCGTGAGCGTGCCCAGCGCCACCTTGAGCCCGCAACAGCTGGCGGCGGCCCTCGAAGCGGCCCGGCAAGACCTACTCGATATCGGGCTGCGAAACCCGCTGCTGAACTTCCGGCCTTCCAAAGTGCAGGGCGTTGAAATAGTAGAGGAAAAAGCCACGGCCTTGTACGACATTTTAGTGCGGCAGGGCAAGGTAATGTACTTCCTGCCCGCGCCGGAAGCACCCAGGAAACCGGTGCCAGCACGCCCCCATCTATTTGCCGACGCCGACGAGCCCGCGCCTTTGCCCGCGCTGGCCGACCTGATGCCCGACTTGCCCCCGCTCGTGTTCCTCACGGCCGCCGAGCGGCAGGCAGCGCAACTCGACAACAAGCTCCAAACCGCCGAAA
>JANXOE010000295.1 GCA_025353745.1 Hymenobacter sp.
GCCCGTCGGTGCCCACGCGGTTGACGCCGGCCACGTAGGCCACGTTTTCAATGGCGCGGGCGCGGAGCAGCACCTGCCAGGGCCCCCGGCGCACGGCCGGCCAGCTGGCCACGTACAGCAGCAGGTCGTAGGGCTGGGCGGCGCGGTTGCGGCTCCATACCGGGAAGCGCAAGTCGTAGCAAATCAGCGGGAAAATGCGCCAGCCGCGCCATTCTTCCCGCAGCGGGGCCCCGCCGGCGGCGTAGGTGTGCTGCTCGTCGGCGAAGGTGAACAGGTGGCGCTTGTCGTAGTGGGCAAGCGTGCCGTCGGGCCGCGCCCACAGCAGGCGGTTGCGGTACATATCTCCCTCGCGGACGATGATGCTGCCCGTCACCACGGCGTCGTGGCGGGCAGCGGTGGCGCGCAGCCAGGCCACGGTGGGGCCGTCCATGCTTTCGGCCTGGGCGGCGGCGTCCAGGCTGAAGCCGGTGGTGAACATTTCCGGCAGCACAATCAGGTCGGTGGGCTGCGCGAGGGCCCCCAGCAGCCCGTCGAAAGCGGCGCGGTTGGCCGCCGCGTCGTGCCACCGGATGTCGGCTTGCACCAAGGTAACGGTGAGGTCGTTGGTCATTTAAAAACGAGCGGTCAATTTATGGTGAAAGCAGGGAAAGATCAGTACAACGGCCTTTGTATCAGCTTGCAGCCGTTTCACGCACAGTATTCAACGGCCGTAGAGAGACGCGAAGGGTCGCGTCGCTACGGCTGCCAGTCCGGCGTTCATAAAACTGTGCCAACGCATTCTTATTCACTGCGCACTGCCCGCAGGCGGGCGGCGGCGGCTTCGAGCGTGGGGCCCTCCTTCGCGAAGCAGAAGCGCACCAGGCCGGGGTCGTGGCCGTCGTGGTAGAAGGCCGACACCGGCACCACCGCCACGCCCCAGCGCCGGGCCATAGCTTCGGCAAAAACTACGTCGGGGGCCCCGGAAAACGCCCCGTAGCCGGCCAGCTGGAAGTAGCCGCCGGGCACGGGCCGCAGGTCCCAGCCGGTGCCGGCCAGCAGGCCCCGGAACAAGTCGCGCTTGGCCTGGTAAAACGGGGCCAGGCCGTGGGCGTGGGCGTCGGCGGGGTCGGCGGCCAGCGCGTCGGCCAGGGCGAGCTGGGTGGGCGTGCTCACGCTGAAATTGATGAACTGGTGCACCCGGCGCAGCTCGCGCGTGAGGGCCCCGGGGGCCACGCAATAGCCTACCTTCCAGCCGGTGGCGTGGTAGGTTTTGCCGAACGAGGAGAGCACGAAGCTGCGCTCGCGCAGGCCCGGGTGCTGGCGGGCGCTCCGGGGCGGGGCCCCGTCGAACACCAAGTGCTCGTACACCTCGTCGCTGATCACCAGCGCGTCGGAGCCGGCCACGAGGGCGGCCAGCGCGTCCCAGTCGTCGGCCGAGAACACGGCCCCGCTCGGGTTGTGGGGCGAGTTGACGAGCACCAGCCGGGTGCGGGCCGAGAAGGCCGCCCGCACGGCGTCCCAGTCGGGCCGGAAATCGGGGGCCGGCAGGCGCACGTAGCGCGGCACGCCGCCCTGCAAGCGGATGGCCGGCCCGTACAAATCGTAGGCCGGCTCCAGCACCAGCACCTCGTCGCCGGGGCGCACCGCGGCCGCCAGCACCGCGTACAGCGCCTCGGAGGCCCCGGCCGTCACCGTGATTTCCGCGTCGGGGTCGGGCGCGGGGGCCCCGGGCTGGAGGCGGCCCACCTGCGCGGCAATGGCCGCCCGCAGCGCCGGCAGCCCCGGCATGGCCGCGTACTGGTGCGCGCCCGGGGCCAGGGCGTGGCGGGCCAGCGCCTCGCGCAGGGCCAGCGGCGGGCCGTAGTCGGGAAAGCCCTGGGCCAGGTTGAGGGCCCCGGTTTCCTGGGCCAGCAGGGTCATGCGGGTGAAGATGCTGGTGCCGACGTCGGGGAGCTTGGAGAGAAGCAAGGCAGAAAGGCTGGGTGGTGGGGCAAAATGGGCAGAGCAACGGGCCCGCTTCGGGCGGCATCCCGAGCGCTCAAGCGTTTGCGGGCGGCTACAAATAAATGGTGAACGTGGTGCCCTCGCCCACCGTGCTGGCCACTTCCAGCCGGGCGCCGTTGGCCTGCACGATGCGGTTGACCAGGTAAAGGCCCATGCCCGTGCCCTCGACGTGGGAGTGGAAGCGGCGGAACAGCTGGAACAGCTGGAGCCCAAAGCGGTCCAGGTCGATGCCCAGGCCGTTGTCCTGCACCGTGAGCACGGGGCGGCCGGTGGTGGCGTCGGGAAAGCTGCTGAGGCGGATGCGGGGCGGCCGGCGGGGCGCGGCGTACTTGAGGGAATTGCTGAACAGGTTGAAAATGACGCTTTTCAGGTTGGGGCGCACGAAGTGCACGGTGGGGCAGGTGGCCAGGTCGAGGTCGAATACGGCCTCGGACTGCGTCACCTGGTCTTGCAGGCTGGCGATGACGTCGGCCACGAGCGGGGCCAGGGGCACGTCTTCGGCGGGCATTTCCTGCTGCTGGCGCTGGCCCTGCACGATGGCGCTCAAGTCGTCGATCGTGCTGTAAATCTGGCCCAGGGCCCGCTCGAAGTAAGCGATGAGCTTCACCGCGTCGGGGTCGCGGAAGTAGGCCGTGCGGGTCAGCTCCTCAAAAATGCCGGCCATGTTGTTGATGGGCTGCTTGAGGTCGTGCGAGGCCGTGTACACGAAGTTGTCGAGGTCCTCGTTGCTGCGCAGCAGGCGGGCGTTCTGCGCTTCGAGCTGCTGCTGTGCCCGCTTCTGGTCGTCGATGTCGGTGCAGGTGCCGAACCACTTGAGGATGTGGCCGTCGGCGCGGCGCTGGGGCCGTCCCTGGCCCAAAAACCACCGATAAACCCCGTCGTGGCGGCGGAACCGGTACTCGGTTTCGAAAAACTCGCCGGTTTCCACGCTGTGCTGCCAGCGCTCGTTGGTGGGCCCCAGGTCGACGGGGTGGATGACGGCGGCCCAGTTGGCGCGGTCGCCGTTGCCGGCCGGCGCCAGGCCCGTGTAGTCAAACCAGCGCTGGTTAACGTAGTCGTTGCCGCCCACGCCGGTGCTGGTCCACACCACCTGGGGCAGGCTCTCGGCCAGGAAGCGGAACTGCTCCTCGCGGCGGGCCACCGCCTCGGTGAGCTGGTGCTGCGCGTGCACGTCGGTGCAGGTGCCGTACCACTTCAGCACCTGGCCGCCGGGGCCGCGCCGGGCCTGGGCCTGGGCCAGAAACCAGCGGTACTGCCCGTCGTAGCGGCGCAGGCGGAATTCGGCCTCGTAGTAGCGCGGGCCGGCAACGGCGGCCGCCCAGCGC
The DNA here is from genome assembly GCA_025353745.1 of Hymenobacter sp. Taxonomy (GTDB): domain Bacteria; phylum Bacteroidota; class Bacteroidia; order Cytophagales; family Hymenobacteraceae; genus Hymenobacter. Next base: position 3,309 of record JANXOE010000295.1, read on the forward strand.
GCCCGCGCCCCGGGCAGGTCGTCGGGGTGCACGAAGGCGAACCAGTCGGTGGCCCCGGGCTTTTCCATCGCTTCGCCCAGGTACGCGGCCGTGCGGTGGTTGTAAAAGTCAACGGAGCCGTCGGGCCGCGCCGTCCATATCTGCTGCGGAATGCTTTCGGCCTGGATGCGCAGCTCCTCCTCGCTCTCGCTCAGGCGCTGCTGCAGCTCGCGCAGCTCGGTCACGTCGGTGTTGGTGCCAAACCAGCGCTGCACGGCCCCCGTGGCCGGGTCGCGGATGGGCCGGGCCCGGCTCAGAAACCAGCGGTACTGCCCGTCGTGGCGCCGCAGCGGAAACGTGTCTTCCCACGGCTCGCCGGCCGCGATGCTGGCCAGGTAGCGTTGGTTGACGCTGTTCACCAGGGCCGGGTCGTGCACCTGCATCCAGCCCCAGCCCTGCATGGCCTCGAAGGTGGAGCCCGTGTAGTCGTACCACTGCTGGTTGTACCAGAAGATGTGGCCCGTGGCGTCGGCCATCCAGGCCAGCTGGGCGATGTTGTCGGCCAGGGCCGCGAAGTCTTCGCGGCTGCGGGCCAGCTCCTCGGTGCGCTCGCGCAGGTCGTGCACGTCGAGCAGGTAGCCGTAGCGGCGCAGCAGCCGGCCGTTGGCGTCCAGCTCGGGCACGGCTTCGGTGATGAACCAGCGGTAGCGGCCGTCGGTGCCGCGCAGGCGCACTTCCACGCGCCCGAGCTTGGCCTCGGCAATGCTCTGCTGAATGTGGCGGGCGGCTTCGGCGCGGTCGTCGGGGTGCAGCACCTGCTGCCACACCGCGTCCACGTCGGCCCAGGGGCCCCCGGGCTGTTGGCCGGTGTAGGCGTACCATTGGGGGCTGATGTAGGTGGTGCGGCCCCCGGCGTCGGTGATGAACGTGACGATGGGCAGCGCCTCGGCCTGGCGGCGCAGGCGGGCGTCGGCGGCTTGCACCTCGCCTTGCAAGGAGTTGGCAGCCAGTCGGTCCCGTACCTGCCCGGTCACGTCCACGGCAAAGGCCAGCACGCCCGTCACGTGCCCTCGGCCGTTGCGCAGGGCCTGGTACGTCAGGTCGAAGTAAAGCTGCTGCGGGCCGGCGGCCGGGTGCCGAAACGTGACGGGCGTTTCCTGCCCCACGAAGGTTTGGCCGGTGCGATACACCCGGTCGAGCAAGTCAATAAACCCCTGTTCCACCACTTCCGGCACGCAGGCGGCCACCGGCTCGCCCAGGCGGGCGCGGTGCTCAAGCAACGCGTCGAACGCGGGATTGATGAAAACAAAGCGGTGCTCGGGGCCGTCCAGCGCGGCAATGGCGGCCGGGCTCTGGCTCAAAATCTGGCTCAGCTGCTGGTCTTTCTGCTCCACGCGGTGCCGGGTTTCGCGCAGCTCGTGGATGTCGAGGTCGGAGCCGAACCATTGCCGGGCGCGGCCCGCGGCCCGGGCGTCTTCCTCGGGCTCGGGCACGCCCTGGCTGACGAACCAGCGGTACGCGCCGTCGTGGCGGCGCAGGCGTAGCTCGTAGTGCCAGGGCGTGCCGGCAGCCAGGGCGGCGGCGTACTCGGTGGCCACGCGGGCGGCATCGTCGGGGTGCAGGCTGGCGGCCCAGGCGGGGGCCAGGTCATCGTCGGGCCGGGTGCCGGTGTAGGCGTACCACTGCGGGCTGAGATACAGCACCTGCCCGGCCTGGTCGCTGATGAAGGTGATGGACGGCAGGCTTTCCGTCACGCGGCGCAGGCGCTGGTCGGCGGCGCGGGCTTCGGCCAGCAGGGCTTCGCTGCGCTGGCGGGCCTGCACTTGCTCGGTCACGTCGAGGCTGTAGGCCAGCACGCCGGGGGCCGCGCCCGGCTCGCCGGCCAGCGGCAGGTAGCCGAAGTTATTGTAGTGCTCCCGTGGCTCACCGGTGGTGGGGTCGATGATGATGGTCCGCTCTTCGTGGCCCAGCACGGGCTGTCCGGTGGCCACCACCTGTTGCAGCAGCTTCAGGTAGCCCTGGTCGGCAATCTCGGGCAGGCTTTCGGCCACGGTGGTGCCGATGCTCACGCGCGGCCCCATCCGGTCGCGGGCGCGGGCCGAGAGAAACGTGAACCGAAATTCGGGGCCTTCCATCGCCGTGATGGTGAGCGGCAGCTGGTCGATGATGCGCTGCATGTGGCGCTGTTGGGTACCTACCTGCAGCTGGGCGCGGTGGCGGACCTCTACGTCGGTGCACAGGCCAAACCAGCGCTGCACCTGCCCGTCGGCTCCGCGCTGGGCCACCACCTGCGACAAAAACCAGCGGTACTCACCCCCGACCCCGCGCATCCGAAATTCCAGCTCGAACGGCTGTGTGCTGTGCAGGGCTTCGCCCCACCGGGCATGCATCCCGGCCAGGTCATCGGGGTGAATAATCTGTTGCCACAACGCCTGCTTTTCGGCTGCGCTCATGTGCACCACGTCATGGCCGGTGTAAGCAATAAAGCGCTGATTGGTGTAGTCGGGCTCGCCCTGTGCATTGGTGGCCCACACGAGCTGCGGCAGGCTTTCGGCCAGAAACCGGAACCGTTCCTGCTCCTGCGCGGCCAGCTGCTGGCTGTGCACCTGCGGCGTCACATCGAGCAGGCGCAGCAGCACGACCCGCGCCCGTTCCGGCGGAATGGGCTGGAGCGTGGCCTGCCAGTAGCCGGGCGCGGCGGTTGGGCCGGTGGGCGCCGGGGCCGGCATCAGGTCCTGGGCGGTGCCGGCCAGCGCGGCGGCCAGGGCCGGTGCCCAGGCGGCGCGGGCGGCCAGCAATGCCCCGCCCGCTTCTACAGCGGCGCACAAAGCGGCCAGCGGCTGGCCAAGGAGGGCACCGGGAGTCGTGCCCGTCGGCAGCAGGGCGGCCAGGGCCGCGTTCAGGTGCAGGACCGTGCCGTCGGGGGCCAGCACGCCATGAGGGGCGGGCAGCAGCGCAAACAGCAGCTCAAAATCCAGCGCGGGCGGGGTAGCAAACGACATAAACGAACAGGGCATTCAACCGCGGCCGGCCACGAGCCGGCCACTTCTTCTCTCAAAGATAAGCCGTTGATAGCGGGGACGCGGCGGTTTCGGGCCAGTTTTTCCAAGCGTGTATGCACCCACCAGGCGGGTGCCGGGTGTGGCCCATGGCCAGGCGTACCATCCACCGGTTGTGGCGCACCTTGCCCGACTCCACGCCATCGGAATGGGACTTTAATCCAAGCTGCGGTTCGTCTGCAATCTGGATTAAATAATTGGGATTGGATGATTCATTGTCGGGCTAACTTTGGCATCTTGCCGCCTGATTCCACCTGTTCACCTGAAGATTATCGATGGCCTTTTTTACTGCTGCCGGGCGCTTGCGCCGCCGGGGATACTTCTGCCGGGTGCTGGGTCTGTATGCGCTGGCATTAATGGTCTATGCCACACCGGGCCTGCTGTACTCAGTTGCGGTGCCAGCGGCCATTGCCCTGCTGGCCCTGGCCGCATTTGCGGGGATTTTTTACCTCGTAATCGTGCAGGCATTGCTGCGGTTGCACGACCTGAATCTCAGCAGCTGGTGGAGCCTGGTGATGCTCCTGCCCGTGGTCAGCTACGTGCTGGGGGCGGGCCTGCAATTTGTGCCGGGCACCGTGGGACCCAACCGCTTCGGGCTCGACCCCAAACGCCCCTACTTGCTTCCGCCACCACCCGCCGCCATCAGCCCATCACTGAATGCCGAAACCGAGTAATAAAAAAAGCGCCGCTCCATCCGGAGCAGCGCTTTTTTATTATCCGGCAAAGCCGCTGGACTAGCGGCGGGCGTTGTTGTCCTGCGGCGGGTAGGTGCTCAGAATACCGTTCACGATGCGATGGGTTTCCACTTCATCAATGGTGCTCTGGTTGACCTGGGCCTGGCCGGTGCCCCGCCACGCCAGCTCCTTGCGGTGCGCGTCGATGATGTCGATGACCACGGTGCCGGCCTTGTACTGCGTCACGGGCGAGTAGCCACGGTAGCCACCGTAGCCGCCATACCCGTAGCCGTAGGGGTAGCCCAAGCCCCCGTAGCCGGGCGAAACCTGCTGCTTGTCTTCCACGCGGGCGCTGTAAGCCACGTAGATATCGGGCGCGGTGGTTACTTCGGTCAGGCCCTTCTGGGTCATTTCCGAAGCCACCGCCGCCCGCATGCGCTTGTCGAGGAACGACTCGTAGCCCTTGGCCGGGCCGCCCTCAGCATCGCGGGGCTGCTGCGGGTACCACGCCCAGGTCTTGAAAGCCCGGAAGTTCACGGCGTGGTCAAAATCATTGGTTACGCCCACGCGGGAGGTGGTGGTGCAGCCGCTGGGACCCAGCAGCAATACCAAGCTAGCGGCAACCATGGCCACCGGATGGGCCAGAAAACGGGTGATGCGATTCATAAAAAAGGAAGAAAGAAGACGAATGAATGAGGAGCCTTAAAAAGCGCTTTGTCAGGATAGAAGAGGCGGCTTCAGAGGCTGTAATGTTAACGAAAAAGTGGCCGGCGGCGTTCCATTTTCAGCGGCGTGTGCTGGTTGGGAAATGAATGCAAATAAGGAGACAAAATATTGACATCACGGGAATTTGTCCTACCTTACCTCCAAAATCCCCATCCTTGCTTTTTTCCTGTTGATGAAAAGAACTGCCCTACTCTTTTTGGCTGTCTCCAGTCTGTTTGCGGCCTGCACCTCCACCCGCGATGAACTGGGTAAAGCGGCCGTCGACCGTACCCCCGTAGCGCATAACACCATCGTGGACTGCCCGGTGTACGATGGCATGAAAAAAACGTCCACTGTGCTGGCCCAAACCACCAGTGGCAACGAAGTACAGGTAACCGATACCATCAACGCTTACTTCGTGCGCGTCCGCCTCGACAAAGACGGCCAGACCAAAGTGGGCTACATGGACCGCCGCTGCTTCGGCGAGCGGGGCAATGAGCGGGGCAACCGCAAGTGAGTTAAAAGTTGACAGTTAAAAGTTAAAAAGCCCGCCTGATGATTCAGGCGGGCTTTTTAACTTTTAACTGTCAAC
>JANXOE010000334.1 GCA_025353745.1 Hymenobacter sp.
GAACATGCACTCCTCAAAATGGGGGGCGGCCATGTGCGGGCGCACGTTGTTGGAAAACGCGAAAGGCTCGGTGGGGATGCCGAGAAGGTTTTTATCGAGCTTGTCGTTGTTGTTCGTGTCCTGGGTGAGGGCCACGGCCCACTCGCCCCTGGCCAGCTCCACGGGGACCGAAATCTCGTTTTTGCCGTTGGGTTTCACCACCAGCTGAAAGGCTTGCTGGCCTTCCTTCAGAAATTTTTCGGGCGCGTCGTAAAAGTTCAGCTTCACCACCGATTCGGTGGAGGCCAGGGCCGACACCAGCACCGTCACCGAAGCGGTTTCGGGCAGCGACGCGCTGGCGGGGCGGGCGGCCCCGGGCGGCCAGCCGCCGCCAATTAGGAGCAAAAAAAACAACAAAGCCTTCATAGCAAGCAGCATTATGTGGGATGGCGGAATGCCGGCCTAACGCGGCGCGGCGACGAAAGAGTTCGGCGCCGCCGCCGCCCAAGCCGCGGGCTGTTGCATCTTTACCGCATGGAAGGACTAACGAAAATCGACGACTTGGGCCAGCCGCGGGTGGTCATCGTGGGGGGCGGGTTCGGGGGCCTGGCGCTGGCCCAGGCCCTGGCCGACGTGCCGGTGCAAGTGGTGCTCATCGACAAGCAGAACTACCACGCTTTTCAGCCCCTGCTCTACCAGGTGGCCACGGCCGGGCTGGCCGCCGACACCATCGTGGCCCCGTTCCGCAAAACGCTGGGCGAGCAGAAAAACTTCTACTTCCGCCTGGCCGGCGTGCAGTCCATCGACCCCGCGGCGCAGGTGATCGAGACCACCATCGGCCTGCTGCGCTACGACTACCTGGTGCTGGCCACCGGGGCCACCGCCAACTACTTCGGCGACGCCGAGATGCAGCGCCACGCCATCACCCTCAAGAGCGTGAGCGACGCCCTGGAGCTGCGCAACACGCTGCTGGCCAACTTCGAGCAAGCCTTGCAGCTCGGCGACATGGAGAAGATCAACAGCCTGCTCGACTTCGTGATCGTGGGCGGGGGCCCCACCGGCGTGGAGATGGCCGGGGCCCTGAGCGAGCTGCGCGCCCACGTGTTTCCGAAGGACTACCGCGAGCTGGATTTCAAGGAGATGGACATCCACCTGGTGCAAAGCGGGCCGGTGCTGCTCAAGGGCATGTCGGCCCAGGCCTCGGCCAAGGCGCTGGAATACCTGCGCGACCTCGGGGTGGAGGTGCTGCTCGACGCCCGGGTGAAGTCGTACGACGGCTACACCGTCACGCTCAGCGACGGCCAGCGGCTCATCACGCGCACGCTCATTTGGGCGGCGGGCGTCACGGGGGCCCCCGTGGCGGGCCTGGAGGCGGGCTGCCTGCTGCCCAGCAACCGCTACCGGGTGGACGAGTTCAACCGCGTGGCCGGCTACGACAACGTGTTCGCCATCGGCGACATCGCCCTGATGAGCGGCCAGCCCGACTACCCCGAGGGCCACCCGCAGGTGGCCCAGCCCGCGCTGCAGCAGGGCCAGCGCCTGGGCCAAAACCTGGCCCTGCAGCTGGCCGGCCGGCCCATGCAGCCGTTTGTGTACCACGACAAGGGCTCGATGGCCACCGTCGGCCGCAACCGCGCCGTGGCCGACATCAAGCTCTTCGGCCGCGAGTACCACCTCAGCGGCCTGCTGGCCTGGCTGGCCTGGAGCCTGGTGCACGTCATGTCGCTGGTGAACTTCCGCAGCCGCGTCGCGGTGGCCTTCACCTGGGCCTGGAACTACTGGAGCCAGGACAAGGGCCTGCGCTACATCATCGGCCGGGTGAAGACGGCCCCCGCGGTGGACGCCGGCACCACCGCCGAAAAGGCCATCGTCTGAGGCCGGCGCTGGCGCGTTGGTGCGTAAAATTGCGGGCATGAAAGACCTGCTGCCCGCCCCCGCCGCCTACCGCCTCGCCGGCCGCGTGTGGGTGCAGGGCCCCGACGACCGCTTTCTCGGCATCGGCCGGCTCGAGCTGCTGGGCCAGATCCGGGCCACGGGCTCCATCTCGCGGGCAGCGGCGGCCATGGGCATGTCCTACAAGCGCGCCTGGGACCTCGTGCACTCCATGAACACCCAGGCCCGCCGGCCCCTGGTGGCCACCCAAACCGGCGGCAAAAGCGGCGGCGGCGCGGCCCTCACCGCCGAGGGCGAGCGGGCCCTGGCGGCCTTCGAGGCCATCCAGGCCCGGTTCCAGGCTTTTTTGGACGAAGAAACCCGGCATCTGGCCGAGTAGCCCCGCGGCGGGCGGCCGGGTTTTTCGCCGGCTGCCCGCCAATCGCTGAATTGCCACAAACAGCATTGCCCCGCGCCCCGGGCGGCC
>JANXOE010000002.1 GCA_025353745.1 Hymenobacter sp.
CCTTCGGCCGACAGCACTGGGGCCATGTACTGCCCAAAGGTGGTCCAGAAGGCCTGCCGCAGTTGGGTGGCTTCGGCTTTGCTATACATTATTTTATTGATCATGTATTTAGCGCGGTTTTGCGCACCATCAATAGTGGTAGCGACGCGACCCTTCGCGTTTCCATCGCTGCACGATTTGGATTGCTCGCAGCGATTACAACGATTGAGACGCGAAGGGTCGCGTCTCTACACCCGTTGACTATCGCTGAACGATTGTAGCGACGCGACCCTCCGCGTCTCCATCGCTGCACGATTAGGATTGCTCGCAGCGATTGCAACGATTGAGACGCGAAGGTTCGCGTCGCTACCCCCGTGTTTGGTGCGTGAAACGGCTGTACTTCCCAAGTAGAGCTAAGCCGTCCGGCGTAAGGAACGCAAATCGAGCAAAAAGCCGGGCGGCACGCCGCGCAACTGCCGGGGCCAATCGAGAAACTCCATCGCGTGGCGGGCAAGGTTGGGTGGCCCAGGGTACGGCCCCCGCAACTAGGCGCGCCCGGCCGCTTTGCCTTTCAAAAAGCCCACCAGCACCTCCAGGCCTTTGTCGAAGTGCTGGTTGTTGGGAATCACTACGTCGGCGTCGTGCTTGTAAGGGGCGATGAATTTTTCGTAGGTAGGGGCCACGTGGTGGGTGTAGCGGTAGAGTACGTCGGCCAAGTCGTAGCCCCGCTCGTCGCGGTCGCGGATGATGCGGCGGTGCAGCTTCACGTGCTCCTGGGCGTCGATGTACACCTTCAGGTCGAGCAGCCGGGCAATTTCGGCAAAATGGAACACGAAAATGCCTTCCACCACCACGATGGGGGCCGGCCGGAACACCAGTTCCTGGGGCGTGGCGGCGGCGTTGTTGAACGTGTATTCCTGCCGGCGCACTTCCCGGCCCTGGCTGAGGGCCAGCACGTCGGCCGCGTAGGCCGCGGCGTCGATGCTGGCGGGCAGGTCGAAATTGTGCACGCCCTGATCGTCCAGGATTTGCCGGTCGCGCGGGTGGTAATAGTTGTCCTGCGACACCAGGCAAATCTGGTCCGCGGGAAACGCCGACACGAGGCGGTTCAGAAACGTGGTTTTGCCCGAGGCGCTGCCGCCGGTGATGCCGACGAGGTAGGGGTGCTGCACTTTATCAGTTATCGGTTAGCAGTGAACGGGTTGCAACGGTTTTTAAATTTAAGGGCCCGGCAACGGAATTATACAAAGTTCCGCCACACCGGCGCATTTTTTAGGTTTCGCCCCAAAAAAAGGCCCCTTGTTATTTAATAACGGCTCACTGTTAACTGATAGCGGCCAAATAAGCCAGCAGCTCCGCCACGGCCCGGGCGCGGTGGCTGATTTGGTTTTTTTCGGCCCCGCTCATCTCGGCAAAGGTGCGGCCGTCGCCCTCGGTGGGCGCAAAAACCGGGTCGTAGCCGAAGCCGCCCGTGCCGCGCGGCGCCTCGGCGATGCGGCCGGCCACGGCCCCGGCAAACGCGTGCACCGGGCCCTCGGCCAGGGCCAGCGCCACCACCGTGCGGAACTGCGCCGCGCGGCTGGGCTGCCCGGCCAGCTCGCGCAACAGCTTGGCCACGTTGTCGGCGGCCAGGCGCTGGGGCCCGGCGTAGCGGGCCGAGTACACGCCCGGCGCGCCGCCCAGGGCCGCCACTTCCAGGCCCGTGTCGTCGGCGAAGCAGGCCACGCCGTAGTGCTGGCGCACGTATTCGGCCTTTTGGCGGGCGTTGCCTTCGAGCGTGTCCTGGGTTTCGGGCAGCTCTTCGTGGCAGCCGACGTCGGCCAGGCTCAGCAGGGCGAGGCCAGGCGGGAGCAGGGGGCGGATTTCGTCGAGCTTGTGGGCGTTGTTGGAAGCGAAGCAGAGGCGCATGGGCAGCAAAACGGTGAGACGCCGGCAAAGGTCCGCCGCCGCGCCGGGAAAACAGCGCCCGCCGTCCCCGCTTTCCGCCGGCACTCGGGGGCCCTGCGCCGGGCCGGCGGGGCCCAACGCGTTGCACGGACGGCGGTTATCCATTTTTTTTAGCTGTCGGCGTTGGCTAAGTCAAGGCAAAGCCGTACTTTTGCATTCCCTTCCGCAAAACCGGCGGGGCTCACCCGGTGAAACCGGCCTTCGATATGAAAAAAGACACCCACCCCGAGTACCAGGAAGTTGTGTTCCAGGACACTTCTTCGGATTTCAAATTCATCACCCGTTCCACGATGAAGCCGACCGACACCATCACGATGGAGGACGGTAAGACGTATCCGTTGGTGAAAATCGAGGTGAGCAGCGCTTCGCACCCTTTCTACACCGGCAAAAACATGTTCATCGACACCGCCGGCCGGGTGGAGAAATTCCGCAGCCGCTACGCCAAGAAAGAGCAGGCCAGCGCCAACAAAGAATAGCTGGCGGCGCGCCGGGGCCCTCTGGCCGCGCGCCTTTACCTACAAAAACTCCTGCTGGCGCACCGTCGGCAGGAGTTTTTTTGTGGCGAATTTTGCCTGAAAATTCCGTGGTCAGCGGCGCGTTGCCGGCCGTCAGCTGAACGGCAACGCGCCGCTGCCCCCGTACTACCGACAATCCCACGCAATGCACGTTCTGCTGTTCGACGACCCGGCCATCCGGCCGCACCTGTTGCCGTTTAC
>JANXOE010000016.1 GCA_025353745.1 Hymenobacter sp.
GGGCACCGGCCCCAGCAACCCCGCGGTCGGTTTTGGGGTACTGTTGGGCGATTGCGGGGCCGCCCGGGCACCATGCCGGGCACTTTATTCGTTCACCTCAAACGCCGGGCCCCTGCCCGGCGGCGCTTCACCCGCCGCAGGGCCCCCGGGCATTGTGGCATAAGTACCTGTATTTATGCAAACTACCATTCTTTGGGCCGACGATGAAATCGACCTGCTCAAGCCCCATTTGCTGTTTCTCAAAGACAAAGGCTACGACGTGACCCCCGTCAACAGCGGGGCCGACGCCATCGAGCTGATCCAGGAACGCACCTACGACCTGGTGTTTCTCGACGAAAACATGCCCGGCCTGACGGGCCTCCAAACGCTCAACGAAATCAAGGCCCTGCGCCCCACCGTGCCGGTGGTGATGATCACCAAGAGCGAGGAGGAGCACATCATGGAAGAAGCCATCGGCTCGAAAATCGCCGATTACCTCATCAAGCCCGTCAACCCGAGCCAGATCCTGCTGTCGGTGAAAAAGGTGCTGGACAACAAGCGGTTGGTGACCGAAAAAACCAACTCGGGCTACCAGCGCGATTTCCGCCAGCTGGGCATGCAGCTCTCCGACCGCCTGTCGCCCGCCGAGTGGGCCGAGGTGTACAAAAAGCTGGTGTACTGGGAGTTGGAAATCAACGAAACCGAAGGCAAGAGCATGGCCGAGGTGTTCAACATGCAGAAGGACGAGGCCAACACTTATTTCGGCCGCTTCATCACCGAGAGCTACGAGGACTGGGTGAACGGCGACGATAAGGATGCCCCGCTCATGTCGCACCAGCTCTTCAAGGAGCGCGTGTTCCCGACGCTGAAGGCCACCGGCGACACGCCCGTGTACTTCGTGCTGATCGACAACCTGCGCTACGACCAGTGGAAGGTGCTAGAACCCATTATCAACGAGCTGTTTACCGTCGACAGCGAGGAGATGTACTACGCCATCCTGCCCACCACCACGGCCTACGCCCGCAACGCCATCTTCTCGGGCATGATGCCGTCCGACATCCAGAAAAAATACCCCAACCTGTGGGTGAACGACGAGGACGAGGAAGGCAAGAACCTGCACGAGGCCGAGTTCATGGAAATCAACTTCCAGAAGAACAACCAGAAGGTGAAGCACAGCTACCACAAGGTGACCAACCTGCAGGCCGGCAAGGACTTGCTGAGCAAGATGAGCAACCTGCACAACAACTACAAGTGCAACGTCATCGTGTACAATTTCGTGGACATGCTCTCGCACGCCCGCACCGACATGGCGATGATCCGCGAGCTGGCGGCCGACGAATCGGCCTACCGCAGCATCACCCGCTCGTGGTTTCTGCACTCGCCGCTCTACGAGATGCTGCAAGTCATCGCCGAGAAAAAAGGCAAACTCATCATCACCACCGACCATGGCACCATCCGCGTGAAACGGCCCTACAAGATCGTGGGCGACCGCAACACCAACACCAACCTGCGCTACAAGCACGGCCGTAACCTGGGCTTCGACGACTCGCGCGACGTGTACGTGGTGCGCAAGCCGGAGCGTATTTTCCTGCCCCGCGAAAACGTGAGCACGGCGTACGTGTTCACGGTCGGCGATTATTTCTTCGCCTACCCCAACAATTACAACTACTACGTGAACTACTACAAGGACACGTTTCAGCACGGCGGCATCTCGCTGGAGGAGTGCATCATCCCGTACATTACGCTGACGGCGAAAGGCTAGCGCCAGGTTTCGCCAGGTAAAAAGAGGTTTCGCAAGGTCTGCTTTAGACCCTTTGCGAAACCTTTTTTTACCTGGCGAAACCTGGCGCTAGCCTTTTGCCCCTACTTTGCCTTGGTGGCGCTCATTTCGGCCACGGGGCCCTGCGGGGCCAGCAGCTTGTGGCTTTTTTGCACCACCACTTCTTTGGGCACTTGAAAGGTGGCCGATTGCCGGGTGTCGAGCAGGCCCCGGCCCGAACCGTGTACGCGCCGGCGTCGGTCAGCCAGGCTTCGGCGGCGGTGTTGTACGAGGCCAGGTCGGCGGCGGTGAGCGTAAACGTCAGCGTCTGGGATTGGCCGGGTTGTAGCAGGGCCGTTTTGGCGAAAGCTTTCAGCTCGCTTTCGGGCTTGGCCAGCTTGCCGGCGGGAGCGTGCACGTAGAGCTGCACCACTTCCTTGCCGGCCACGGGGCCGTTGTTGGTGATCGGAATTTTGGTCGTAATTTTTTCGGCCAGCGCCGGCGCGCTCAGCTACAGCTTGCCGTAGGCGAACGTGGTGTAGGCCAGGCCGTAGCCAAACGCGTAAGCCGGCTTCACCTTGAAGGTGTTGTAGTAGCGGTAGCCCACGTAAATGCCTTCGGCGTAGGTGTTTTCGGAGGGCTGGCCCATCAGGGCGTTGGCGGGCGTGGTGCTGCCGGGCAGGGTTTTGCCGGGCAGGGTTTTGCCGGGAAAGTCGCCGCCGTAGGGCACGTCCTGGTACGCCACCGGGAAGGTCGTAGCCAGCTTGCCCGAGGGCCCCACGCGGCCCCCGAGTACGTCGGCCAGGGCGTGGCCGCCTTCCTGGCCGGGCTGCCAGGCCAGCAGAAGGGCGTCGGCCTGGGCGCGCCAGCTGGCCACCTCCACCACGCCGCCGATGTTGAGCACCACCACGAGTTTCTTGCCCTGGGCATGAAAAGCGGTGGCCACCTGCCGGAGCAAGGCTTGCTCGGCTGCCGTGAGGTTGAAATCGTATGCCACTTTGCGGTCGCCGCCCTCGCCGGCGCTGCGGCCGATGGTGAGCAGGGCCACGTCGGCGGTTTGGGCGGCTTGCTGCACGGCCCCGGCGTCGGCCGGCATTTCGGCGATGACCGGGGCAGCGTCGAGCAGGCCCCGGTTTTTGGGGAGCTTGGCTTTTTCGGCTTGCAGGTACTCGGCGTAGGCCCGGCCCAGGGGCGCGTCCACGGCGAAGCCCGCGGCGGCCAGGCCCTGGGCCAGCGACACGGTGTAGGCCCGGTTCACGTCGCCGCTGCCAGTGCCGCCCGCGATGAGGCTATAGGAAGTGTTGCCGAACAGCGCCACCTTCTGGCCCGCGGCCAGCGGCAGGGTTTTGCCCTCGTTGCGCAGCAGCACCAGGCTTTTGGCGGCGGCCTGGCGGGCCACGGCGGCATCGGCCTTCAGGGCCGGCTGGCTCGTGTACGGGGCCTTTTTGAAGGTGGGCGATTTCAACACCAGTTCCAGCACGCGGGCCACGCTGGCGTCGAGCTGCGCGGGCGCGAGGCCAGGCCCCCGCTTTTGAGGGCCCCCAGCAGGGCCAGGGTTTGGGCGTGCATGCCGGGCATGAGCAGGTCGTTGCCGGCCTTGAGCTGGGCCACGGGGTTGTGGCCGTCGGAAAGCGTAAGCGACGGGATGCCCAGCCGCGGCACGGCGTGGGTGCGGCCGGCCGCGCCCGGCACCCTCTCGGGCACCTGGTCGTCGCCGGGGTCGCCGGCCGGCAGCATTCCCGCCGGGAAGCCCGCCGGGTAAAAGCCCATGCCCACCACGAGCTTCACTTTTTCTTCGGGCGTGAGGGCCCCCAGCACTTCCTTCAGGCTG
>JANXOE010000034.1 GCA_025353745.1 Hymenobacter sp.
CTCCGACGAGTAGCCGCCCATAACCACGGCCACGCGGATGCGCCCGCCCGCGCCGGTTTGCTGCCGGGCGGCCACCGCCGCGTCGAGTTTTTCCAACAGGGCCCCCAGCTTCACCGGCTGCATCCCGCTTGCCCGCCGGGCCGCCAGCGAAGTGCGGATGAGGTAGGTGAGAAACTGACTGGGATTCAGCCCAATCTCGGCCGCCTGATGGAAGAAGAACGAGGCCGGCAGCATGCCGCTCGTGGTGTTCGGGTCGTTGAGGAAGATGGTGCCGTCGGCCTGAATGAAGCCGTCGAGCCGGGCGTACACCTGGAAGCCGAACGTGCGGAACATGGCCTGGCACTCCTGGCGGATGCGCTCAATATCAGCCTCCGGCAGGTCGATGGGCGTAATTTTGCGGGCCAGGCCGGGCAGGTACTTCGAGCGGTAGTCGAACACCTCGGCACCCTTCACGATTTCGGTGGGCGGCAGGGCCAGCGGCGCGCCGTGCTCGTCTTCCACCACGATGCACGAGAACTCGCGCCCGGCCACGAAGGCTTCGAGCAGCACCTCGGTTTCGCCGTGGGTGCTGGCCAGGCGCACGGCGTCGGCCGTGGCAAACCAGCGGTCGAGGGCCCCCAGCAGGGCTTCGGGGTGGTGGACGGGTTCGGCGCCGGGCGCGGCCGGGCCGGCGGCGGCTTCGAGCACCAGCGGCAGGCCGATGCCCTCGCGGATGTCGGCCAGCTGCTGGGCCCAGGCGCGCTGGCCGGCGGCCCCCAGCGCCTGCCACTCGGCCCGGGCCAGGACTTTGCGAAACAAGCTGCGCTCCACGGCCGCCTCGAAGGCCGGCAGGCGGCTTTCCTTTAAAATGCTGATGCCGATGCTGCTGCCCTGGTGCGGGGCCTTGAGCACGAGCGGCAGGCCGAGGGCCCCCACGGTATCGGCGAGCACGGCGGCGTGGTCGGCGGCGTCCCAGGCGGCGGCGGTGAGCACGCGGAAGTCCGGCGTGGGCCGGCCCAGGGCGCGGAGCAGGTTTTTCTGCGCGACTTTGTCGATGCCGAACGCCGAGGGCAGGATGCCCGAGCCGGAATAGGGAATTCCTACCCACTCCAGCAGGCCCTGGATGGCCCCGTCTTCGCCGCCGGGCCCGTGCAGGGCCAGGAAGGCAAAGTCCATGAGCTGGGGCAGCTCACGGGCTTCGACGCGGCGGCCGACGCGGTTAATCAATTCGTCCTGCTGCGCGGCGCTCAGGGGCCCCAGGCTTTCCACGTACACCGACCACGGGTGGGCCGTGGGCGGCAGGGCCCCCACCGGCGGGTAGAAATCGCGGATGGTGCCCTTGTACAGGTACTGCCAGTCGAGCAGAATGAAATTGCCCAGGCTGTCGACGAACACGGGCACCGGCTGAAACAGCGCCTTGTCTAAATTATCGAAAACGGTGCGTCCGCCGGCAAACGAAATCTCCCGCTCGCGCGAAGGGCCCCCGAAAAAAATCCCAATTCTCATAATGCAGCAAAGGTAAGGAGGGGCGCAGGGTTGGGCGCGGCCACCAGCGGTCCGGGTGGAGCGCGGCGCTAGCCCGGCGCTGGGTTCAGCAGCGCCACCAGCTCGGCCACCAGGGCCGCGTCCGTTTCGGACCGCGCCACCTGAAACAGGCCGGCGGCCGGGTCGGGGGGCAGCGGCCGCCGGGCGCTGGCGTGAAACGCCGGGGCCCCGGTGCCAGTCGCCAGCGCCTGCACGTTGGCCGCGCCGATGCCCGCGCCGGGCATGATTTCGATGCGCCCGGCGGCCTGCGCCACCAGCGCGGCCAGCCGGGCCTGGCCGGCGGCGGCCGTGGGCTGGCCGCCCGAGGTGAGCAGGCGCTGGCAGCCCAGGCCGATGACGTCTTCGAGGGCCCCCGGCTGGTCGGGGCAGGCATCGAAGGCGCGGTGAAAGGTGACTTGCAGCGGGCCGGCGGCGGCGATGAGGGCCCGGCACGCGGCCACGTCCACGCGGCCGGCGGCGGTGAGCACGCCCAGCACCACGCCCGCGCAGCCCAGCTCGCGGCACATGTCAATGTCGGCCCGCATGACGGCCAGCTCGTCGGGGCTGTACACGAAGCCGCCCGGCCGGGGCCGGATCAGCACGAACACCGGGATTTCCAACCGGGCCCGCACCGCTTTTATCAACCCGTAGGACGGCGTGGTGCCGCCCTGCTCCAGGTTTTGGCACAGCTCGACGCGGTGCGCGCCGCCCGCCTGCGCAGCCAGGGCCGAGGGCAGCGAGCCGGCGCAGATTTCTAGCTGCCGGCGGCTCATTTCAGCAAATGGTCGGCGGCGATGAGCTGGCGCTGGTCGGCGGCCGTGCACAGGGCGTAGCTGAAGCCCGCTTGCAGGGCGAAGGCCCCCACCTGGCCCCGGGCGCTCACGGCGATGAACGCCACCTGGATGTCGCGGGCCTTGGGGCCCTTGATGGCGGCGATGCGCTCGACGGCTTCGCGGCAGGCGGCCTGCGGCGAGCGGCCCTGGCGCATGAGCTCCACCACGGTGTGGGCCCCGGCCATGCGCACCACGTCTTCGCCCTGGCCGGTGGCGGCGGCGGCCCCCACGGCGTTGTCCACGAACAGGCCCGAGCCGATGAGGGGCGAATCGCCCACGCGGCCGCGCATCTTGAAGCCCATGCCGCTGGTGGTGCAACTGCCGCTGAGGCGGCCCTGGCCGTCGAGGGCCAGCATGGCGATGGTGTCGTGGTTGTTGGCGCCGCCCGTGGGGCCCACCGGGTGGCTGCCGGTGTTTTCGATGTTGACCACGGGCCGGTACTGGCTGGTTTTCAGCCATTCGCGGTACGCCTTTTCCGCGTCGGGGCTCAGCTGCCGGGGTTCGAGCGGGAAGCCCTGGGCCACGGCGAACTGCTGGGCCCCCTCGCCCACCAGCAGCACGTGCGGGGTGCGCTCCATCACGCGGCGCGCCACGCTCACGGGGTGCTTGATGCGCTCGAGGGCCGCCACGCCGCCGCAGTTGAACTGGTGGTCCATGATGCAGGCGTCCAGGGTCACGATGCCGTCGCGGTCGGGGTTGCCGCCCAGGCCCACGCAGCAGCTTTGCGCCGCCTCGGTCACGCGCACGCCGGCTTCTACGGCGTCGAGGGCCGTGCCGCCGCCGTGCAGCACCTGCCACGCGCCCTGGTTGGCCGCCACGCCGGCGTCCCAGGTGGAAATGACCAACGGCGGGCCCGCCGCGGGGGCCGTCGGCAGGGCCGCGGCGGCCAGCGGGGCGGCGGCCAGCCCGGCCAGGCCCGCGGCGGAAGAATGCAGAAATTTTCGACGAGACGGCATAAAGAAGAACAGAAAGCGACGGCGCAAGATACGGCCAGCGGCCCGCGCCCGCGTACTTTCGCCCCCATGATGCTAATCGCCGACAGCGGCTCGACCAAGTGCAGCTGGTGCCTGCTGGCCGACGCCGGCCCCCGCACCCACTTCGCCACCGAGGGCTACAACCCCTACTTCTTTGACACGGCCGCCATTGCCGCCTCGCTGGGCCGGGCCCTGCCCGCGGCCGTGCCCCGGGCCGCGGTGCGCGCGGTGCATTTCTACGGGGCGGGCGTGCTCTCGCCGGCCAAGGCCGAGGTGGTGGCTGGGGCCCTCCGGCAGGTGTTTCCGCAGGCCCGGGTGTTCGTGGCCGAAGACCTGCTGGCGGCGGCCCGCGCCCTGCTCGGGCCCCGGCCGGGCTTCGCCGCCATCCTGGGCACGGGCACCAATTCCTGTTTGTACGACGGGCAGCGCATCACCCATTGCGTCGAGTCGCTGGGCTACTCGCTCGGCGACGAGGGCTCGGGCACGTTTATCGGCCGGCAGCTGCTGCGCGACCACTTGCGCGGCCGGCTGCCGGCTGGCTTGTCGGCGGCCCTGAGCGCGGCCCACGGCCTGGGCGACGTCAGCGAGGTGCTCGACCGCCTCTACAACCAGCCCCTGCCCAACCGCTTCCTGGCCGGCTTCGCCAAATTTGCGCACGACCATTACCACGAGCCCCACTGCCGCGCCGCGGTGGCCCGGGCGTTCGATGCGTTTTTTGAGCAAATCGTGACGCACTACCCCGACTACCGCCGCCACGCGTTCAACTGCGTGGGCTCGGTGGGCTACCACTTCCGCGAGGCGCTGGCCGAGGCCGCCGCCCGCCACGGCATGGCGGTGGGCCGCATCGTGCAGGGCCCCATCGACGCGCTGGCGCACTACCACGAAACCGCGGGGCCCTCGCTGCGGTAACACCGCCGTGCCCACTGGCCGCATACGGCCCCGGGGCCGCACTTTTGCAGCACTTCATTCTTCACTTCTCCTAACCCCCTCCCCTGCTCCATGAACACGCTGGACAACACCAATTTTGCCGGGCGCCGCGCCGTGGTGCGCGTCGATTTCAACGTGCCGCTCGACGGCGAGCTGCGCATCACCGACGACACGCGCATCCGGGCGGCCACGCCGTCCATTAAGAAAATCCTGGCCGGCGGCGGCTCCGTGGTGCTGCTCTCGCACCTGGGCCGGCCCAAGGGCGGCTACGAAAAAAAGTTCTCGCTCCAGAGCCTGGTGCAGCGCCTGACCCAGGAATACGGCCGCGAGGTGCAGTGGGGCGGCGACGTGCGCAGCCCCGAAGCCCTCGCCAAGGCCCAAAGCCTGCAGTCCGGCCAGGTGCTGCTGCTCGACAACCTGCGCTTCCACCCCGAAGAGGAAGCCGGCGACCCGGCCTTCGCCCAGTACCTGGCCCGGCTCGGCGACGTGTACGTGAACGACGCCTTCGGCACGGCCCACCGCGCCCACGCCTCCACCGCCGTGATGGCCCAGTACTTCGCCCCCGAAAACCGGGTGGGCGGCTACCTGCTGCAAGGCGAGGTGGACAACGCCCGCCGGGTGCTGGAGCACGCCGAGCGGCCCTTCACGGCCATCATGGGCGGGGCCAAAATCTCGGACAAAATCCTGCTCATCGACAAGCTGCTGGACAAAGTTGACAACCTGCTCATCGGCGGGGGCATGGCCTATACGTTTGCCGTGGCCCAGGGCGGCCACGTGGGCGGCTCGCTGCTGGAAGCCGACAAGGTGGACCTGGCCCGCGACCTCATCGCCCGTGCCCAGGCCAAGGGCGTGAACCTGGTGCTGCCCGGCGACAGCCTCATCGCCGACGCGTTTGCCAACGACGCCAACGTGGACGTGGCCCCCAACGACGCCATCCCGGCCGGCTGGATGGGCCTCGACCTGGGCCCCGACGCCCGCGAGGAGTTCGCCGCCGTCATCCGGGCCAGCAAAACCATCCTCTGGAACGGCCCCATGGGCGTGTTTGAGATGAGCAACTTCTCGCTCGGCACCGAGTTCGTGGCCCGCGCCGTGGCCGAGGCCACCGAGGCCGGCGCCTACTCGCTCATCGGCGGGGGCGACTCGGCCGCCGCCGTGCAGCAAATGGGCTTCGCCGACCGCGTGAGCTACATCAGCACCGGCGGCGGGGCCCTGCTCGAATTCATGGAAGGCAAGGAGCTGCCCGGCGTGGCGGCCCTGGGCTAGGCCGTGGCCCGGGCCGCCGGCTTTTCCGCCGGCGGCCCGGTAACCGTTGCCTCGCCAAACGCCCCCGGGGCCCTCCAACTGCCCTGACGCCTAGCGGGCAGCCAGTAAAAAGCCGGCGGCCCGCCCCGGCCCGGCTATTCTTCATTCTCAATAAACTTCTCATGCCCGACATCACTTCCGACGAGCTCAAGCAACGCCAGCAAGCCGGCGAATCCCTCACCATCATCGACGTGCGCGAAGCCTGGGAGCACGAAGAAGGCCGCATTCCCGGCGCCCAAAACATTCCCCTGAATGCGCTGCCCTCCCGGCTCGACGACCTGGAAGACCTCAAAAACCAGGAAATCATCGTGCATTGCAAAGGCGGTGGCCGCGCCACCTCCGCCAAGGCCTACCTCACGCAGCAAGGCTTCGCCAACGTGCGCAACCTGCTCGGCGGCTTCCAGGGCTACTCGGCGTAGGGCCCCTCTGCCCCCGAGGGCCCCGGGGCTGCTTTTTTGTGCCGGCCGGCGGGGGCCTGAATTTTCCGTGACTACTTTGAGCGCGTTAACCATAAAACCAGCCCCGGACTACATGACGCCGTTCGCCACCCGGTTGCGGGCAATGGTTTTGTTTTATCGCAGCGTCGCACCGTTTATGGTGGGCGTCTCGGCGCTGATCATCGGCTTTGTTTTACTACCGGCCCTGCACGAAGGCTGGGCCCGCGGCTTGTGGCCCGCGCTGGTGCTCACCAAGCTGGCCACGGGGCCGGCGGTGCGGTACTTATCGGAGCAAATGCGGCCCGACCAGTACTGGTTTTATTACAACCTGGGCGTGTCGCGCCGCTTCCTGTGGGGCAGCGTGGGCGCGCTGGACGGGCTGTTGTTTCTGGGGTGCGTGCTCGGGTTAAGCGCCAACCAAGCATGAGTTTTCGGGCCGAGGGCAATCCGACGGGGCCGCACGTGCTGGAAGCCGACGGCATCCGGCTCGCGTTCGGCGGCCGGCCGGTGCTGGCCGACGTTTACTTGCGGGTGCAAACCGGCCAGATCGTGGGCCTGCTGGGGCGCAACGGCAGCGGCAAATCCGTCTTGTTGCAAACCATTTTCGGGGCCCGCGCCGTGCCCGATGCTTCGGTGCGGGTGAACGGGCGGCGCGCGGTGCCGGCTTTCCAAGTGCCGGGGCTCGTCAATTACCTGCCGCAAACGGCGTTGGCGCCGCCGCACCTCTCCATGCGCCGGGCAGCCGAGCTGCTGCGCATCGACCCGGAAAAGGCCACGGCCAACTTTCCGGAGTTGCGGGCGCAGCTTCATTGCCGCCCCGGCGAGGCGTCGGGCGGCACGGCGCGCTTGCTGCAAGTGCTGTTTCTGCTCCACGCCGACACGGCGTTCTCCTTGTTCGACGAGCCCTTTTCGGGCATCATGCCCGTCCACGTCGAAACGCTCGCGGACGAGCTTCGCCGGGCAAAACGGCGCAAGGGCATAGTGCTTACCGACCACCGCTACGCCGAGGTGCTGCCGCTCTGCGACGTGGTGTACCTGCTGCACCAGGGCCGCCTGCTCAAGTTGGAAGGCGACTTGCAGACGGCGCTGGTTGACTATGGCTACCTGGCGGCCTAGCCCATCCTCCGGTCGCCACAACATCGTGACGCTGCCACGGGGCCGGGGGCGTCGCCGGCCTTGCGTTACTTGCGTTGGCCACCCCGGGGCCCTCGCAGACGGTTTGGGGCCGATGAACAGGATTAAAGGTGACACGAGCAGCATTAAAGGGTACGTGCATAAGATTAAACCCGACAAGAGTAGGATTCCAGCGTACACACGCAGGATTAAATCTGACAATATTAGGATTTTACCGGCCCTCACCGCCGTCACCGCCTCGTTGCGGGGAATTGCCGGCCCTGCCGGCGGGCCCGGTGGCGCCGGGCCGGGGCCCTACCCGGCCTCGGCCACCCGCAGCTGCCCGTCGGCCGCGTAGCGCAGGGCCCCGGCGTCGAGCAGCTCGCGCAGGGCGGCTTTCACTTCGTCGGCTTGCGCCGGGGCGAA